>NC_020908.1:4277500-4585093 GCF_000155735.2 Octadecabacter arcticus 238
GGCGTAATCGCGAGACCGATAATGATGAGCTGCAGTGTGATCTGACCCATTTCACGTTCAAGGGCGTTGATCGGCTCGACCCCCATGCCGCCAGTTTGGGCTGAATAGAAGAAATAGGGGATTGGCAGAACATAAAGGAGATAGACCACCCAAGTCGGGATTTTGCGGACGAAGGTATTGATGGTGTCGATCATTGCTGGCTCACATTCCGTAGTTGTCGTGCGGAAAAGACCAGTCTCCCATCGCACGACGCGGCGCAGTCGGGGCATGCACAAGTGGTCTGCAAAATAACGATCCTCATGACCTGGTCCGTCGCATTAACCAAAGTCCCGATCCCAAGAGGATCAGCGACGCACCGACGAACGGTAGCAATATGCTGTCACGATAAAGCGCCGTGATCAGGCTGCTTGCGCCAATCGACGTAAGAACGAACGGCAATAGGGCCGTAAAGCAACAGGCCAAACCGATGCCGGCACCCAATCCACCAATGAACACGAAAATTCGTCCCATCAGTAGTTTGTCGTCAGATCCATGCCGTCATAAAGACTGGCGACTTCAGGATAGCCGTTGAACATCAGCGTGTCTTGGCGCGACGAGAACAAGCCGCCACCGATCATGCGTTCGGATGCTTGGCTCCAGCGTGGGTGATCCACTTCGGGGTTCACATTACTATAGAAGCCATACTCGCGGTCACTGATCTTGTTCCATGTGGTTGCGGGCTGTTCATCAGTCAGCGTGATGCGCACGATAGATTTGATCGACTTGAAACCATATTTCCATGGCACGACCAAACGGATCGGTGCGCCGCTTTGGTTTGCGAGCGGGCGATCATAAATGCCGGTCGCCATAATGGTCAGCGGATGCATCGCTTCGTCCAGACGCAGGCCTTCGACATAGGGGAAGTCGATCACGTTGCGGCGCACGCCGGGCATGACATCGGGCAACACGGCCGTTTCGAACGCCACGTGGGTGGCGCCAGATTGCGCACCTGCCTTTTCCAGTAAATCGGCCAGTTCAAACCCATTCCAAGGAATGACCATGGACCATGCTTCGACGCAGCGGAAACGGTACAGGCGTTCCTCCATCGTCATGTCCGCGATGAGATCCGACAGCGTGAAGGTGCCCGGATTGTCGACCAAACCGTCAATTGTAATTTCCCACGGATCGGTGACCATATCACCTGCATTGTCGGAGGGATCAGTTTTGCCGGTGCCGAATTCGTAGAAGTTATTGTAGGTGGTGATTTCTTCCCATGTGTTCGGCACAAGAGCTTCTTGAGCAGCAACGGCCCCGCCCAAAGCACCCGCGCCTGCCATCCCGGCGAGGACCGCACGGCGATTCAGCCAAAGTGGTTCCGGCGTGATATCTGCACGGGTGAATGTGTTGTTCCAGCGGTTGACCATGGGTCTCTCCAATCATTGATTTTGATATGTGTACAGTGGGCACCTTTCCCACGTCACCAAAACAAGTGTCACATCTGCGCGGGGAGACTGTAATGTTTTCGCGCAGCGGCGGGCGTGGAGGGGGCTCTGCCCCAGCCGCTGCGCGACCCCCCGGAATATTTATGAGACAAAGCCAGCGTTAAGAAGGATAGAGCGTTGAAAGCGGGATGCTGGTGGTGTCGGGTTGTACGATCCGGACGTGGTCGCGACGCATCTTTCGGGGCTCTGGCACACCGACAGAATGGGCGATGGTTTCGACTTCTTTGATGATGCCCTTGGCGTAGGCTGCTACCTTCTCCCATTTTTCATCGGGAACGAGGCCCTTTTGAAACCGTGGATCATGGGTCGTGATCCCCGTTGGGCAGGTGTTTTTGTTGCATTTCAGGGCTTGGATACAGCCAAGCGAGAACATGAATCCACGAGCCGAAGTGACGAAATCCGCGCCGGCGCACAGCGCCCAGGCAATGTCGCCGGGGTTCACCAGTTTGCCGGATGCAACAATGCGGATGCGATCCCTGAGGCCGCATTCATTGCGCATTGCCGACACCCGCGGCAAGGCTTCGCGGATTGAGACGCCAACCAGATCAATCAATGGCATGGGCGCAGCACCCGTTCCGCCCTCGCCGCCGTCCAGAGTGATGAAATCGGGGGCACTTTCGATGCCTCTTTCTACTATCGTGTCAAAAAACTCTGCAAAGGCGGATTCCGAGCCCATCACCGTTTTAATCCCTGTGGGGAGACCAGAAACATCGCGCACATGTGCGATGAAGTCGAGCAGGTCATTCCAGTCATTAACTTCGGCATGCCGGTTTGGACTGATACCGTCGCGGCCTTCGGGGATGCCTCTGATCTCGGCAATTTCGGCACTGATCTTGGCGGCCGGTAGGATGCCGCCTTTGCCGGGCTTTGCACCTTGGGCTAGTTTGATTTCAATCATTTTGACTTGGTCGTGTGCAGCCACTTTACGCAATTTGGCATCGTCCAGATTGCCGTCATCGTCTCGGACGCCAAATTTCGCCGTGCCGATCTGAAAGACGATATCGCAATTGCCTTGTAAATGGTAAGGTGACAGTCCGCCTTCGCCAGTGTTCATCCAGATGCCAGCCGATGCACAGCCGCGCGACAAGGCTTGTACGGCAGGTTTGGAAATCGCGCCGTAGGACATGCCTGACAAGTTAAAGATGGATTTTGCCGTAAAGGGTTCCCGCGAACCCGCCCCGATCACCATCGGGTCGGTGCTGGCGAATTGGTTATCGAGCGGCGGAAAGGCCGCGTTCACAAAGATCGGCGTTCCGGGCACATTCAGGTTTCGGGTTGATCCGAACGCAACAGTGCTGCTGCCTTTGTCGGCGGCGTGTTTCACCCATTCGCGTTGCGCGCGGTTAAACGGCAGTTCTTCACGGTCCATCGCAAAGAAATACTGCCGAAAAAATTCGCCCAATGCCGAGAGCAAAGACCGAAACCGCCCGACCACTGGATAGTTGCGCCGGATAGCATCCTGCGTCTGGGTGCGATCAATGATTCCCAGCACAACGATCACCAAAAGTAAAAGTCCGAGCGCGATGATAAGCGCGACTGCGAGACCTTCAAATACCGACATGCTAAAGCTAGAGAACATCCGCGATCATCCCTGATTGTGATAGAAGTTGTGGGTCACAAGACAGCCCACCAACCTTGGCGTCAAGACAGGCACCGACGGCGCTCGTTTCGGCAGCGCACATACGGCTGCATCGACACCTTGGTGACCACCAACATACCAAGGCGGAGTAGGCCCCAAAGCAGCACTATGACAGTTTTTCAACAGTAATTTATTTCAGTCCGGACGCATTCGATCAACCTCTTGTGAATTGAAAACAAGACAAGCGAGGGCTTAGCGCGAGTTGGCTTGCCGTCAAATCACGGTGGCGGAAATCCCCTGTGAACCAAGATTGCGATGCCGCGTAAATGTTAAGATACCAGTTTGGTATTTTGCTTTTTTGGAGGACTATCCAATGCTTCGTCGTACTTTCATGGCCGCTACGGCCACAATCGCCCTGACCGCATCTACCGCATTTGCGGACGGTCATTCTATGGACATCGTGGACACCGCCATTGATGCGGGCACGTTCACAACACTCGTCGCTGCTGTTGCGGCTGCTGGCTTGGTCGACACGCTGAAAAGTGAAGGCCCGTTCACAGTTTTCGCACCAACAGATGAGGCGTTCGCTGCCCTTCCAGAAGGCACCGTCGAGGGCCTGCTGGCTGATCCAGAAGCACTCGCCGCGATCCTGACATACCACGTCGTCGCCGGTAAAGTGATGTCGACAGACCTGTCTGATGGCATGACTGCAACGACTGTAAACGGTGCAGATGTCACAATCATGACCGAAGGCGGTGTGATGGTGAACGGCGCAAACGTTGTTGCTGCAGATATCGAAGCGTCCAACGGTGTTATCCACGTCATCGACACTGTCTTGATGCCACCGATGTAAATCGGCACTCGCTACAACGATTGGCCCCGGCGCATCCCCCAGATGCGCCGGGGCTTTTTTGCGCTAAGGGTGTCAGTAAACGTTCATGACATCTTTGATATAGAGCAATGTAATTGCGGCGAGAATTCCCACAGCAGCGCCAATGCCGAGACGGATCGGCAAGCCGGGAAATTTCGGCGCAGCCGCGCTGAGGCAGCTGCAAACGACGGCATAAAAAAATAGCGTGATCGGGTCCATGCGCCAAGCCTAGCAGATGAACCCGATCCTGTTCGGTATTTTAATGAACGACTGCTTCGTCAGGCTTCGGGCGGTTCGAAACACTGATCCGATCCCCTACCAACAGCCCGTCAGCGCCGGCAGACACCGGCACGGTGTCACCGTCTTTCACGTCCCGCGCGAGCAGCATTTCTGCGAGCGGATCTTGCAATGCACGCTGGATGACACGCTTTAGTGGCCGTGCACCGAACACCGGATCATAGCCTTCGTCTGCCAGCCATTTGCGCGCACCGTCATCCAACGCCAGATTGATTTTGCGCGACGCCAACCGTTTCAAAAGCTGCGACATCTGGATCGTGACAATGCCGTCCATATCGTCACGTGCCAACCGATCAAAGATCACCGTTTCATCGAGACGATTGAGGAACTCTGGCCGGAAGTGTGCCCGCACCGCATCCATGACATTGCGCTTGGCGTCCACCATATCCGATCCTTCGGGCAACTGACTGAGCGCTTGTGACCCGAGGTTGGATGTCAGGATGATCAACGTTTGTTTGAAATCGGCTGTCCGGCCTTGGCCATCCGTCAACACGCCGTCATCCAATACCTGTAACAGCACGTTGAACACGTCTGGATGCGCCTTTTCAACCTCGTCAAACAGGATCACCTGATACGGACGCCGCCGCACAGCTTCGGTCAAAACACCGCCTTCATCGTAACCGACATAACCCGGAGGCGCACCGATAAGACGCGACACCGAATGTTTTTCCATAAACTCCGACATATCGAGCCGCACCATCGCGTTATCATCATCAAACAAAAATTCCGCGACAGCTTTGGTCAATTCAGTCTTACCGACGCCCGTTGACCCGAGGAATAGGAACGAGCCCAAAGGCCGCCCTTCATCGTTCAGGCCAGCCCGCGCACGACGCACTGCATTGGCGACAGACCGTACCGCGGTGTCCTGCCCAATGACGCGCTTATGCAAACCATCTTCCATGCGCAGCAGCTTTTCACGTTCCCCTTCGAGCATTCTGGCAACCGGGATACCCGTCCAGCGCTCAACAACGCTGGCAATCTGTTCAGGGCGCACGGCTTCTTCGACCATAAGATCGTTATCTTCCGCTTCGCCCAACTGCTTTTCAAGCTGCGGGATGACGCCGTATGACAGCTCCCCCGCCTTGGCGAGGTTGCCTTCACGTTTCGCGATATCCAGTTCGGCGCGGGCATGATCAAGGTCTTCCTTCAACCCACGCGCCCCTTCGAGTTTATCGCGTTCCGCCTGCCACTTTGCTGTCATGCTGACGGATTGCTCCTGCACCTTCGACAACTCACCCTCAAGCTTCTTAAGTCGATCTTTTGATGCCTGATCGTCCTCCATGCGCAAGGCTTCGGCTTCGATTTGCAATTGCATGACTTGGCGGTCAAGCTGGTCAAGTTCTTCTGGTTTGCTGTCCACTTCCATGCGCAACCGCGACGCAGCTTCGTCCATAAGGTCGATGGCTTTGTCCGGCAAGAAACGGTCAGTGATGTAACGATGGCTTAGGGTCGCCGCCGCGACCAGCGCGCTGTCAGAAATCCGAACCCCGTGGTGTAATTCATACTTTTCTTTGATGCCACGCAGGATGCTGATTGTGTCTTCAACGGTTGGTTCCTGCACAACAATTGGCTGGAAACGCCGCGCAAGGGCTGCGTCTTTTTCCACATATTTGCGGTATTCATCCAGCGTCGTTGCGCCAATACAATGCAATTCGCCCCGTGCCAAAGCTGGCTTGATCAGGTTTGCGGCGTCCATCGCGCCGTCACCTTTGCCTGCACCGACAAGCGTGTGCATTTCATCGATGAAAAGAATGACCTCACCCGCGGCTTCGGTGACTTCGTTCAGCACGGCCTTGAGGCGTTCTTCGAATTCGCCACGATATTTCGCGCCAGCGATTAAAGCCCCCATGTCGAGGGAGAGCAGCGATTTGTTGCGCAATGATTCCGGCACGTCCCCGTTGACAATGCGCAGTGCCAAACCTTCGGCAATCGCGGTCTTACCCACGCCAGGTTCACCGATCAAAACGGGGTTGTTCTTTGTTCGGCGCGATAAAACCTGCATCGCGCGACGGATTTCTTCGTCACGACCAATGATCGGGTCAATCTTACCTTCACGGGCACGCGCCGTCAGATCCATCGCGTATTTTTTCAACGCGTCATAGCCTTCTTCGGCCGATGCCGTATCAGCCGTGCGGCCTTTGCGAATGTCGTTGATCGCGGAATTGAGCGATTGCGCCGTCACCTTGCCAGCGTCCAATGAATCCTTGGCTTTGGATTTAACCATCGTCAGCGCCATCAGGATACGTTCCACAGGCACAAAGCTGTCGCCAGCTTTCTTGGCGAGCTTTTCAGCCTCGGCCAGTACTTTACCTGTTGTTCCATCCATGAATGTTTGCGCCGCGTCACCCGTCACGGTGGGCATTTTAGCGAGTGCAATATCAACGTTTTGCAAAACCCCTGCGGCATCACCGCCGGACGCGTTAATTAGGTTCGTGGCCAAACCTTGATCATCATCAAGCAAGGCTTTGAGCAAATGTTCAGGGGCAAGCCGTTGATGGCTTTCACGCATTGCGATCGTCTGGGCGGCTTGAATAAAACCGCGCGACCGTTCTGTGAACTTTTCTAGGTTCATGGTCTTCTCCTTTGTATAAGCGCCCCGTTTCGGATGCTGCCCGCTTATGCGGCGCAGACTGTCTAGAGCCTCGATTTTTATATGGGGCGCGGCGCGCGACCGTTCAAGGTCGGTTGATGATTGTGGGCCACAGGCATAGAACGGCGAAAATCAAAGGAGACCGCCATGTCTGATCTTACAACCGCCGATGACCGCCTGATCGTTGCCTTGGATATGCCCGACGCTTTGTCAGGAATGGCGATGGCGGAAAAGATCGGCGATGCGGTGTCGTTCTATAAGATCGGGCTGGGCATGCTGACAGGCGGTGGGTTGGCCTTGGCCAATGAGCTTGCCGACGAACACGGCAAACGCATTTTCCTGGATATGAAGCTGTTTGATATCGGCGCAACGGTTGAGGCTGCGGTGCGCGGCCTGTCGCGGTTCGGGCATGATTTTCTGACCGTGCACGGTGACCCCCATGTGGTGCGCGCTGCGACGGAAGGTAAAGGCGGGTCGGATATGAAAATCCTTGCCGTAACAATCCTGACATCGCTGGACCGCACCGATCTGGATGCATCCTGCATAAAGGCCGGCGATATTACCGATCTGGTACAAGAACGCGCAGGGCTGGCGCTGTCCAATGGTGCTGATGGCGTGATCGCGTCACCACAAGAAGCCGCCTTGATCCGCGCGATGCCCGAAGCCGAGGGCAAGTTGATTGTTACCCCCGGCGTACGCCCGGCCGGGGCCGATCTCGGGGATCAAAAGCGGGTCACGACACCTGCCCAAGCCATTGTAAACGGCGCAGATCACGTGGTTGTCGGGCGCCCGATCTGGCAACATACAGACCCCAAAGCGGCAGCTGAAGCTATTATGGCAGAACTCCGCTCACTATAGGCAAATACTCGAAACGCCTAAAAAAAGGGTGATTGCCACCTTAAAAACAGATTATTGCGTCTAGATGCGGTGTTGGGTGAAAACCTGAGTTTTCTTCCCCTGTAATAAATTCATGCTGATCCCCAAATGTTTTGTAGGCCAAGTATCCAGCCACAATGCTTACCAGAAGGGGTCGTGCGATGATTGAACTGAAAAATATTCGGTACACCGGACGCGGCTTTGAAGCTGCTGTCATTTTGCCAACTCACAACTAGCCACTCAAATTCAAATGTCGCGCCGACGGGCCTGCGTCGCTTGATCCGTTCTGCGTTACGCGTGCCTTGCTCGAGCATGCCGTTCGGCAACGTGGCGCCAAGTTTCCGGAACGTCTGTCACTGCCTCTGTCCGAATTGTCCCTCGGACAGGGACTTTCCTCGTGAACAGATAAGACTGGCCCCGCCTTTAGTGCGGGGCCTTTTTTGAATGACCTTATCAGTCGTTGATATCGCGGTCCCAGATTTTGACTTGCCCGCGACGAACACCAAAAATCTGGCGCAAAATCACATAGGCAATCAACGAAAACAAAGCAAAGATAACCAGCGACCATGCCAGTGACATGCCAGCCCCAATGCCCATCCAGATCATTGCCCCGAGGAAAAGCGCACCAAGCGCAAAGCCAAAGAAGATCCAAGCCGGGATGAGGATTTCAGCAATGGCCAGCACAAGTGCCGCCACCATCCAAACCCACCATTCATTGTACCACGACATTACGCGCGGCCCTTAAGCATCTTGAACGCATCGCCAAACGCCTCGAGCGCGTTAGCAGGTACAAGGATCGTGCTGCTGCCAGCAGATGCGCCCAGCGCATTGAGCGCTTCAACCTGCTTTAGCGCGACTTGATACTGCGCCGCCTCAAGCCCGTTTTCGGCAATAGCCACGGCCACAACTTGCGTGGCATAGGCTTCGGCGTCTGCGGACACGCGGCGCGCTTTTGCGGCTTGTTCGGCGGCATAGAGTTCAGCGTCGGCCTGAAGTTCAACAGACCGCTTTTTGCCCTCAGCCTCGGTCACTTGTGCGCGGCGCGCACGTTCGGCGTTGAGCTGCTGAAGCATCGCAGCGCGGGTCGCAGCATCGAGGTTCACGTCGAGGATTTCAGCCCGCGTCACTTCGATACCCCAATCGTCCACCTGCGCGGCCAACTGGTCTTGGATCGCGAGGATCAGACCCGTGCGGTTCGCCTGCACTTGGTCAAGCTCCATCTTACCGATCTCGGAGCGCACGATACCGGCGACCGTGGTTGAGATCGCACCATCGACGTCGCGTATACGATACACGGTCTTTTCAGGCTCTGTGATGCGGTAGAACACCGACGTTTCGACCTGCACCAACACGTTATCAGACGTGATCGCGTCTTGGCCCATCACCGGCAGTTGGCGTTCAAGGATCGAAATCTTGTGCGCGACGCGGTCGAGGAACGGGATGATAAAGTTGATGCCAGGCCCAAGTACCGCGCGAAGGCGACCAAACCGTTCAACAACAAACTTTTCGGACTGCGGCACGATGCGAACACCGACCAGAATACAAGTAATAATAAACGCAGCCAGCAGGATCAGGACGATATTGCCCCCAATCAGGTTGGTTAAGATGTTTTCAATGTCCATGATGTTCCCTTGCCGCTTTAAATTATGACCGCCTGTTACGGTGTTAGATAGTTTCAGCGCCCGCGTCCTGCAACCAAAGCCTAAGCCGCGCGCGCAAGGCTGGCACCAAATTTGGCAAATTCATCACATCGCGAACGTCCATTAGCGCCCAGCACTGGCCTTCATCACCGAAACGGACACTTCTCTCGATTCCATGTAGCAAATGAACGATAAAGAACCACGCGGTTTCAGTGGGCTTTATCATTGACGGGATCGCCCTGCCCCATGTGATCGCCGCATCAGGCACATCAAGACCGAATTCCTCAAACACCTCTCGGCGCAAACACGCACGCGGCGTTTCGCCCATTTCGCGCCCACCACCGGGAAAGTCCCAGTATCCGGGCCAGACCACACCGCGATCGCGCTGATAGATCAACAACTGCGTCCCGATGAACACTGCAGCCTTTGCGCCGTGAAATCCGGTACCCATAAGCCTACCCTATCAACTTCTTTGGCTGAAAAATACCTATGCACCGCACGGTCAGCTTGCCACCTCTCCCACGCTCGGCGTATTTACACTCTATGCCCGCACTTTGTCGCGCCTGTCTGCACACCTTTGAAATTGGCACCCGCTGCCCCGCGTGCCGATCACCGCGTGTGACGTCGCACGATGAATTGTTCGACCTCACCATTGCGCATATGGATTGCGATGCGTTTTACGCGTCCGTGGAAAAGCGCGACAATCCAGAACTTGACGGAAAACCCGTTATCATCGGTGGCGGGCACCGTGGCGTGGTGTCGACGTGTTGTTACATCGCGCGCATCAAAGGCGTGCGATCCGCGATGCCAATGTTTCAGGCGCTAAAGCTATGTCCCGAAGCCATCATCGTGCGGGGCCGGATGGATCGGTACGTCGAAGTGTCGCGCCAAGTGCGCGCGCTGATGGACGAACTGACGCCAACAGTTGAACCTTTGTCACTGGACGAAGCGTTCATGGACTTGTCGGGCACCGAAAATTTGCATGGCGCACCGCCTGCAGTCATGTTGGCGCGACTGACCAAACGCATAGCCGATGAAATCGGGATCACGGGGTCCATCGGGCTGAGCCATAACAAGTTCCTCGCAAAGGTCGCGTCTGATTTGGACAAGCCGCGCGGGTTTTCGGTGATCGGTGCGGCGGAAACGACGGAATTCCTTCGTCCCAAGCCCGTGAAACTGATTTGGGGCATTGGCCCCGTTGCGCGGGAAAACCTCGACGCTGCGGGCATTCGCACCTTCGATGATCTGCTTCGGTGGGACAGGCGCGACTTGCATGATCGTTTCGGCAGCATGGGCGACAGGCTCTATTCCCTCGCACGGGGCGAAGATGCGCGCAGAATTTCGACGAGCACACCCATGAAGGGGCTGAGCAACGAAACCACATTCAATGAAGATACCAAAGACTCTGATATCCTTGACGGTCACATTTGGCGAAT
Source organism: Octadecabacter arcticus 238 (assembly GCF_000155735.2). Taxonomy (GTDB): domain Bacteria; phylum Pseudomonadota; class Alphaproteobacteria; order Rhodobacterales; family Rhodobacteraceae; genus Octadecabacter; species Octadecabacter arcticus. Next base: position 4,288,271 of record NC_020908.1, read on the forward strand.
GGCGGAAAAGGTGTCAGCCCGCGCCAAGGCACAAGACAAGGCCGGGCGCGTTGTGACGTTAAAGCTCAAACGAGGCGACCACAAACTTCTGAGCAAACGGCTCAGCCTGCATCAACCAACGCAATTGGCCGACACGATCTATCGCACTGCACGGGGGCTATTTGACCAAGTGGGTGATCAGGGACCCTACCGTCTTTTGGGTGTTGGAATTTCTGAACTGGTGCCTGCGGGTGACGCAGACCGAATAGGCGATCTGCTAGACCCAAATGCCATCAAACGCGCAGAAGCCGAACGTGCAACCGATGCAATCCGTGAAAGATTTGGCAAAGACGCGATTCTCAAGGGGCGTGCGTTGCGCTGATTATTCTGCCGCGACGTGCAAGTCTGCGGGACGTCCAATATCAGCGATTTCACCAATCACACCGTCAAGGGCCGCTTTGAATGCCTTAAAATTGGCATTCGGTTTGATCAGGCTTTCGTTCATGTAGATGGATCTGTCGATTTCGATCTGCACAGCGTGATGCCGCCGTGACGGGCGGCCATAGTGTTGGCAGATGTAGGCCCCCGCGAATGGCATGTTACGCGCAACTTTGAAACCTGCGGACGCAAACGCAGCCTCGATCCGCTCTACCACAGAGGACGCAGCCGCAGCCCCGAATCGATCTCCAAGGACAACGTCAGGACGAGTGGCACCTGGGGGGCCAACATCTTCCAACGCTTCGTGTGGCATGGAATGGCAATCCACAAGGATCGCTTCGCCAAAATCTGCGTGTGCCTTGTCCATCAGGGTTTGCAGGGTGTCATGGTAGGGCCGCCAAACCGAACTGATACGCTCATGTGCTTCTGACAACGTCAATTTTCCACTATAAATCGCGCGACCATTGGACACGACGCGTGGAATCACGCCCAGCCCACTGGCAATACGCGGATTATGTGCAATCCGCCTCACGCCGTCGATGACCGCAGGATCCAGTTCATCAGGACCACGGTTCAGATCCAGGTACGCCCGTGGCGACTGCGCCAAAAGCAATGGCGCGCCATGATCGACGGCTGATTGGAACAAATCATCCACGAACGCATCCTCGGATGAGCGAACTTGCATTTCGTCCAACACGATCTTGCGCAAAAAGGACGCTGGGTAATTGCGCCCAGAATGCGGAGACGCAAAGACCACAGATGTTGTGCGCGCCGATGGGCAGCGCAAAAGATAGGATGGATTGGTCCCAGAATCTGTCATCGTGCCCCTTTCACGCCCGCATTTCTTAAAACAACTGTAGCGCATGTATACGATTTACCAAAAGCCCTTGAACCCTATCACGACTCTTTATATAGACCGCGCAACCGACGCGCGCTTGCGCGTCCTATTTATTTTTAGGACGTCAGTGTGTTAAGGGTATGGATGATTAGCTCAGCGGTAGAGCACTTCGTTGACATCGAAGGGGTCACTGGTTCGATCCCAGTATCGTCCACCATAACTTTGCTCCTTGCGGAGCGGGCATAACTTTGCACCATCCGGTGCGGGCAAGAATTTCACCGCGCTGCTAACGTAGCGCACGACAGTAACAAAGGCGCAATCGCCGCGCCGCGAGACAAAGGACAGAACACATGAAAGTTCGCAACTCCCTCCGTTCGCTCAAGTCGCGCCACCGCGATTGCCGCGTTGTGCGCCGTAAAGGCCGAGTTTATGTTATCAACAAAACTAACCCACGGTTCAAAGCCCGTCAGGGCTAGCTAACCGACCGACCACGTGTTATTTTAAAGGCCGCGCCCAGCAATGGGACGCGGCCTTTTTTTGGCACAACTGATTGAGGTTGTTTGGAACTATTTGCGGCTCCGCTAAGTTGTTTCAGTGACTCGACTGAGCGTTAAAGCTGTTTTTGACCGGCTGTCGACCCCCCCCCACCTCGGAAGCAAGGACAGCAAATGACGGCTTACCTTCATGGTCTTTCGACCGCTCTACCGCCGTTTTGTTTGACCCAAACAGAAGTTCGCGATCGCGCGGCTCTGATTTTTGGCGGCAGGTATCCGCAATTTGATCGACTCGCGAAGACGTTTGACACCGCTGGTATCGACAAGCGTTACAGCGTGGTTCCGATAGACTGGTTTTCAGAAAACCATGGTTGGGTTGATCGAACGCACGCATATTTGGACGGCGCTAAGGCGATGTTCATTTCCGCCGCGCGCGATGCGTTGGCGGATGCGGGGTGGCAAGCACAGGACGTCGATTGCGTCGTCACCGTAACATCAACCGGAATCGCCACACCGACATTAGAAGCCCAAGCGTTCACCTATATGGGGTTTCGCAACGACATTATCCGCGTTCCGGTGTTCGGGCTGGGCTGTGCGGGGGGTGTATCAGGGCTATCTGTCGCGGCAACTCTGGCGCGGGGTCGACCCAGCACCAAGGTTTTATTGGTCGTGGTTGAGGCCTGTTCGCTTTCGTTTCGCGCTGATAGGCTCCAGAAAGCGGATATCATCGCAGCGGTTTTGTTTGGCGACGGGGCGGCGGCTGCATGTCTGTCTAGCGAACCGTCGGGCCGTGAAACGCAGATTTCATTTGGCCACGGTTTCCAAAAAATCTGGCCCAACACCTTGGACATATTGGGTTGGGACGTGGACGAAACTGGTCTTGGCGTGGTGTTCGACCGTTCAATTCCGACGTTCGTGAAGAACGAATTTGCCACAGCGACGCACGCGGCGTTGTTGGCGTCTGATTTATCGGCGTCTCAAATCGAGAGATTTGTGTGTCACCCGGGTGGGGCCAAGGTCGTGGACGCAATCGAAGGCGCGCTGCATCTGAGATCAGGTTCGCTGGACGCGGAACGCGCTGTGCTGCGTGACACTGGAAACATGTCAGCGCCAACAGTAATGTTCGTGATGAAGTCTGTTCTGAATGCGGGCGCTACTGGCCAAATGATGGCCTGTGCGCTTGGGCCGGGGTTCACGGCATCCTACTTACCATTTCACGTCAACACGGAGGTAAATTAATGCAAACTGCCACGTTCCTTTTTCTCGCGTTTATAATTGTTCAGCGGCTGAGTGAGCTGGTCATTGCCAAGATAAACACCAAACGCCTGCTGGCACGGGGCGCCTATGAGGTCGGGGCGCGACATTACCCCGTCATGGTTGCGATGCACAGCATCTGGATCGGCTGTTTGTTGTTTTTCGGGTATAGCGAATCTGTGTCATATGGCTGGCTTGTCGTTTTCGCGGTGTTACAGATGCTGCGCATCTGGATTCTGGGCACGCTAGGCGCGCGTTGGACGACTCGGATTATAATTTTGCGTGAACCCTTGGTCGTGCGGGGACCGTTCCGGTTTCTCAAACATCCCAATTATATCTTGGTTGTGGCCGAGATCATCGTCGCACCTTTGGTTCTGGATCTTGTCTGGGTCGCTGTGGTTTTCACGTTGTTAAATGCCGCAATGCTCTGGGTGCGAATCGGTGTTGAAGGTCATGCACTTGCACCCTTACGCGACCCGCCATGATTGTAGATCGGGGGTAAGGTTACCCTGACCTTACGCCGCCATACCAAACTCCCCTCTAGCGCCAGCGCGTTTGCCCGCTTAAGATTCGCAAAGTGTTAACAGAGAGGAATTCCGGCTCTTCTCCGCTTTGTTGAGTTATTCTAGGATTTCAAATAGAACATAGATTGATTATCTGGGATGGATGATTGTCTAATTTTGAGTTTGAAGTATTCGGTATCCCTGATGCCCCTGGCTCGTTTGCGGATCATTCCTATACTGACATTACCAGCCTCTATCCTGGCGCTTGTCAGCTTGTGTTTCGCGTAGTTGCATATGCCCACACAATGTTTTCTTAGGGATTTTGCGAACTTTTTCAGATAGAGCATGTGTGACTGATCTGCGATCAGGCACCAATTTTCCAGTTGCTCTGACATCCCCTCAAATGATGGGGCGCTCCACAGAGCCTGAAGCTGTTCTTTTAAGACGTAAAGCGTATTCAGGTTGCAATTGCTCTCCAGCAACGTTTGCAGCTTGTTACTTTGTTTTTCAGTAACTCCCAAGGACCCCATCGGATATCGGGTTTTGTGTTGCCCTTGCGACGTTAGAGCCGAGCGATGATCTGTTGTGGTGATAGGGTGAGTGTTTCGAGGATATTGCCCCCGTGTTTTCTGACCGTCGAGATGACGGATCTGATGTCAGCGAAGACCTGCGCGCCCTCGAGGGTGCGGAAAGTTCCCGAGATTTTCATGCGCAACTTCATCATGCGCAGGTCCCGTTCGGCCTGATTGTTGGTGAAGGGAACTGTGAAGTCCGTAAGGAACCTTAGGACGTCATCACGGTAGTCGCGCAAGCGGACCAGAAGGTTATGGCCTGGCCGCCTGGCTTTTCGGCCTCGCGCACCAGTGCGTCTAGCCAGTGGGTCTTGTCGCTCATGGAAGGCGAGGCCCTCGGTGAGGATCGCCATGTATTTGGTGAGGATGCCGTGGTGAACCGACGTGGGGAGTTCGGTCTCGCCTCGCCCCTGAGCCGCGCACTTGAGCTGATTGGCGCTGTTGAGCAGCACGCTCATCGCGCACGCCCACGGCTCCTTTTCGATTTCTTCGATGGCCTTGAGTTCCCGTAAATGATGCGCCCCGCACAGGGCGTGCGCGTCCACCCCACTCATATGGGCGTAATAGGACTTCCAGTGGTCATGAACAATTGTCCCGCCGGTCAGGAAGGATGGAACAGCACCGCGCTTGGCGCTGATGCGTGAAGGCGAGATCGCTGATTGAGTGCAGCCAGTGCAGCTTACCATCAACACGAAGTCCGGTCTCATCCAGATGCCGAACGCCGCCTTCATTGAGCCGGGCCAGAATGTGTTCGACGACGCCACCCAAGGTACGCGCTGTGCCGTTCACCCAGTTGGTCACGCTGGCCGCGCATAGGCTGGTGGCACCAAACAAATCACGCAGGAGTTGGCAGACCCGATCCTCGGGGATCAGCTGCTGAACATTGCAGTAGACCGCCGCCGCCCGAATGCGCTTACCGTATTGCACGTGTGCATTCACGCCATCGGGAAAGGTGGCTGTCGTCGTGGCTCGGCAATGACCACAACAATAAATCGCTGCCTGATGCTCTGTGACCTCCAGACGCGGCACCGGTATGTCATAAACCTGACGCCTCTCCACCGCCTTGATCATCCCAGCCGTCAAGCCATGCTGACAGGTGCCACAGGCCTCAGCCTCATGTCGCTCCACAAAGTCAGGCGTTGCTGTCTGACGTAGGGTGTCACCTCGGTGGTCAACTTAACCACCACTTTTCTTACCGGACTTACCACGCAGGCTACGCGGTACCGGTTTCTTCAACCCATCACTCGAAGGCGGCTTGCTGCTATTACTGCTGTTCTTAGCCAACTGACGCCGCAGATCCGCATTCTCTTGCGCCATGCTCGCCAACGCGGCTTCCAACTCGGCGATCCTGCGCAGAGCCGTGGCGAGGAGTTGTTCAAGAGCAGTAACTTGGTCCATTCCACCAATGATTCAGAGAAATCGTCACAGCGCCACGAAATTCAGACCACAACAGAAAATTCATGCGCCTAATGGCCAAGGAGACTCACATCAAAACTGACAAAAACCCGTTATCGGCTGGGGTGCTTGGGAGTTACCTTTTTCATTCAACTTATCCGCATTTTTGAGCAACAGATAATGCGTGCCCTTCATCAACTCTTTACCACTTGGATCGGCCTTCCTGAACTCAAGGCGACGCTGATTATGGATAGCCTTGCTGTAGTTTTTCATGACGTGGAAACGGTCAAATACGATGTCGGCCATCGGCAAGGACTCCCTGACAGCCTTTTGGTAGGCAGGCCCCATATCCATCGACACGGCCTTTATTTTATGGGCTGTATCTGGCCGCAGCTGTTTCAAAAACCTTGAAAAAACTTCGGCAGTTCGACCGGCTTCCACCCAGATCAGATGCCCTCCGACCATATCGTAGACCACCGTCATATAGTCATGACCTTTCGCCCGGGCCACTTCATCGACACCAATGTATTCCAAGCCAGCAAGCTGTGCGGGATCAAGCGCAGGGAGCGTTTCCATCAGGTATGCCTTGTCGATATTCTTTACCGTCTCCCATCGTATACCTAAATGCCTGGAGACAGCCAGAATGGATAAATGACGGCACAATCCACTGATAAGATGGCAAAATCGATGGGTGAAACGGCACCCTTTATCAACAAAAGGACACGCCTCAATGCGGCGCTCACCCTTGCTAATAAAAACCTGCGCTAGCTCAATCTCAATCACACAAGGATACCCAAAAAACGGGATGTCGTTTACTTGTCGGCGAATATGTTGGTTGATGCTACCCTTCTTGCCGGTTGCAGGGTCTATAGCGCTCCTGCGGGCATCCCGACTGCACTGAACAATAACCTTCGCACCGTCTTCAGCCAGCTCAATTTCATTTACACGTTGCCCCTTCAGGCGTAAAATATGTTGCGAGATGTCGATGGTCATATACCTGCCCAAGGCTTATCCCTTTTAGTCCGGTTGCCCCACATGTTGACGCGGCGCAGAATCTTGCCCTTGTGGCTTTAGAGGCGGATCGGATCAGTTTGTAACGTCTGGTGGGTTTATAGGGCGTGGCTTTTGCCGTGAACGAGGCCCTTCAGGCGCGCTGTTCAACAAAATCACGATATGTCGCTGGCCCGAGACCAACACCGATCCCCAGCAGCGTGTCGAAGGCGCTTCGCATGTGTCGCCGTCGGTTCCAGCGGAACACGAATTCGTCGAGATAGCGTTGTAGATGGCACTTTCTGAGGCCGTGGAAGACGCCTTTTGCCCACGTTTTTAGGTTGGAGAACACGCGGTGGACCCAGTGGAGTATGTCGTGTGCCTTCTTGCCGCTGACGACCTTTGCCTCATGCGTGTTTGCAGGAGGATTTTCGTAACCGAGCCAGCCATCCGTGATGATGTGAGCGCCAGGCTCTACAGCCTGACCAATGAACCCGTGCAGCGTCTTTGACGCGCCGTCGGGAATGTGTTTCATCCTGATACGGCGCGGATGTCCGTCACTTGATAACTCGACGGCACAGACGACAAACATCTTTCCAACCGGGCTCCGCCCACCCTTTGGCCGGTCCTCGGGATCATGCCGGGACCGGAACGGCATCTCTGTTTCATCGATTTCGACAAGGTCTTTCAGGGGGTTGCGGTCAGGGTTGACCATCGACCGCCGCAGCTTTTGCAAGAGGAGGTCGCCGAGAAGCGCCATCGGTCCGAGCGACGATGGCGACCCGTCTTGTAGCTGCCAAGGCCAAGTTGCGCCTGAAGTTGCAGCGCTGACATGCCGTTGGAATGGCTGGTGATGATGTGCGCGGCAAGAAACCAAATTCGCAACGGCAAATGGCTGCTGTGCATTACCGTGCCAGCCGTCACGGATGTCTGCCGTGCGCAACCGGCACATTCCCAAGTCGCGCGATTTCGCTTTAACGGCCAGCCCTTGCAGGTGCCACAGGAAGGACAGACGAAGCCCTCAGGCCAACGATGTTCCACCAGATAATGCGAACACGCTTCCTCATCAGAAAACCTGGCGTCGAACGCGGGGCGGGACATGGGTTTGTCGTTTTTCCATCTGGCTGGCATGGGAAGAACAATACCAGAACATTCTAGATTGGCAAGCCGCTTCGCACTACATCAGGTGCCGCCGGAGCAAAGGGGATAAGCCTTTACCTGCCCTATGTAAAGTTGTCAGAAACCTAACATATCAATAGGTTACTTGATGGTCGGCATCTTTTCTTACTCAACAAAGCGGAGAAGAGCCCGAATTCCAATGATCCGACCAATTTCAACAGCCCTTGCTACCAGCCTATTCGCGCTGGCCGCCCTTCCTGCACTCGCGCAAGATGCAAACCTATGCGGCGGTGTCGGCGCAAATGGCCAGTGGTTGGGCGGTGACGAAACCTCGTCTGATATCACAACATCGCCAGCGCATATCGAGCAAATGGCACTGGTTTTGATGCGCAACAAATTTGTTGGCCTCTTTTCAGTGTCTCAAGATGGCGAATACCGCATCGAAGCCCAAGGGCGCGGGGGCGGGGATACTGTTCTTGACGTGCGCAATGCGAGCGGTGAAATCGTGGCGTCCGATGATGACAGTGGCGGCGATGCCGCCAGCCGCGCCGAAAGTTACCTTCCGGTCGGCACCTATTGCGTGTCCATGCGCAGCTTTGACGGGTCACCAATCACCGGCTTTGTACGTGCAGGCCGGATGGATCAGGAACCTTTGACCGCTGGATTTGCGGCTCCGTCTGATGAGGGTGGTTTTGGCGAATGCGATCTTAGCGCAGCACAGCCACTGACACTCGGTCAACCAGTTGCCAACGCATGGGCGGAGCAGAACGTCTATTCCTTCCAGCTTGATGCGCCTGCTGCCGTAACGATTACCGCAGAAAATGAGGCCGCCGATCCAATCCTGAAGCTGTTTAATGCATCAGGGAATTGGCTGGCAGAAAATGATGATTTCGACGGGCTCAACAGCCGTATCGACATGGCCGATATGCTTCCAGCGGGCCAATATTGTGTCGCGCTTGATTTGTACGGCGATGAAAGTCTGCCGATCACCGTGACGGCAAAGGCATATGATGCGATGGAAGTTCAGATGAACTTGTATGCGCGTGGCGATGCGAGCCCGCCGCTTGATGGTAGCTATCCTGTTGAGGCCCTTGGCGAACTGCAAACGCGACTCCGCAAAGATGTGAACGTTGGTGGTGATGCCACTTGGTATTCGTTCGACATCTACGCCGGCGGTCTGGTGTTGGTCGAAGCGATTGCACAAGGCCAAGGCGATCCTGTGTTGGTGATGTATGATGATCTGGGCCGTCAGGTCGGCTACAACGATGACAACGACGGATCACTGGACTCACTGCTGACAGTTCGCGTGCAACCCGGAACTTATCTGGTTGCGGTACGTCAGTTGGATAATCAGACGCAGGGCCTTATCCGCATGATGTTCGAACGCTACGTTCCTGCGCGCCCTTAAACGATCCATATGCCTAAAATAAACCCCACCTCAGCTGACTGCTGAGGTGGGGTTTTGCGTTGTGAACTAGGGCCTTGGTATTGTGATATTAAGCGCGCCTGTCATCAAACCAACCGCCGTTGCCCGATCCACATATCCCGTCGCAGCGATGCCTTGTGAGTCTTGATATGCCGCGATCGCATTTCGGGTGTTATCGTCAATCACACCGTCCAAACGACCTGGGTCATGGCCAATGTCGCGCAGTCGCAATTCCAAAAGCTGGGCGCGCACACCCGAAAGGCGCAATGCATCTTCTTCGGCGCGGGACTGGGCGATCTCTGCGTCCGTGGTGCTTGGTGCCGTCAAATCGTCAATCCGTGCGCGAGCCTCAGCCGCAAACACACCAGACGGATAAACCGCGAGGTACTCTTGATACCCCCCTACCGTATCTCTGTCTTGCGCGCCCAACCACGCGTCACGATCTTGGGCTTCGGTTGCCGAACTTCGGCGATCCTCAATTTCTGAAAGTCTTGCGCTGGCGATATTGGCGAACAGACCTTCGGGGAAGCGTGCAAGATAAGCGCGATAACCCGCCTCGTCGCCGACGCCACCCGTCTCAGTCCAATAGCTGCGATCACGTGCCTCAGCTTGTGCGCTTGCACGGGCTTGTTCGGCTTCAAGTTCCGCCTGCTTACGGGAAGCTTGCGCGTCAAGCAGATTGATCTGGTCGCGCGTTAGGTAGGATGATTGCGGAAAGCCGTTAGACTGCTGCCAGTTCAGGATTGCACCGCGCGAACCGCTGCCGAAAATACCGTCTACACCGCGTGTGTTGTAGTTCAACAGTGTCAGATTGGTTTGAATTTCACGGCGCGCGCTGCGGCTAAGGCTCAATACCTCTTCAGCGAGACGCGCTGATCGGTTGGGCTCAGCCAAGATCGCGGCGATTTGGGCCTCTGCATCGTTGACAAACCGACCAGCTGGGTTGCGCGCGACATAAATACGGTATGCTTCAACGGTGTCAGCGTCCGTGGTGCGATCCCACAATGCAGCCTCGGCGTTCAGATCAGATTCGGTCGGCCCTGTGGGGGCAACAGTGGGTTCGACAATCACGACGTTGGGCATCAACTGCCAATCAATTGGAACGTATCCATCCAACAATAACGCTGAATTAGACGCCAGAGTGCGACCAATCTCAGCCTCGGGTTCCGTGAGAATGCCAGACAGAACACTGGCCGCCACGGACGGTGATGCGCGGATCAACGTGACGCCTTGTGGATCTCCATGGTGCCAACGCCTGCGCGCAGGCCACTGTCCTCCATGTCCAAATCATCGGGATCGGCAGCGCCAAGCAGCAGCACAGCCTTGCCGGGGCGCAGCGCTAGAATTCGCAACACGCTATCCAGCGACAGGCCCGAATCGTCTACGGTGAACAAATCAGGTTCGGTGGATTCTGCCGATAGCAGCCATGTGCGGGTCCCGTCGGTTACGAAATGTCCCGACAGCGCGACGACCAAACGATCCGCATCATCCGACTGCACCTGAAACGCCGCAGCCTGATCTTTGATCGCATCCACCCGCCCGTTGGCGCGGCTGAAAACATCAAAACCCAGCGCCTCAAGGCGATCAACAGCACGCAGCACACCATCGGCGCGGTTAACACGATCAAGCTGCTCATACCTTTCATTGCCTAAAACAAGTGCGGCGTCTTGCGCCAGCACAGGCAGCGGCAGCACAAGCGCGGTCGTCATCAACAATCGGCGCATGGAAATATGGAGCATGGATCGTCCTTTCAGGTGTCTTTTACAGCATCTAACGCGCGTTCTGTTCGGCTATTCAATATCACTGCTGCAGATTGCCTTTGCGATAGCAAGAAACACAGTCGCGCAATGCCTTTGTCTGAGGAGTGTCCGTTTGCCTTTAGGGCTCGGCCTGTGTCATCTCTATGAAGCCTGACGGAGGGGCGATTGGCAACAGGAGCTATCCCATGTTGATTTGGATGCGCGGTGAGCCGCGCGAGAACGAAGCGCGCGCGCCCATGACACCAAATGGAGCCGCTGACTTGGTCGCCAAAGGCTGGCGCGTGGTGGTTGAGGACGCTGCCGATCGCTGCATTCCCACTGCAAGCTATCGCGACGTCGGATGCGAGATCGTGGAAAACGGATCTTGGGTCGATGCGCCGGACGATGCAATCATCCTTGGGCTAAAAGAATTGCCGGAAGATGGCACGCCGCTGCGTCATCGCCACATCATGTTCGGCCATGCGTTTAAGGGGCAGGAATCAGGACGAATTCTGCTGGATCGGTTCAAGCTGGGCGGTGGTACGTTGCTTGATCTGGAATATCTGGTGGATGATACGGGGCGACGCGTCGCCGCGTTTGGCTATTGGGCCGGATACGCCGGGGCCGCGCTTTCGGTGATGGCGTGGGGCCAGCAACAACTTGGAAAAACGCTTGGGCCGGTGCGCGCGTTTGCATCCGCAAGCGAAATGGCGCGCAATGTTCGCGCGTCAATCGACACAATTCCTACCGCACTGATCATCGGGGCCTTGGGCCGTGTCGGAAGCGGCGCGACGGATTTGTGCGTCGCAGCTGGCATCGCCCCAACAGGTTGGGACATGGCAGAAACCGCGCACGGCGGTCCATTCCCCGAGGTTTTGACCCACAACATCCTGCTAAACTGCATCTTGGCCCACAAAGGAGCGCCCGTTTTTGTGGCCGCCGATGCGCGAACCACCGCCAGAAAACTATCAGTGATTGGCGATATCGCTTGTGATCCCGACAGCGATTTTTCACCCATAAAGGTCTATAGTACCGCGACCACGTGGGATGTGCCGACACTGCGCGTTCACAATGCGCCGCCATTGGACGTGATGGCGATTGATAATCTACCGTCGCTTTTGCCCGTCGAAAGCACCGAAGATTTTGCATCCCAAATTCTGCCGCACCTGCTGACACTTGATCACCCAGAAACGGGCGTTTGGGGGCGGGCACAAAAGGTATTTGCGGCGCATCTATAGTCGCCGCATTATTTACCGAAAATGCGGAAGTAGGCCCAATCCGGTAGGAACTGCGAAACGCGGAAGACCCACGAAAAGACCGTTGGAAAGCTCGTCTTAAAGTTGGTGGTGTTCATATGATCGAACATCGCCACCGCCGCGGCTTCGGGTTCCATGATGAACGGCATTTTGAAATCATTTTTGTCCGTCAGGCGCGTCTTGATAAAGCCGGGGTTGGCGACCTGAACATCAACACCGGTTTTGCGCAAATCGGCATACATACATTCGGCCAGCGACATATTGGCGGCTTTTGACGCGGTGTAGCCAATCGACCCTGGCAAACCGCGAAAGCCCGTCAGCGACGACGTGATGACGATATGACCCGCGTCGCGCGCCACCATTGCTGGCACCACTTGACCGAGCACACGCATGTAACCGGTAAAGTTGATATTCGCCATTGCGACGGCTTTGTCCGCGTCCCAATCCTGCGCGCCAAACGGCCAATAGACGCCTGCCAGAAGAACGACACCGTCGATCTCACCCACAGCCTTCGCAGCCTCTTTGACGCTGTCATCGTCGGAAATATCGATCACTTGATAGGACGCCTTAACGTGCAATCCACCGACAACCTTGGCGAGCGCATCTTCGGATCGCGACGACACGATCACCTCTGCCCCCATGCGGCTCAGCTTTTCGGCCAGTGCTTTGCCCAAGCCTTCGCTTGCGCCGATAAGCCAGTAGCGTTTTCCCTGCCAGTCGCGCATGTCTTAGTCCTCCAATGTTGTTAATGTTAACAATATGATCGCTACGATCTTCAAAATAGATGGGACCAGCGCATAAAGCCTAGTTAGCATCGCAAGTGCAGCCTGCGGATTATCTGGTCCAGCCTCAAAACCGGCGCCTTCCAGCAGCGGGAGCAACAAAACCGCCACAAATGCGAGGGTGAATTTGCTCACCAGCGACCACAGCCCAAACCCCTGCCCACCATTGGGGGCAATCTTTGCCATGCGTTTGGCGAACATCGCCGGTAACAACGTCAGATCAGCGCCAATCGTTGCACCGGACAAAACACAAATCACCGCAAACGCGGTCACATCCCCCGCGCCGAGTGTCAACGTCCAACCAAAGGCCGCGACCGCCAGAACCATCGCGCAAAGCAGAACAGGTTTTTCACCGAACCTGCGTGCCAGCGCCGACCACACTGGCGATGACGTAGCCGCCGCTAGGAAAAACAACACCAGCAGCGGCCCTTCCCACCCCGGCGCATCGAGCCTTGATTCGACGTAAAACAGGAACAACGTTGATGACACGGCAAGTGGCGTGGCGTTGACCAATGCCAGCAACAGCAACCGCCGCGTAATGCCGTCTGACAGAATCGCGCGAATTGGCGTCGGGGCCTGTGCCACCGATGCAGGCGTCCATTCACGCCACATGAAAAGCACCGCCAAAAGCGTCGCAGCTGCAAATCCCCATGCAAAAGCTGCAAAGGGCGCATCGGTAAAACCTACCAACGCGGTTGGCGCGATCGCGGCCAGACAAATCCCCGTCAGCGCACCAGATTCGCGCCATGCCGCCAGTTGCACATGCCCACCGTCCCGATCTCCGACCTTGGCGATGCCTTGGGCGTAAAAACAGATGGTGAGGAAACTGAACGCGCTGAACAACCCCGTGATCATCAGGCCAAACCACCAAAGCGGATCGATCAGCGGCGTCACCGCAAACAACCCGATCATCGATGCGGCCAGCAAAACCGCGCCTGCGGTGACAACAAACGCTTTGCCATTGCGCAACCGTTCGGCGATCCACCCCAAAACAGGGTCTTGCACCACATCGAACAGACGCAAGCCGAACAGAATCGCACCAAGCGCCGTAAGGCTAACGCCAAAAGTGTCCGCATAATATTTCGGTGCGTAAATATAGATCGGCAGGCCAGCGCCGGACAGGACAGCGGCGAAACCTGTGTAGGCAGGAAATCGTTGGGACACCGCATAACCTAGCGATGTCATCGCGACACATCATCCACTGGCGGCTTGGGTCTGGCGCGATACCGCACATTCTTCCACCACAGTTTGATCGCTTGCCAATGGATCAAGGCCAACACGCGTCGCGACCCAAGTGGGCGGCGCACGATGGCTTTTAAAATACTTGCGTTCGTCAGCGGTTCGCGCGCGCCAGTAAGTGTTGCGATCAAACCCGTTGGACCGTCAGAAAAATCGATCCAGATGCCAATTCTTTCAGGCTGGATATCAAAACGGAACGTGTAGCTGCCAGCGACGTCTTGGAACGGTGAAACGTGAAAAGCTTTTTGCGCCGTTATCGTATCGGCCTTGGTAATTTCGCGCAGGTCGTCGTGATGACACAAATAGGAATGTCGATCGCCAAATGTGTTGGACACTTCGGCAATGACCACGCTCAGCACGTCGTTGCGATCATAGCAAAGCCAGAATGACACCGGATTGAACACATGCCCAAGCATCCGCGGCTGGGCCAACAGCTCAATACGCCCGGCCACATCAAGCCCGCGATCCGCCAAAAGCGTGCGCACCCACGCCGCGCCGGTTCCGCACTTTGGCACACCGCCATGATCACTGTCATGCAGCGACATCACACCCCGCCCGTTTCGCGCAAATAGCGCTGGCAAATCAGGCGTGTTTTCGGCGTCGATCAGCACATAGTCGATGGAATAGCGAAAGGCATTGTTCGTGCCACCCCGCCGACCGTGGTAGGTCTGTCCAGCTATATGATGGGCCTGTGCCATTGGTTATTCTGCCGCCAATTTCATTGCATTACGGGTCCGGATTGCGGACACAACGTCCATCGCCGACCCGATCCCGTCTTCGTGAAATCCGTTCTTCATCCATGCGCCGCAAAACCATGTCCGGTTTGACCCGTTCACCGTCACAACGGATTTTTGCGCTGCCAATGCTTGCAGATCATAGACCGGATGGCGCAGCGTTACCTCATCCCAGATCAGGTCCGGATCAATTTCGCGAGTTGTGTTTAGCGTGACAAACAGTGGATCATCCTGAAGCCACGGCTGTAACTTATTCATCCAATAGGTTAAATCAATACGGTCCGATTGTTTGTTTGCATCTTCGCTATACACCCAAGACGACCAAACCGACTTGTGTTTGGGCATAATCGACACGTCCGAATGTAGCACAATTTTGTTCGGCTGGTATTTGACCGCCCCAAGCATGTTTTTCTCAAAGTTTGTCGGATCATCAAGCATCGCCAGACTATCGTCGGAATGGGTCGCGAATATGACCTCATCAAATGCCTCCAACTCCGAACCGCTGGCTTTGATCGTCACGCCATTGTTCGCACGACGCACCGCGTCCACGGGCGCGCCAAGCCGGATCACGACGCCGCGTTCAACCATAGATATACCAAGGCGAGACACGTATTCTTGGCTGCCACCATCGACAGTGAACCATTGATGCTGACCCCTAATACCCAGCAATGCATGGTTTTCAAAAAATGTCATCATCGCGCGCGCGGGAAAATCCATGATCTTTTCGGTCGGGGTCGACCAGATCGCGCCGGACAGCGGCAGCAGATAATAATCCCGAAAATACGATCCCGCGCCAAGGCGTTCGAGCAAGCCACCTACCGTCAGACCGTCTTCTTTTGACAACCGCACGCCGTTCTTATTAAATTTCAGAATGTCGCGGATCATCCGTAAAAAACTTGGGTTCACCATGTTTTTGGGCTGCGCGAATAATGCTCGAAGCGACGCGAGCCCGTATTCAAATCGTCCACCATCAATTGACGCCCCGAACGACATATCAGATTCGATAACAGGAACCTTCAATTCGGCAAAAAGCGCCGCAAGATGGGGGTAATTGGCGTAGTTGAACACAATAAAACCTGTGTCGACTGCCTGATCGCCGTTTCCCCCTGCCAAGCGCGTTCGGGCATGGCCGCCAAGTCTGCGTTCCGCCTCAAACAGAACCACACTGTGGTCTTTGGCGAGCTCATGCGCCGCCGCCATGCCCGAAATTCCCGCACCGATAATTGCGATGCGCTTGCGCGCACCTTTACTCTGGTCAAATGACATTTACGCGTCGTCCCCTCAGACTCTTTGCTCGGCCTGCGCATCGCTGCTTTTACTGTGTTATGTTGTTTACGCTGTGGGTGCGCGTTTGGTTTCAATTCCATCAACTTATTATGTGATCCAGAGCGGGCCTGAGCCCGTATCCACGTTATGACAATAAACACATCTTTGCTGACAATATCGGATGCGCCCGTGGCTTATCGCGCCTATGGTGCAGCGAAAGCCGTAGTCGCGATGCGACCAAAAAGCTTTGATGTGAAAGAGGTGTCCGTGGAAACACGCAAGAAACCGGACAGGATGGCATGGGTGAACCACCTTGCGTCGATCCGCGATCAAAAAGATCGATCGGCCTTCGCTGAGGTGTTTACCCACTTCGCACCACGCGTGAAGGCGTTCTTGATGAAATCCGGCGCGAGTCCCGATATGGCAGAAGAAGTCGCACAGGATGTCATGGCCACGCTCTGGCGCAAGGCGCATTTGTTTGATCCCTCCAAGGCGAGCGTTTCGACCTGGATTTTCACAATCGCACGAAACCGCCGAATCGACATGCTACGCAAACAGCGCCGCCCAGAACCAGAAGACTTGACGTGGGGCCCAGAGGCCGAACCGGACCAAGCCGATATTTTGGCACTGCAACAAGACAGTGCAAAACTGACAGACGCTTTGGCCACCCTGCCAGACAAACAAAGAGACCTGATTGTGCGCGCTTATTATGGCGAACTCACACACAGCGAAATCGCCGAGGCGACCGGGCTACCACTCGGTACCATCAAATCAAGAATCCGGTTGGCGCTAAATCGTTTACGCCACCAAATGAAATGACAGCACCTATGACAGAAATTAAACATCACCTGACCGACGCCCTGCTTATCGCATATTCTGCTGGCACATTACCCGAAGGTTTCAACCTTGTGGTTGCGACGCATATTTCTCTGTGCGACGAATGCCGTGCACAGATGCATGAATACGACGCCGTCGGCGGCGCGATAATGGACGAAGAAACCCCCGTATCCATGTCCAATGACAGCTTTGCTGCTGTGCTGGACCTCATCAAAAATGGCGATGTCGCGGCACCTGCAAGACGCATCTCATCGGGGCATTTCCCGACCCCGCTGCAAGAATATGTCGGTGGTGATTTGGATGCGGTCCAATGGCGCAAGGTTGGTGGTGGCGTCCGTCAGGCCATACTGAAGGTCGACAAATCCGCGAGCGTGCGTTTGCTGCATATCCCCGCCGGTGTTTCCGTGCCCGACCATGGGCACCGTGGCACAGAACTAACGCTGGTTTTGCAAGGCGCGTTTAGCGATAAAACCGACCGCTTTGGCAAAGGTGACATAGAAGTGGCAACACAGGACCTCAATCATCAGCCAATTGCTGAAATGGACGTGGATTGTATCTGTCTGGCGGCGACCGACGCGCCACTGCGCTTCAACAGCCTGATCCCGCGTCTTTTGCAGCCCTTCTTGCAGATTTGATCGCATGGACGACGACAAAAAGGCGCGCCTTTTTGATATTGAACCGATTTAGGACGGCAACGATACCCAACGCATGCCAGTCGCTTCGCCGCTTGTGACGTTTTTCAACTGGCCAATCCCTGACGGAACGCCGCCTGCATCAAGCTGCAGAACAATCCGCAATTCCTCGTTGCCGTAAGCGACGCCTGTGTCGCTCGCTTCCAATGGGAAGGTTGCACCATTTGACATCCGCACACACGACCGCGCGATAATCTGTTCTTCGCAGGACACGATTCTGGCTTGGTCGGGCGGGTCTGTTAGCACAGTTTGATAATAGAACGTCAGTGTGTTTCCATGTGCAAATGGCCCCGTTTCACCGCCGGGCAATTCAGCTAGACAACCGGACAAAGCTGTCCCCATTAACGCCATTAGCGCCGTTTGTTTAATTCCACGCAAGATCAAGATCCACTTCCTGCCAAGTCAAATAACCGTCGCCACCGGGCGATAAAAAGAATGTGCGGTCGCGGTAAGCACCCGTCACAACAAAATAATCTAGTGTTCGCTGGACAGTGCCAACATGACCGGAGCCACCGCAAATCTGCGTTCCACCACGACACGGTGCTAGCGAATATGTGTGCAGATCACCATGTTCATTCGCCACCACGTAAACCGTTCCCGTATCAAAGGGCCGGTCGCGGTCACTTTCGTCCATCGCGCGGTCCACCATGACAAACAGATTGGCCGGATCTTTTTCGATTCGCGTGTCCGTAAAACTACCACTTTCGAAATTTGTGCAGGCAACCATAAGTGTCAGGCCTGCCATAGCCATTGCAATCCGCATCTGCTGTCCCCTTCGTTTGCCCCAAGCTATCGGGCGTTACCCGCCGCCTCAAGGCCACATTTTCGATCAGGTGCGCCCGAACAATCGCTCAATATCGCTCAGTTTGAGCTCTACATAGGTTGGCCGACCATGGTTGCATTGCCCCGAACGTGGCGTGCGTTCCATTTCGCGCAGCAGGGCATTCATTTCTTCACCACGCATCGAACGACCTGTGCGGATGGATCCATGGCAGGCAATACGGCTCAGGATCGCCTCAAGTTTTTCTTGTACCAACGTGCTGGACCCTTGGTCACTGAGTTCGTCAAGAATATCACGCAACATGGCCTCGGCGTTGACCTCGCCCAGAATGGCAGGCGTTTCGCGCACCGCAATGGCACGGCCACCAAAGGGTTCGATGGTCAGACCGAACCGCGACAGCTCGTCGGCCACAGCCAACAATTGCGCTGCATCATCGTCAGACATTTCGATAATCTCGGGGATTAGCAACGCCTGCGCCGCGACCCCGTTTTCCGCCATCTGGGTTTTCAGCTTTTCATAAACCAGCCGTTCATGGGCGGCGTGTCCGTCAACAATGACAATGCCAGTTTCAGTCTGCGCGATAATGTAATTCTCATGGACCTGCGCACGCGCCGCCCCGAGCGGGTGTTCTTCGGCGCGGGGGCCGTCGTTCGGCTCAATCATTTCAACACGGCCTGACATATCCTGCGCCATGTCTGCGAAGCCGCTCGGGCGATACGCGGGGCCAATACCACCTGTGGGGCGATCCATCTGATAGACCCGCGGCTCCGTCTGTTCGGGCTGCATTGCGCCCAGAGTTTCATTGGCAACCGTACTCGACGCGCGATGTCCCGCTTGCGCTAAGGCCGCGCGCAACGCGCTGACAATCAGCCCGCGCACGATAGCGGGATCGCGAAATCGAACTTCTGACTTTGCGGGGTGTACATTGACGTCAACGCGGGTCGGCTCAACATCAATAAACAGACATGCCGCCGGATGCCGATCACGGCTCAGCGTGTCCATATAGGCCCCGCGCAGCGCCCCGATCAGGACTTTGTCACGCACAGGACGACCATTCACATACAGAAATTGCTGCACCGCCGATCCGCGCGAATAAGTCGGCAACGCGGCAAATCCCGTTAGATGTACACCGTCGCGTTGCGCATCAATCGCCAGCGCATTTTCGGCAAAATCTTTACCCAGAACGCCACGCAGTCGGGCGTGGAGCGCGTCAAACATATCGCCCGTTTCGCCGTCGGCGCGAAACGTCACGCGGGACTTACCGCCAGATACATCCGTCAAAACAAACGTCACAAAAGGCTCCGCCATGGCAAGGCGTTTGACCACCTCGCTGATCGCCTGCATTTCTGCGCGATCCGTGCGCAGGAACTTCAGACGTGCGGGTGTGGCATAGAATAGATCGCGCAGTTCAACGATTGTTCCCGCAGTCAAGGCCGCTGGGCGCACGGCGGTGTGGGCACCACCCGAAACTGAAATTTCGCAACCCTCACCACCATTGGTGCGGCTTCGGATCGTCAATCGACCAACTGCGCCAAGGGACGGCAACGCCTCTCCGCGAAAACCGAAACTGTGGATGTTCAGCAAATCGGACCCATCGATCTTTGACGTGGCATGGCGTGACAGGGCCAGCGGCAAATCTTGGGCAGTCATCCCGACCCCGTTGTCAGTGACACGGATCAAAGTCTTCCCACCATCAGCGACGAAGACTTCAACCCGCGACGCGCGCGCATCCAAAGCATTTTCAATGAGTTCTTTGACCACCGACGCCGGACGTTCCACGACCTCACCCGCCGCGATACGGTTGATCGCAGCATCGTCGAGCTGGCGAATAACGGGGCGGGGGCCGCCTATGTTGGAAACCGGGTCGGCCAAATCGGAAACCGGGTCGCCTATGTTGGGGTCAGGTTCAGACATGACACTATGGATAGCATGCCGACAGGCGATTCTGATAGGGTAATTGGTGTTTAATCGCTCGCCTCAAGCCCCTCAGGTTGGCCGACAACAACAAAATGCAGCCCGTCAGGGTCAAGCAGTTCAGCTGCGACGCGGTTGATGTCATCGAGCGTCACTGCGTTCACAAAATCATTGCGATTGATGATATATTCCGGCGTCAGCCCAGTCCATTGCATCGACGCAAGTATCCCCGCAATTTCAGCATTGCCATCAAACCGCAGCGGATAAGCACCCGTCAGATAGGTTTTGGCCTGATCCAACTCAACCGCGCTGACGCCGTCTTTTGCCATCAAAGCCCACTCATCGCGCACAACACTGATCGCTTCGGCAATCGTGCCATTGGCAGACGCGACAGAGCCGAGGTAAACTTCAGCCAGTGTTTTTGGCACAAGATAGGTATTGATTCCATAGGTCAGCCCGCGTTTTTCACGCACTTCGCGCATTAGGCGGCTTTCAACTCCACGCCCGCCAAGGATTTCGTTCAGCAGGTAGGCGGCAAAGAAATCATCGTCGTCACGTTCAATCCCCGCCTGTCCAAACAACGCAACGGATTGTGGCGTTTCAAATGGTACGATAGTCGTTCCGCCGCCCAATCCAAATTCGACGCGCGTTGGAAAGGCGGGGCCTTCCATTGGCAAATCGCCCAGCAAGTCATCAATCAACGACCCGAGTTCATCTGCTGAGATATCGCCGGATGCACCGACATAGATGCGGCTTTGCACCAGCGAATTGCGGTGTGCCTCAAACAGATCATCCCGCGTGAGGGCTGCGACAGATTCGGCCGTGCCGTCAATCGATGTCCCGTAAGGATGATCGCCAAATGCTGCTGCATCGAAGGTCGCGCTTGCGATGCTGTTGGGGTCTTGCGCGTCGGATCGGATGATCGACAGGACCTGTGCGCGGACCCGTTCAATCGCGGCGTCATCAAACCGCGGCTTGGTCAATGCATCGCGCAGCAACGCCATCGCTTCATCGCGGTTTTCGGTCAGGAATACGGCAGAGATTGAGATCGAGTCGTCATAGGCACTAAACCCGAACGAAGCTGCAATCCGCTCGCGGGCTTCTTGAAATTCGCGCGCGCCCAGATCGCCTGATCCTTCTTCAAGAAGTGCCGTCATCAAATTAGTGGCCCCACGTTTTGCAGGGTCCTCGAGGGAGGCACCGCCATCAATCACAATTTCGATCGCAACAAAGGGGATCGACTCTTCTTGCACCAACCACGCGTTGATTCCGCCCGGCGATGTGATTTCTTGGATTTCCATTTGGGCTTGGGCTGAAACAGCGCTCAGCGACAGCGCGAGGGCGAGGAATAGACGGATCATTGGAGAACCTCCCGGCTGGGGATAACCCAGCCTGTGACGGATTGATTGCGATCTAGAACACGTGCAGCGACCGCGAGCACGTCTTCGGCGGTAACCGCTTGCAGGATATCCGGCCACGCCTGAACGTCTTGCACTGTCAATCCAGACGTCAACGCCACGCCATAACGGCGCGCCAATCCTCCAACGTTATCGCGGGCATAGATTTCACCCGCCTTAAGTTGCGTGCGCAATGCTTCCATGCGTTCAGGATCAATCCCAGCCTCAAGGAAGTCCACAATCGCGGCGTCCATGGCGTCTTCAGCCTCTTGCAGACTGACGCCGTCGGATGGAACAACCGTAAAGCCAAACGTGCCATCATCAAGGTTCAAACCGTCATAATACGCGCCTGCATAAACGGCTATGCTGGTGTCAAATTGCAGCGCAATGCCCAGCGCGGATGTGAACGGCGATCCGCCCAGAAGGTCCGCCAGATAAGTCAGTGCCGCCGCGTCTTCTTGCGCACCAGCGTCGCGTTCAGGCGCAAGGTAGCTTCGGGTTATATAGGGTTGTGCCACGCGCGGGTCTTCAAAGATCAGACGACGTTCTGCTGTTTGTGGCGGTTCTTGGGTGCGGAACCGTTCTGGCAAATCAGGTTCCATCGGGATCGGACCGTAGTGTTCCTGCGCCAGTGCCAACACCTCATCAGGTTGAACATCGCCTGCAACCACAAGGATCGCATTGTTTGGAGAATAATACAGATCGTAGAACGACAGCGCGTCGTCCATATCAAGCGTCTCCATCTCGTGCTTCCAACCGATGATTGGCACGCCGTATCGATGATTCAGGAATTGAGACGCCCGCATCTGTTCACGCGCCAAAGCATTGGGAGATTTTTCGGTGCGCTGATTGCGTTCTTCCAAAATCACACCACGTTCGAACACGATATCATCTTCGGTCAGCACCAGATTGTTCATCCGGTCGGCTTCATATTGCATCATCAGTGGCAGACGGTCTGCGGCGACGCGCTGAAAATATCCGGTGTAATCATAGCTGGTGAACGCGTTGTCGGACCCGCCATTTTCCGCCACGACACGCTGGAATTCACCGCTTTCAACCGTGTCGGTCGCCTTGAACAGCAAATGTTCCAGATAATGCGCCACACCTGACGACCCGACAGGTTCATCAGCTGATCCAGCGCGATACCACAACATATGCACCACGACCGGCGCTCGGTGATCTTCGATGACCACCACATCCATCCCGTTGTCGAGCTGGTAGGTCGTAACTTCCTCAGCCTGCGTCAGAACGGGGGCAAAGGTGGCGAACACGGCAAGGGCCGCAGCGAGAAGGCGCATAAGATAACTCCGCTAATGATATGCATTGTAGATACGCCACGCGTGAACCGCTTCAAGGGGCCATACGCGGATGTGAGGTGGCGTTAGAAAATTGGCCCGACAGCCTGACCCGTTATTGCGGGGGTGCCGATGGCGTAGCAACACCTGCATTGCGGAAACGCTGAAGTTCAGAATAGGCATCCAGCGCTTGGCGGGCATAGGCACTGAAATAGCGATCCCGCCCGCGAATGAACCCAAAACGCGACTGACGTGTACGGAACGCCGCATCATCGGACGCAAGTGTCTGTCGGATTGCGGGATCAACACCGTTGCGGCTGGCTGCAGTCACCAATGCGCCGTCGCTTGCGGGAATTCCATTGGGGATCAACGCGTTCGGATTGCCGCCTAATGCCGCGACCGCATCTGCACTTGGCGTTGGATCGGTACGATTGGACTGGCCCGGCGTCGGCGCTGGCAGGTTCATAACATCACTTGGCATAACAAGTTCACCAACAGGCATCACCCTAAACTCGTCTGGCCCGCCCCCATTTGAGCGTAAGTCACGCAATCCGCGATCACCGCCCGCACAGGCGGTCAGCATCACAATCACACCGAAACAAAAGATTAGTTTCATCGTACCCTCACGTCTTCCCTATGGCGTTCTAGCGCAAACCTTTGCGCGCGTCACGCAGTCTTCTTTTTGTTGCCGCCATCCGTGAACAGCACAAGTCCGATCGCGCCAACAAATATCGAAATATCCGCGACGTTGAACGCATATGGGTTGTTGATCCCGCAGCATGACACATTCAGAAAATCTGCGACTGCGCCGTGCAAAACACGGTCCACGACGTTGCCAATCGCACCGCCGACCAGCAGACCAGCGCTAATATGCGCCCAGCGCCCGGCATTTTCACGCCGTATCCACCAGAGAACGAATGCCGAAATAATCAGCGCCACGGCAATCAGCGCCCACCGCATATCAAAATCAGCAAACAATCCAAAATTGACGCCACGGTTCCACGCCATGCGCAATGTCAGCAGTGGCGCAAACACCTCGTATGTTTGGTTTGGCTGAGCAGGCAAATTCACCTGATAAAGCACGATATATTTTGTGACCTGATCAAACAGGAAAATCCAAAAACCGGTCCAGTAAGTCAGCCGCATCTGCTTTGCCCTTTCGGTTGGTTATTAGTGCCGAAAATGGCGCATACCGGTAAAAACCATTGCGAGGCCAGCATCATCTGCCGCCGCAATCACTTCCTCATCTCTCATAGAACCGCCCGGCTGGATCACGCAAGACGCGCCCGCCGCGGCAGCCTCAAGCAAGCCATCAGCAAACGGAAAGAAGGCGTCAGATGCCACTGCGGACCCTTTGGTCAACGGTTCAGAAAGCCCCAACGCTTCGGCCATGCGTTCAGCCTTCTTGGCTGCAATCAATGCGCTGTCGATCCGGCTCATCTGGCCAGCGCCAACACCCACCGTCGCGCCGTCTTTGACATAAACGATCGCGTTGGATTTGACGTGTTTTGCGACTTTCCACGCAAACAACAGATCCACCATTTGCGCATCGGTTGGTTTGACTTTGGTTACGACCCTCAGGTCAGACGACGCGACGCGCCCGTTGTCCTTGTCCTGCATAAGATAGCCACCCGACACCTGACGGATCGTCTGTGCCACGGCCATTGGATCGGCCAAAGCACCCGTCGTCAAAAGACGCAGGTTCTTTTTGGCGGCAAAGATTTCCTTAGCCTCGTCAGTTGCAGAAGGCGCGATGACGACTTCTGTGAAGATGCCTGTGATCGCTTCGGCCGTTTCGGCGTCAAGTTCGCCGTTCAAGGCAATAATGCCACCGAACGCGCTGGTCTGGTCGCATTGAAACGCCTTTTGATACGCCTGCGCCAAGGTCGCACCAATCGCCACACCGCACGGGTTGGCGTGTTTGATAATTGCGACAGCAGGGCCATCGGCAGGCGCAAATTCACTAACCAATTCAAAAGCCGCGTCCGTGTCGTTGATGTTGTTGTAGGACAGTTCTTTGCCCTGATGCTGGGTTGCCGTTGCTACGCCGGGTCGGCTGGACCCATCCACATAGAACGTCGCTGACTGATGTGGGTTCTCGCCATAGCGCAAAGTTTGCGCCAACGTTCCCGCGACTGCCTTGCGGCGCGGTGCAGTATCGCCAATTGCCCCTGCCATCCATGTGCTGACTGCGGCATCATAAGCTGCCGTGCGCGCATAAGCTGTCTGGGCCAGTGTTTGGCGGAACGCCAGTGTCGTCGCGCCGTCATTGGCATCCAATTCAGCCAACAGCGCATCGTAGTCCAGCACATCCACAACAACATTCACAAACGCATGGTTCTTGGCCGCCGCGCGAATCATCGCAGGACCACCGATGTCGATATTCTCGATGCAGTCATCATATCCAGCACCCGCAGCGACGGTTTCTTCAAACGGATAGAGGTTCACGACCAGTAGATCGATTGCGTCGATCTTGTGTTCTTCCATCGCCGCCAAATGTGCGTCGTTGTCGCGCAACGCCAACAATCCACCGTGCACGGCCGGATGAAGTGTCTTCACGCGACCATCCATCATTTCAGGAAATCCCGTCACATCCGCCACATCCCGCACGTCGAGACCTGCGTCACGCAGCGTCTTTGCCGACCCGCCGGTGGACAACAATTCGACACCGCGCGCGGACAGTGCCCGTCCAAGGTCGATCAATCCGGTCTTGTCAGACACAGACAGCAAAGCGCGGGTAATTGGGTGAAGGTCGGTCATGTGGGGCCCCTCAGGCAAGTCAAACGTCAAACTCCGGCTGGTTCTCTTTCACATCGCGCAAGGCAGTTGGTGTGTCTTGCGCCTTGGATAAAGACCAGCGGATGCGCGTCGCATATGACATTGCGCGTCCGGATAAAACCACCTGTTGTGTTGCACGCGGGCGCAGGCGACCATTTTCGAGGTAAACCGAAGGCTCAAGGCGCATTTCGCCAGCACCATCGTGGCGAAACACCCAAATCTCACCGGACTTCTGGGTCAGGGATACGGCTGCCCCCCCCCAATCGACAATCGCGTCCACTTCTGGGTGCAAATGAAACCGCACAGACCACGGAATGCCTTGCAGCTTTTCGGTGTCGAGCGCTTTGTCAAAAATTGGCTCGTCGAAAGACTCAAGGATTGTCAGCAAGTCTTCACCTGCCAGCGCCCGGCCATCCTTGCTTAGATCAAGTGTGCGGACATGGGTCAGCCCGTGCGACCTGCGGTAGCCATCATGGGCCATTTCAAGACGGTTGCCGTCCCCCAACGCGGTGAATTCGGATTGCACCTCAATTGGCCCGTCACAGAGCAGTTCCGCACCGTCTTTACGCACCGCAATGTGGGCTGATGATACGCCATCGATGCACAGCGTCGAATGGCTCGGCGTGGCGCGTCCGGCACGGCGCCATTCGGGGCCAAAACTGCTGCCCGACCCACAATTCACAATCAAAGGACGACGGCCAGACGTCAGTTCCATCGCGAGAGTTGATGCATGTGCCTCGGCGGCTGCGACACCTATGGGCGGCGCTGCTGTGTCGGCAATCAAACTCGTGCGACCCGCCGCAAGTCTGCCGTAACCCATGTGCAAACCCTGATCGGGCTGTTCCATCGTGCCGACAGCTGCCAACGCCTGATCAAGCCAGCCATCAAGCCCGCGACCACCGCCATGAAACCTTGCCAGCCCACCATCAGAGTGACGCATCGCCCGCAATGCAGGTGCCATTCGGGCCATCGCCGACAGCATCGTTTCAGGGACTTCCCGTCCCGAACCGCTAAGCGCAGTTTCAACCCACGTGAGCAGTGTCAGGATTTCCAGCAGTTCTTCTGGGTTGCGCGACGCAATACCGCCGTCCGGCCCAATCTGAATTTTGCAATCGCGGGCCAGAACCGCAATCGCGGGATCAACGCGGTCTTCCATGCCTTGCAGCGAAAGCCCCGCGTAAATCATTCCCGCCAATGCCTCGAATCGGGGCAGGCCAGCGCGCGCCACGTGCCAGCGACGTGATAGAAAAATTGCTTGCTGGGCAGCGGATTTAAAATAGGCCTGTGACGCGTCCTTGTCGGCCCCACGCAACAAGAAGAACCCATGCGCGATCCAGCGGATCAATCGCCGTCCGGTTATGTCCGGCGTCCATCCCGCCCCGCGACCGTGGGCATAACGCGCAATCCAGTCGCTCACCCACTTTTGGGCGGAAACCCGCGCTTTTGTGTCACCGACTGCCGCCAGATCATCAAGCCAAGCAAACCCGTGTACAGAATTGGTCGATGTCGTCACCCGTTCCGCTGCATCCCAAAGGTTTACGCCAGGGGCTTCGATCAGATGGCCAGAGAACAAGAAATTTCCAGCAAGTAGCTGCCTGCCACGTGCGTAATGACCGATCATTCTAGGTTCAGGATTGGATTGAAACCCCGTCGCAGGGCGCGTCCGCGCCGCCCGCCGCGCATGCAGCCGGTTCATCAGACGTTCGCGTCTTGAATAGGTATCGGATGTGTCCACTGCGTCGCCTCGTCTGTCGCCCCTGCTATTCAGCATCATTGCGTTAACGACTTATACCTTCATTTTTCGCGCGGGGTCACGTTTTAAGTCAAGCGGGCTTTCGCAATTGCGCAATATAAAACCCGTCCATGCCACCTTTATCCGCCCAGTAGTCAGGACGCAGGCGCAGGCCTCCGTCCTCAGTGCGCCAATCGGGGTCGATACCCGCGCGATCAATCGCTGATGCGTCGACCGTCAAACCGGCGTGACGTGCCAACGCCTCTTCGACTTGAACTTCACCCTCGTCGGGTAACAGTGAACAGGTGCAGAAGACCAACCGCCCACCGGGTTTCAGAAGGCTCAGCGCGTGGTCGATCATGCGCTCTTGCTGGTGGATCAGGATCCCAAATTCGGACCCGTCTTTGGCATAAGGCAAATCGGGGTGGCGGCGGATTGTGCCTGTGGCAGAACACGGTGCATCCAGCAAAACCGCGTCAAAACCGCCATCGGTAAATGCGAATGCGTCTGCGGTGATCGTCGTCGCACTCAGCCCTGTGCGTTTCAAATTCTCGCCGACGCGGATCATACGCCCTTCGGACGAATCCACTGCTGTTACATCCGCGCCAGATGCGGCGAGCTGCATCGTTTTGCCACCGGGCGCCGCACACAGGTCAAGTATCTTTTCACCACTTTGAGGCGCCAGAATTTGCACAGGAATCGCAGCCGCTGCGTCTTGCACCCACCAATCGCCTGTTTCAAACCCTGGCAAGGTGGACACCTGCCCCGCATCGCGCAGACGAATGGTTCCCGTCGGCAATATTTCGCCCTTCAGCGTCTCGTTTGCAGCGTTCGGATCGCCCTTGGCAGTAATGTCCAGCGGCGCACCAGCAAACTGTGCCACTTCAATCGCGGCCACGACGTCTGGCCCGTAGGCGTCTTTCAGCGGGCTGCGCAACCAACCGGGCAACCGCGGCGTGACCAATTGCGCCCATCCTTCGGGACCTTCGGCGGCGACTTTGCGCAGCACTGCGTTCACAAGACCCTTCATGGATGACGTGCGTTGACTGCGGGCCACCATTTCAACGCCAGCGTTCACCACACCGTGCGCCGCTTCGCCGCCTGCCAGTTCAACCGTGCAAAGCCGCAAAACATTTCGCACCGACAATGGCGGGGTCTTGGCCAAAAACCGCGCCAACATGCGATCTGCACGCGCCAGTCCACGCAAGGTCTCAGTCGTGAGGCGCTGGGCGCGGGCACGGTCTTCGGGCGAAAGATGCTGCAATGCGCCTTCCCCGATGAGTTCCGGCAGCAATTTACCTTCGCCTGTAACCTGATCCAGCATGTACAATGCGGCCCTGCGTGGCCCTAAGCCTTGTTGCTGCGACATTTCTTACCCCTTGGCTATTGGTGTTAGCGGCGTATATCACACATACAACCACCGCAAGGAGCCGACATGACCCAAGCACACAAAGACATCAGCGATGCCGCCAAACGCGCCCTTGCCGAGGCGAGCGATCGTCGCGAAAAGGCAAAAGCGATGGAACTGCCCGAAGAACTAGGTGGCCGCGACGGACCTGAACCCGTTCGTTTCGGCGATTGGGAAAGAAAAGGCATCGCCGTAGATTTCTAGCAGCGTGGCGCGTTAGCGAATGCGCAGCACCGCGTCGTTGCCTGCACCTTGATCGGTCGTAAACCGGATACGATTGCCACTCACTTCAACCAGTTGGCAATTGTAATCAATTTCCGTACCCGACCAATCCATGTCGCGACAGAAATACCCGTCTTCCCAGACCCATAATCCTGTGATGCCCCAACCTGCAGCACGACCAACGATGGTGCCGTCCGCACGCACATTCAGCGTCAGCGCGTAAAGTGCAATTCTGAGGTCTCTGCCATCAACAGTATTCACAAACATGGCGCGATCACTGATGCGCTCGAACGCTTGGGCGCTAAATGGCAGGGTCGCACATAGGGCAATGGACAAAGCAAAAGTGCGAAACATAGCAAGTCTCCGTAACTGTATTTCTTACAGTTATGTTTGAACCCTTAAATTAGTTCACTCATCGTTGAGGCCCAGCACATCGAGCATGCTGTAAGATCCTGGTTTTTGGGTCTGTCCCCAAAGCGCGGCCTTCAGCGCACCACGGGCAAAAATTGCGCGATCCGTCGCAATATGCGTCAGCTTAATCCGCTCTCCCGCTGCCGCAAACAAAACGTCATGTTCACCCACGATATCACCACCGCGGATCGCAGAAAAACCGATATCGCCACGCACACGCGCACCTGTGACGCCGTCACGCCCAGAATCAGTGACATCTTTCAGCGCCACCCCACGCCCCTGTGCAGCCGCTTCACCCAGCATCAACGCGGTCCCAGACGGCGCGTCGATCTTGTGGTGATGATGTGCCTCGATGATCTCAATATCGAAATCTTCGTCTAGGGCCGCAGCGACCTTTTTGGTCAACTGCACCAATAGATTCACACCGAGCGACATATTCCCCGCACGCACAATCACCGCATGGCGCGCCGCGGCGTCCAGCTTTGCAATATCACCGTCCGTCAAACCCGTCGTGCCAATCACATGCACAGCGCGGGCTTGCGCAGCCAGTTCGGCAAAGCCAATCGTCGCGTCTGGCGCCGTGAAATCAATAACCGCTTGCGCCTTGGCAAATGTCGTGACGGCGTCATCACTAACAGTCACGCCTATTTCTGCACCACCCATGGCAATACCAACGTCCTGACCGACCCAATCATGACCCGTTCGTTCCAACACACCGACCAGCGCACAGGCATCGGATGCCTGCACCGCATTGATCAACATCTGCCCCATTCGGCCAGACCCACCTGTCACCACGATTCCCGGCAAATCCGTCATGTTGGTATCCTTTTGTATTTTGACCGTCACATCCGCGTGGACCTGCTTGGCAATGTCACGCATTCCCCTTACATGGACGTCATGGCAAAGAACAGATTTCAAGGCAAGGACGGCCCAACAACGCGACAATTGCGCGTGGGCGAATTGATCCGCCGGACAATGTCCGAATTATTGCAGCGCGGAGAGGTCCATGACCCCGACTTGCAACGCATGTCCATCACCGTTGGCGAAGTGCGCATGACACCCGACCTGAGCATCGCGACCTGCTTTGTGCTGCCACTCGGCGGCAAAGACGCAGATGTGGCGATTGCGGCCTTAGCGCGCAACAAAGGCGAACTCAGGCATCTTATATCGCGCGGCATGAAATTGAAGGTCACACCGGACCTGCGGTTTCGCATTGACGATATGTATGACCGCATGGATGCGACCCGCGTGATGTTCGCTGAAGACCGCGTCGCCAAAGATGTGGCCGCTGAGCCCGAGAGCCCCGACTCCGAAGGCACCGACTGATGCGCTGGCTGGTGGGTCTTTTCCTGCTGGCGTCTCCTGCTGCAGCAGTAACCTGTCAGAATATAGAATATTTAGGTACGTCCTACACGACCTGTGAAGTGCGAGCGGGCGAAGACCTGCAGTTATTCTTGCGCGATGATGATGGCGACATATTGGGCAGGTTTTCAACTATTGAAAATGACACGGGCCGCACGCTTGCGTTCGCGATGAATGCCGGCATGTACCATGAAGACCGTGATCCAGTCGGGCACTACATCGAAGACGGCGTGCAAGAATCCCGCGTTATATCGTCAGATGGGCCGGGAAATTTCGGGCTACTGCCAAACGGCATATTTTGCATCGCAGATACCTTGCAGGTGTTTGAGACCTTCGACTACTTGGACCGCCAACCTGACTGCACCTACGCTGTTCAATCTGGTCCCATGCTTGTGATTGACGGCGCGCTGCATCCGCGTTTCCTCGCGGATGGCACCTCCAAATTCATTCGCAACGGCGTTGGCACGTCCAGCGACGGCACCCGCGCGGTATTTGCGATCTCAAATGACGCAGTGAACTTTCACGATTTCGGCGCGCTGTTTCGTGACCACCTTGCTCTGCCCAACGCGCTGTATTTTGATGGTAAGGTAAGCAGGTTATACGCTCCCGCCCTTAACCGCTCGGATTTTGGCTGGCAACTCGGCCCGATTGTTGGCGTGCTCAACTGACCTGCGCTTGACGCGACACGTCCAGCAGACTACCCCGCCAGCCTGATTAAACACCGGAGATTTCATGGCACGCAAACGCAAAGGACGCGACCTACACGGGTGGCTTGTCGTGGACAAACCGGCGGGGATCACGTCGACATCTGTTGTCAACAAAGTTAAATGGGCATTGGATGCGAAAAAGGCTGGCCATGCGGGCACCTTGGACCCTGATGCGACAGGCGTTTTGGCAGTGGCCTTAGGCGAAGCGACAAAAACTGTTCCCTACATCACCGACGCGCTCAAGGCTTATACCTTCACCGTGCGTCTTGGTCAAAAAACCAACACCGATGATGCCGAGGGCGAGGTGACTGCCGAAAGCGACAAGCGTCCAACAGACGACGAAATCAAAGCCCAGCTCGCCCAGTTTGTCGGCGATATCATGCAGACACCGCCTCTCTTTTCTGCAGTCAAAATCGATGGTGAACGGGCGTACAAACGCGCCCGAGATGGTGAAGAATTCGAAATTGCAGCGCGCCCACTTTGGGTCGAGGAACTGTTGCTGACAGATCGCCCTGATGCAGATCACGTCAAACTTGAAATGACCTGTGGCAAAGGCGGTTACGTGCGCGCCATTGCCCGTGATCTGGGCGATGCCTTGGGCTGCTTTGGTCACGTGCGCGAACTGCGCCGCGTCTGGTCCGGCCCGTTTGATGCCAAAGACGGCGTCACGTTGGACCAGTTGGATACGCACGCAAAGACTGACGCTCTTGACCATCTGATCCTGCCGCTCGAGGCAGGCCTCATCGACCTGCCGCGCGTGCATTGCCCTGAATCGAGTGTCGCCAAACTGCGCAACGGGAATCCCGCTCTCGTCATGGGCGATGTCGAATACGGCGAAGAATGTTGGGCCGACCACGCGGGCCAAGCCATTGCCGTCGGCACGTTCAAATCAGGCGAGCTTCATCCTACGCGCGTATTCGTGCGGACCTAATCGCTTCATCATGGCCTGAAATGGCCAACAAAGGAGCGCTCAACGGTGCTGATCAATCAGGATCGGGTTGCCGTCGGGGTCGATCACGACGAACGATCCAATCCCTGTATCTTCACCGGCTTCTTGTGACACCTCATGCCCTGCGGCCTTCACTTTCACCTTGATATCGCGGACATCTTCAAACGGATTCACCTCTTGTGCGGACTGGTCCCAACCAGGATTGAACGTCAACATATTACGCTCAAACATGCCTTGAAACAGGCCGACCAAAGTGTCGCCATTCTTCATGATTGCGTAATTGTGCTCATCAGCTCCGCCGAACCTCGTGAACCCAAGATCGCCGTAAAACGCAACCGATTTCGCAAGGTCTTTGACCGTCAAACTGATGGAAAATGCGCCCAGTTTCATGCGATATCCTTTCTTTTGATGGCCAACTCTAGCACATTTCGCGCGGCGAGGTCATAAGCCAGACATGATCACCCGAACCCATACCAAGGGCGATGCGCCCTCCACGGCCGTTTATTCGGATTGCGAACGCTACCGCTATTCCCTGACGCGGGTGTGGGACGCGACAGGCAGTTTGGTTCAGTTTGTCATGCTCAACCCATCGACAGCCACCGAAATCCAGAATGATCCAACTGTGGAACGCTGCGAACGACGTGCGCGCACATTGGGGCACGGCGGCTTTCGCGTGACCAACATTTTTGCGTGGCGCGACACCGATCCGCGAAAGATGCGTGCGGCCAAACACCCGATCGGCGACGAAAACGACAGCGCGATTTGTGCTGGTGCTGCTTGGGCCGACGTCACGATTTGCGGCTGGGGGACCCATGGTGAACATCGCGATCGTGGCGCAGATGTCGAACGCCTTTTGCGTGCCAGTGGTGCAAGCCTTCTGCATCTTGGCCTGACCAAAGCAGGCCATCCCAAACATCCCCTTTATATCGCTTACACCCAACAACCAGAACTTTGGTTACCCCCACATGATCCCACTCAGGATGTCGTTCGTTAACCATTCAAGCACTATTTTGGGGCGTTTTGGGCGTTATCGCGTATAGTCGCGAAACGAAATGGTGTGCGGCTCACGGGCGAATCTTCGGCGCTCGCTGCTTGTTTATGATCAAAGGTGACACGTTATGCTTGCCATTATTGGGATTCTAGGCCTCGCCGTCGCAGGAACCGCATTCGTCGGGTTCCCGACTTTATCAGGTGGCTCTGACACCGATCCGTCAGGCGCCTCGGACGATGCAACGCCGCAATCAAATGACACTAAAACAACTGACGTTGGCAGCCTTCTCGACATTGACGAGGATGCTGAGCGCGGCCCGATTGATGATCTGGCTACCACCGACCTAACAGACAACACGACCGATAATGACGCCTTCGCCGACCTTTCTCGCGCAGAACCAAATGACCTCTATAACGAATTCTTCGGGAGTGACGGCGACGACATCGCGGATGGTCAATCTGGCCATGACTACCTCGACGGTCGCGGCGGCGATGATACCCTACGGGGTGGCGACGGTGATGACCATGTTCACGGCGGTGCTGGCGACGACACTGTGTCTGGCGAAGATGGGGACGATCTCGTGTACGTTTACATTGGCGACGACAACATGTCTGGTGGAACCGGCGATGATAAACTTCATGCGGGCGATGGCGACGATGTCATCAAGGGCGGATCTAGCAACGATGAGCTTCTGGGCGGGCACGGCGATGACACCCTGATCGGTGGCGCCGGGACCGACAATATGCAAGGCAGCGAAGGCAATGATGTGCTTGACGGAGTGACCGGCGAAGACATCGCCGAAAAGGACTATCTAAATGGCAGTGGCGGACAAGACACGCTCATCGGGAACGATGGGGACGTCGTGTCAGGGGGCGCAGACGCTGACAAGTTCGAAATCACTGGCGGAACCGTTTCCATCATGGATTACGCCGACGACGACCTGTTGGTTCTAAACTACGAAGGCAACGTGCCCGAACTGACAACTCAATCAACGGCTTATGGCACCATTTTGCTTGCTAATGGCGCACCTGTTGCATCCCTGTATGGTGTGACGGCCTTTGACGTTGGTACGGTCCAATTGGTCCAAACATAATCCAACGTTCCAGACAGTTCCGATCAACTCTTTTTCTTTGCGTTTGGGGGGGAATCTTCCTATACGCGCCCATCCGGCCTGTTCATCAGGCTGGTTCACCCTCCATGGGCCCTGCTGGACGACATCCCGGCTTGTGCCATCCACCCTTTTAATAAGGAGACCCCGATGTCGATTACTGTAGAAGACAAAACACGACTGATGAAGGAATTCGCAACCAAAGAAGGCGACACTGGTTCGCCCGAAGTTCAGGTTGCTGTCCTTACATCGCGCATCATGACACTGACTGAGCACTTTAAGATCCACAAGAAGGACAACCACGGTCGCCGTGGCCTTCTGAAAATGGTCGCTCTGCGTCGCAAATTGCTGGATTACACAAAAGGCAAAGATGAGGCCCGTTACCAGGACCTCATCAAGCGTTTGGGCATCCGCCGCTAAACCTTTGCACGACCTGCCGATGTCTCCGCTCAGGACTCGCTTTCAAGCGTATTCGGTTCTGACCTGTCTCATCGGCATTGCGATCTTGCTGTTCTTTGTCCTCCGGTTCGCCGGAGGACAATTGATGTACACCCTCGACGATCCCTACATTCACCTGTCGCTCGCCGAAAACCTGCTGCGCGGACATTACGGTGTGAATTTGGACGAAGTCGCGTCCCCCTCATCCTCTATTCTCTACCCATTCCTTTTGGCCTGCGCGCTTGGCGCGACTTGGCTGATATCTGGTTTCTTTTGGGAGGCCTTGTGAAAATCGACTTCGGATCGCGTATCGATTTTAGGCTATGTCGCGGTCCTTACACTGCTCCTCGCGATTAACGGGTTCGCATTGGCGTTCACGGGTATGGAACACACCTCCACGTTTTCGCCAGTCTTGCAATCATCCTTGGCCTGTCGAGTCTGTCGCGCAACCACCCGCCAAGGTTACTGTTTTTCGTCGCTATCGTCGCAGCTCCATTATTGCGATTCGAAGGCTTTGCGGGTGCGGCCCTTATCGCGGTGGCAATTCGGGGCCACTGGACCCGCGCAATCATCACCGGCGCGGTCATTCTGACACTTGTCAGCGGCCACGCAGCGCTCATGGCGTC
Source organism: Octadecabacter arcticus 238 (assembly GCF_000155735.2). Taxonomy (GTDB): domain Bacteria; phylum Pseudomonadota; class Alphaproteobacteria; order Rhodobacterales; family Rhodobacteraceae; genus Octadecabacter; species Octadecabacter arcticus. The sequence goes on from NC_020908.1 coordinate 4,323,943, forward strand.
GCTCGGCCTGCCTCTCGTTCCCAGTTCCGTTATGGTAAAATCACCAACCACGGCCGCTGCAGTTTCTTCGCAGTACGGTGTGATCTTTGGCGAATTGCTTACCTCGCTTCAGGCCAGTCTTGCCGATCGCCAAGGCCGCATCCTTGCCATCGCCATTGTCGCCCTCATCGGCGGTGCAATCTTCGCACGCGACCGCACACAGGCGCGCACCGTCGCGTGCGTCGTGGCGACAGCCAGCAGTGCCCATTTGCTGCTGGGCCGCTGGGATTGATTTTCGCGCTATGAAATTTACATCACGGCCACCGCATTTGCCGGTCTTTTGATTGTATGGGCACCCGTCATCGGAACGCCGTCACGCCGCATCACAACGCCCGGTCTGCTGATCTTCGTGTTGCCGTTCGTCGGCTATACCTATTTGCTCGATACGCTGGTCACACCACGCGCCGTGCGCGCAATCTTTATGAACAACAATATCAAATGCACCGCTTCGCGGTCCAGTGTTTCCCAGAACCGGTTGCCATCATTGACCTTGGGTGGGTGACCTACCGCAATGATGAATATGTGCTCGATCTGTGGGGGCTTGGCTCTGAAATCGCACGCCAGTTGTTCAACGCCGAAGGCCGCACGCCGAGGCCTATACGCCGCATGACAACAGACGCTGGCGTGACCTATGCCATGCTATACGAAGAGGTGTTCGACGACGGACTGCCCCCAGAATGGCGCCTCATCGCCCAGCTCAGCACGTCCCAAGTCACTGCGTCTTTCGGCACTGTCGAATTTTTTCTGATCGACTCTGACAAAGAAGACCTGATGCGCAGCACCCTACAGGCCTTCGCACCCACCTTGCCCGACGCAAGCACGATTGCCGTGTTCGACTGCCCAGCGCAGTAGCGCCACGTTCCTATTTCAAGAGGTTTCGGTTTGCGCGCCAGCGGTGTAACCCCCTCGATATGGATATTTTTCTGATCACCGCGCCTGGCCTTGAAGGTCTTCTTGCCGACGAAGCCCGTGAGCGTGGCTTCTCTGTAATCGAAACCATTCCCGGTGGCGTGACTGTCACAGGTGATTGGCCAGACGTCTGGCGTGCAAACCTGACGTTGCGCGGTGCAACACGTGTGCTGGCCCGCATTGGCGAGTTTCGCGCGATGCACCTCGCGCAGCTCGACAAACGGTCAAAGAAATTTCCTTGGGGCGACGTGATCCCACAAGGCGCGACCGTCAAGGTCGAGGCGACCTGTCGCAAATCTAAAATCTATCACGCAGGGGCCGCGCAACAGCGGGTTGAAGACGCGCTGAAACATCACGGCGCGACCATTTCCAAGACTGCGGAATTCAGCGTGCGCGTGCGGATCGAAGACGACCTTGTGACATTCTCCCTCGATACTTCAGGTGAGTCTTTGCACAAGCGAGGCCACAAAGAGGCTGTGAACAAGGCGCCGATGCGCGAAACATTGGCGTCGTTGTTCCTGCGCGGCTGCGGTTATGATGGCAATGAACCGGTCTATGACCCGATGTGCGGATCGGGAACGTTCCCGATTGAAGCCGCGGAAATTGCAAGGGCGATGGATGCGGGGCGGAGTCGCAGGTTCGCGTTTCAAGACCTCGCCAGCTATGACGCCACTGCCTTTGATGCACTGCGCAGCCCTCCGCAAGAAACCGTGCATCGCTTTTACGGGACCGACCGCGACGCAGGTGCCATACGGATGTGCCAAGCCAATGCGGACCGCGCAGGCGTGACCGAACAGACCGATTTCCAGATGAAACCGATCAGCGACATCACCCCGCCGTGCACGAACAAAGGCTTGATCATCGCCAACCCGCCCTATGGCGGGCGCATCGGCAACAAAAAGCCACTTTACGGGCTGTACGCGTCACTTGGCGAACGTCTAAAAAAGGAATTTAAGGGCTGGCGTGTGGGAATTATCACATCCGAACAGAGCCTTGCAAAGGCTACTGGCCTGCCGTTCAAACCCGTTGGCCCTGTGGTCAACCACGGCGGTATTAAGATCAGGCTTTGGCAAACGGACACGTTGCACTGACGTTCACAACGACGACAATGATACAAGTCTTCCCAAACGTACAAAACCTGTGTAAACGCGCGCTATCTGAGACGTGACGCTTATGATCCCGGCGTTCGCATATGGATAATGGGGTCGGTGGCAATGGGGCCACCAATGCAACGGGGACTTGGGATATGCCCAAGGTTGCTCCGACACAGGAAACATAGATGTTTAAAGAAGTTAAAAAATCCATCCAGTGGGGCGAAGAGACGCTGACACTGGAAACAGGTAAGGTCGCTCGTCAGGCAGACGGCACCGTCATCGCCACTTACGGCGAGACAACTGTAATGGCCAACGTGACGTTCGCCAAAAAGCAAAAGCCGGGGCAGGATTTCTTCCCGTTGACCGTGCACTACAACGAAAAATATTACGCCGCCGGTAAAGTCCCAGGTGGCTTCTTCAAACGCGAAGCGCGCCCGACCGAGAAAGAGACGCTCACAAGCCGTCTTATCGACCGTCCAATCCGCCCGCTGTTCGTTGATGGCTTCAAGAACGAGGTCCTCGTGATCTGTACCGTTCTGTCCCACGATCTGGTCAACGATCCCGACATGGTCGCGATGATTGCTGCTTCCGCTGCGCTGACGATTTCCGGCGCGCCGTTCATGGGCCCAATCGCTGCGTGCCGCGTTGGTTTTGAAGATGGCGATTACATCCTGAATCCTGAAATGGACGACATGCACAAGCTGCGTGAAAACCCTGATCAGCGTTTGGACCTTGTTGTTGCAGGCACCAAAGACGCCGTAATGATGGTTGAATCCGAAGCCTATGAGCTGTCCGAGGAAGAAATGCTTGGCGCGGTTGAATTCGCCCACGCACAGATTCAGCCGGTCATCGACATGATCGTCGATCTGGCAGAAGACGCTGCAAAAGAGCCGTTCAACTTCTCAGCACCTGATTACTCTGACTTGTCCAAGGCGGTTGCCGCGGCTGGTGAAAAGCAGATGCGCGCAGCCTTCGCAATTTCTGACAAGCAAGAACGCACAACGGCCGTTTCCGACGCCCGCACCGCGATCAAAGCCGCATTGAGCGAAGAGCAGCTTGGCGATGAGAACCTCGGTTCCGCGCTCAAGAAACTCGAAGCCTCCATCCTGCGCGGCGATGTTGTTAAGACAGGCAAGCGGATCGACGGTCGCAAGACTGACGAAATCCGTGAGATCGTATCGGAAACCGGCATTCTGCCACGGACCCACGGTTCTGCTTTGTTCACACGCGGCGAAACCCAAGGTTTGGTTGTGACCACTCTGGGCACCGGCGACGACGAGCAGATGATCGACAGCCTGCAGGGCATGTATAAGTCGAACTTCCTGCTGCACTATAACTTCCCCCCATACTCGGTTGGTGAGGTTGGTCGTTTCGGCCCTCCAGGCCGTCGTGAAATCGGCCACGGTAAACTTGCATGGCGCGCGCTTCAGGCAGTTCTGCCAGCGGCGACGGATTTCCCTTACACAATCCGCGTTGTATCAGAGATCACTGAATCCAACGGCTCATCTTCGATGGCATCCGTTTGTGGTGGTTCCTTGTCGATGATGGACGCTGGTGTGCCTTTGAAAGCACCAGTTGCTGGTGTTGCTATGGGTCTGATCATGGAAGACAGCGGCGAATATGCCATCCTGTCCGACATCTTGGGTGACGAAGACCACCTCGGCGACATGGACTTCAAGGTTGCGGGTACCGAAAACGGCATCACGTCCTTGCAGATGGATATCAAGATTGCAGGCATCACGCCCGCCATCATGAAAGAAGCTTTGGCGCAGGCCAAAGTGGGGCGTATCCATATTCTTGGTGAGATGAACAAAGCCATGTCCTCGACTGGTGAATTCTCCGAACATGCACCGAAGATCGAAACGATGCAGGTGCCAGTGGATAAAATCCGCGAAGTCATCGGTTCTGGCGGTAAAGTTATCCGCGAGATCGTCGAAGTGTCCGGCGCAAAGGTCGACATCAACGACGAAGGCATCATCAAGATCGCATCATCAAATGCAGAAGCGATCAAAAAAGCCTATGACATGATCTGGTCCATCGTGGCCGAGCCTGAAGAAGGCATGGTTTACACCGGTACGGTCGTCAAAATCGTCGACTTCGGTGCATTCGTGAACTTCTTCGGTAAGAAAGACGGCCTCGTGCATGTCTCTCAGATCGAGAACCGTCGCTTAAACCACCCGTCAGACGTTCTAAAAGAAGGCCAAGAAGTGAAAGTCAAACTTCTGGGCTTCGACGATCGCGGCAAGGTTCGCCTGTCGATGAAAGTTGTCGATCAGGTCACTGGTGAAGAAGTTAAAGAAGAAGCCAAAGAAGACTAAGGTCTGATTGCCTTACCTATTCTTTAGTATTGGGCCCCGATGGAAACATCGGGGCCCTTTTGCATTTGCGGGATCGATGTCACAGGTATGGGAACCCTGACCTCATCGTGATGCGCGAAACCTTGCCCAGAGGGCACATTACAGGGCATACACACAACCAACAGACGCAGACTGGGGATTCCAATGATTACGCGCCGCCATTTTTTGAACACCGCCGCCGCAGCCACAGCTGGCGTTGCAGCAACTTCTGCAAATGCCCAAGGGTTTCTTATTCCCGAACAGCAATTGCCCCGCATCGTGCGCATTGACCGCGACTACGCGACCGGCGAAATCCACGTCGAACCTAACAATTTCAAGCTTTACTGGGTGCTCGGCCCAGGCCTTGCGATGGAATATTCCGTCGGGATTGGCCGCGCTGGTCTGTATGAAAGCGGCGATTTCATGATCCAAGTGAAGAAAGAATGGCCCAGCTGGACCCCGACACCAGCCATGATTGAACGCAGCCCCCAGTCTTACGCCCAATTCGCGGATGGCATGGAAGGCGGTATCAATAACCCGCTGGGCGCACGCGCGCTGTATCTCTTTAGTGGCGACCGCGACACGTACCTTCGGATCCACGGCACCAACGCGCCAAATACCATCGGCAGTGCGGTTTCCAATGGCTGCGTGCGACTAGTCAACAGCCACATCTCCGATCTTTACAACCGCGTACCTCTGAACACGCGCGCAGTTCTGCACTAATTTACTGGCAACACCAAACAACAAAGGCCCCGCCAATTGGCAGGGCTTTTATAGATTTTGATCGCTTATCTATTTTGGCAATTTTGCCATACGCAGGTACGGCAGCTTGGTGTCGATTGATCCGTACTTCGCAATCGCATCCTCGTCAGACACGGCGACAGGCACCACAACATCGCCACCCGGAACCCAGTTGGCTGGAGTCGCAACATTTTCACGCGCCGCCGTTTGCAATCCGTCCAACGCGCGCAGCACTTCGGCGAAGTTACGGCCAACGTTCATCGGGTAGGTCATCGACAATTTCAGCTTCTTGTCTGGCCCGATGATTAACACAGCCCGCACCGTAGCACTGTCCGCCGGTGTGCGTCCGTCGGGCATGTAGGCCTCGGCTGGGAGCATGTCGAACGCCTTGGCCATCGTGAGGTCGGAGTCAGCAACAATCGGGAAACCCGCCTTCGCCCCAGCAAAACCTTCAATGTCAGCCTTCCATTTCTTGTGTTCTTCAACACCATCGATGGAAATCCCTAATACCTTGGTACCGCGCGCGTCCCATTCGTCGGCTAGCTGTGCCACGGCCCCGAATTCCGTCGTGCAAACGGGCGTAAAATCTTTTGGATGGCTGAACAAAATCGCCCAGCTTTCGCCAATCCAGTCATGCAAAGCGAACGTGCCTTGGTCAGTTTCAACAGTCAAATTCGGGATCGTGTCGTTGATGCGTAGGCCCATGTTGGCTCTCCTTTTGTATTACGTTCATAAGCTTATATAGGCATTCATCCGGCCCAATTCTACTTATACTCCTGCGCCTGAATTGACCTGACGATTTTGGGCCTGCGATTCACTTCGTCGCATGGCCAAAGGCGGTTCAGTCTGTATTTTGAGTTTATGAGCAAGCAATACAAAACAGTCTCCTTATCCGACGAGCAGCGCATAGCACTTGAAGCGCTTTGCCGCCGCCGCAAAGTTGACGCCCTTGTTTGGAAACGGGCGCGCGCGTTTCTTCTTTTGGACGCAGGAGAAGACGCCGGAACGGTTTGCCGGATTTTGGATATTGGCCCGACAGTTTTGACGGAGTGGCGATTTGCCTTTGCCGGTGCGGGACTATCGTTTTTCGGTCTGAAGGACTACAGCCAGCGTCAGGGTCATTTGTCCGTCGTGCAAGAGCAGGTGGTGAGAGCCCATTTCACCGCGCAGCCTGCCCGCAATGCCGATGAGGTCTGTGCCTATGTTCTAGCCGAGTGCGACCAAAACTACAGCACGTCGGGAGCCGCCAAGCTGATGCGCCGCCTGGGGTTCGCGTATAAGAAACCACAATTGCTGCCTGCACAGGCCGATGAAGCCAAGCAGGCTGCGTTTATTGCCAAATATGAGGCCCTGATGAACGGGTTGGCCGCAGATGAGATGGTTGTCTTTTCGGACGCTGTCCACCCCGAACACCAGAGCCGCCCCGCCCATGGTTGGTTCCCCAAGGGACAAAAGACGGCCCTGAAGGCGACATCAGGGCGCAAGCGGCTCAACATTCAGGGCGCGCTTGACCTTGAGACTTTCCAGTTCACCTTTGTGGAAGGCGAGAAGATCAATGCCCAGACAACCCGACAGATGCTGGAAAAGTTGGAACGCAACAACCAAACCAAGACGGCCATCCACGTCTTTGTCGACAATGCCCGCTATCATCATGCCAAGATACTACAGCCATGGCTGGACAGCCCAGAACGTCGGGTGAAGTTGCATTTCTTGCCAGCATATGCCCCGCACCTCAACCCGATCGAGCGTCTTTGGGGTGTTATGCACAAATGGGTCACCCACAATCGGCACTATGCAACGTTCAACCAATTCACAGAGGCCATTTTCGACTTCTTCCGCAAGACCCTGCCAGAAAAATGGCCAGAGTTCCGCGACACCGCCACCGACAACTTCCGCGTCATATCGCTCAAGGAATACAAAGTGATTTGAGGGGAAAACCTCAGGTCAATTCAGGCGCATGAGTATAGATCACATTTTGCCAGACACCTACGGATATCGGTAGACCGACCCGCGATTGCTGCTTGTCACCCGAAGGAGTCGAATTACGCATGGGAGGCGTTTAAAACGGTGCCTTTGCGCGAAACTTCACGCCTTCGCCACCGTCAGGATGGCGCAAACGCAACTCCTCAGAATGCAGCATTAACCGCTCATACTCCCGTGCCTCACCCTGTGCATAAAACGGATCGCCAAGGATCGGATGTCCAAGGCTGAGCATATGCACCCGTAGCTGGTGACTGCGTCCAGTTTTGGGCATCAACCGCACCCGCGATTCGCGCGCGTCATTGCGCAAAACCCGCCAGTCCGTCTGCGCCGACTTGCCAGTCTCATGGCACACCTTTTGCAGCGGCCGGTTCTCCCAATCGACGATTAACGGCAGGTCCACCGTTCCCTTTTTCGGGTCTAACATGCCCCAAACACGGGCCACATAAGTCTTTTTCGTCATGCGCTTTTCAAACTGTAACCCGATGTGGCGCTGCGCATGTCGCGTCAGCGCAAACACCATCACACCAGACGTGTCGCGATCCAAACGGTGGATCAACAATGCTTGCGGAAACGCCACCTGCACACGCGCGATCAGGCAATCTGCCAGATGCGGTCCCTTACCCGGGACTGATAATAACCCGCTTGGTTTGTTAACAATCAGAATTTCATGATCGGCATGGATCACGTCGAGCGGGTCATCGGGCGGTGCGTAATCACTGCTCATGCCTTACGGCCCCTAAACATCGCAAACGTATACAGGCCCAGCGCTGCCCAGATCATTGGAAACGCAATCGCGCGGGCACTGCCAAACGGTTCTTCAAACACGAACACTGCAATCAACATAATCATCGTTGGGGCGATATATTGCATGATCCCGATGGTTGCCAAGCGCAGACCCTTTGCGCCGTTCGCATACAGCATCAACGGCACCGCCGTGACGATCCCGCAGCCCATCAACAACCACATATCTATCGTTAGCGGCACGAAATGGCCGCCACCCTGACCGCCCAGCCAGATCAGATAGCCAAGCGCGACGGGGGACAGGATCAACACCTCAAGTAGGAAACCCTGATTGGGTCCAATCGGCAGCGAACGTTTGAAGTACGCGTAAAAACCCCACGAAAATGTCAACGCCAGCGCGGGCCACGGCAGCGACCCGTTGGCATAGGTCAAAACGCCCACGGCGGCTGCGGCCAATCCAACCGCCGCCCATTGCAGTTTGTTGAGCTTTTCGCCCAGCAACATCGCCCCAAGAAACACGCTGAAGATCGGGTTTATGTAGTAGCCCAGCGCGCCGTCCAAAGTGCGCTCCGCCGCAATCGCCCAGACATAAACGCCCCAGTTGATCGACACCAATGTCGCGGTAATGCATCCCATGGCCAGTGCCTTGGGGTCGCGTAAAATACGGCCCAAATCACTTGTGCGACCCAAAACAATCAGTATCAGACCCGCAACAGGCACCGACCACAGCACACGGTGCGCCACGACTTCGATAGCCGGAATATGGCTTACCGCCTTCAGGTAAAGTGGCAAAAAACCCCACAATACATAGGCGCTCAACGCAAAGCCAAAGCCGCGCAAGGTGTCTTGATTTTTTGGGTTTTCCATGCCCCCCTCATGACCGCTCCGAAGACCGCTCGCAAGGGTAGGGATGAAGGCAGTTTAGATTTTCACGCGTTCGGACTTGGGATCATACATTGACCGCAATGACGCCTCGGCACGGACATTGGTGCCCATCACATCAATCGCGTAAGACGACGCCAAAACGTCCGCAGCTGTCTCGCCTTTGCACGGCACATAGCCAAGGCCCATGGCCCCACCCAATGTGTGTCCGTAGGCGCCTGACGACAGATAGCCGACCAATTCCCCGTCCCGTAGGATCGGCTCATTGTGATACAAAAGCGGCTCAGGGTCCGTAAGCTTGAACTGCACCATGCGCTTGTTCAGACCCGTTTCCTGCTTTTCCAACACCGCTTCACGGCCAATGAAGTCCGGCTTGTCCTTCTTGACGGCAAAGCCGAGCCCCGCCTCCAACACATGGTCTTCGCAGGTGATGTCATGCCCGAAATGGCGAAAACCTTTTTCGATGCGGCAGGTGTCCATCATGTGCATCCCACACAGCGTCAGCCCAAAATCTTTCCCCGCGTCATGCAGTGTTTCAAACACATGGCCAGCTTGATCAGCACTGACATACACTTCCCAGCCAAGCTCCCCCACATAGGTCACACGGTGAACGCGGGCCATGCCCATCCCGATCTCGATGTCCTGCGCTGTGCCAAACGGATTTACGTCATTAGTGAAATCGGCTGGTGATACGGCCTGCAGCAGCTTGCGCGCATTTGGCCCCATCAGCGCCAGCACGCCTTCACCTGCGGTCACGTCGGTAATGACCACGTTGAAATCGCCACGATTACGTTCCATCCAAACTTGATCAGCCAGTCGCGTCGCCGCAGGGGTGACGACCAGATACGCCGTTTCAGACAGGCGCGTTACAGTCACATCCGCTTCGATTCCGCCACGATTGTTCAGGAACTGCGTGTAGACAATCTTGCCAATAGGCACGGAATAATCGCCGCCCCCGACGTAATTCAAAAACGCTTCAGCATCGCGCCCCTCGACCCTGATCTTACCGAAGGACGACATATCATACATGCCGACATTCTCGCGCACGGCCTTATGTTCAGCCGCCACGTTGTCAAAGAAATTCTGTCGCTGCCAGCTGTATTCATACTCTGGCGTCTGGCCATCCTTAGCGAACCAGTTGGCGCGCTCCCACCCTGACAATTCCCCCATTACTGCACCATGTTGCTGCAAATGGTGATGAAACGGGGTGCGCCTGATCCCGCGTGCCGTGTCCTTTTGTCGAAACGGGAAATGGTCTGCATACAACAGGCCCAGTGTTTCCTTTGAACGTTCCATTAGGAACGTTTTGTTGCCCATAAATGGCTGCATCCGGCTAATATCCACATCGCCCAGATCAAACGGTTTCGCACCTGCATCCATCCATTGCGCCAACGCCATGCCAGCCCCACCAGCAGACTGAATACCGATGGAATTGAACCCTGCCGCAACCCAGACATTGTCCATCTCCGGCGCAAGGCCAAGGTGGTAGGCATCATCGGGCGTAAAGCTTTCTGGCCCGTTAAAGAACGTATGAATCCCTGCCTCTGCCAGCATCGGCATACGCGCAACCGCGTTCTCCAGGATTGGCTCAAAATGGTCAAAGTCTTCGGGCAGTTGGTCAAACTCAAACCCTTCGGGGATCGGACCCCACGGCTTTGAAACAGGCTCAAACGCACCCAAAAGCATCTTTCCTGCGTCTTCTTTGTAATACGCACATTCATCAGGAACCCGAAGCACGGGCATCTGCGTCAAACCAGCAATCGCCTCGGTGACAATATAAAAATGTTCGCAGGCTTGTAGCGGGACGTTGGTGCCCAGCATCTGGCCAACCTCACGGCCCCACATGCCCGCACAATTCACGACGTGATCACACTCAATCGTGCCTTGCCCAGTCGCATCTTCCCAGTTCACACCAGTGATCCGCCGCCCGGCGCGGACAACACCCGTGGCCTTTACCCGCTCTTTTATGACGGCCCCACGTTGCCGCGCACCTTTGGCCAGCGCCAGTGCGATATTGGAAGGGTCGCCCTGCCCGTCCAGCGGCAGATAGACCCCGCCGACAACGCCATCAATATTAAGATGCTCATATTTCGCTTTCACCTCGCTGGGTGAAATCTCCTCGACCTCGACCCCGAAAGCGCGCGCCATGGCGGCCTGTCGGTAAATCTCTTCTTTGCGGCTTTCAGTCAATGCAACGGTGATCGACCCACACCACTTGAACCCCGTGGCCACGCCGGTTTCTTCCTCAAGCGTGCCATAAAGTTCTTGGCTATATTTCGCCAATTTTGTCATATTTTGCGTCGCGCGTAGCTGAGCAATGAGGCCCGCCGCATGCCACGTTGTGCCCGACGTCAGCTGTTTGCGTTCTAGCAAAACAATATCCGTCCAGCCCAACTTGCTGAGGTGATACGCCACCGAACACCCGATGACGCCACCGCCAATAATAACCACACGTGCCTTGCTTGGAAGATCCGCCATCTGCCCGTTCCTTAAATGATGTCGCACCAAAGGTGCGCTATATGATCGTGTGCCCAGCAGCGGTCAGGCGGCTGGCAATTTCTGCAATATGTGCGGGGCTGACTTCGCAACAGCCGCCAATAATCGTCGCTCCGTGATCGACCCAACGCATCGCATGATCAGCGTAAAGGTCAGGCGTAAAATCACGTCGCATCGCCAAGGCATCAACGGTTGATTTGTCCTTGAGGAAACCCTCAGTGATTGTCTCAAAACCATTGGCATATGCCCCGTAAGGCTTGCCGCACGTCGCCAATATATCCAACGCCGCCGGAATTGCTTCGGGTGCCGAACAATTCACCAATACCGCCTCAGCGATCCCGACAACCGACAAAGCATCCGTCAAAGGTTCACCAGATCGCAACAAAGTCCCATCGCGATCACTGACTGAAAACGCGATCCAGATCGGTTTTTCTGCCGCCTTGGCGCCCGCCAGAATAGACCGCGCATGATCTATCGAAACAACCGTTTCGCACAGGATCAGATCAACGTCCGCGCCAATCAACCGCGCGACTTCTTCGAACTTCGGCACAGCAAAATCATATGGTGGCATGACATCCGCACGATAGGACGCGACCAACGGCCCGATGGACCCTGCAATGCGCATGGCCCCCGATTCCTTTGCCTCAGCCAGCGCCATGCGATGCAAGGCTTCGAATTGCTCCTCAAGCCCCGTACCGGTCAGCCGGTCGTGGTGAATGGCATACGTGTTGGTCGTGGCAATCGTCGCACCGGCGGCGGCAAAATCACGGTGCACCCCAGCGACCATGCCGGGGTGATCCAGCATCACCCGCGTTGACCAAAGCGGCGTTGGCCGATCACCAGCACGGTGCACCAGTTCCTGCCCCATGCCACCGTCCAAAAGTGTAATCTGCGTCATCGTTTAAGCCTTTATGCGTTCGTTGCTGGGGTCCCAAAGCGGCGCATCTTCTTGCACAATTGCCTTGTGGCGTTTGCCATAGACATCGACCTCCAATTCAGTGCCAACCGCCAAGAGATTAGCGCGAACCATACCCAAGGCGATGCATTTATTGGTGCGATATCCCATGGCGCAAGACGTGACTTCGCCGACGATCTCATCGCCATGCCAAATCGGCGCCATATAGGGCGCGTCAGTGTCACCAGCGTCCATGACCAGCGTGACAAACCCTTTCTTTCGACCCTGCTGTTTTTCCGCCAGCAACGCCACCTTCCCAGGGAAATCCTGCGGTTTGTCGAACTTGATAAAGCGATCGAGCCCGCCTTCGATCAGCGAATAGTCTGTGGACAGATCGCCCTTCCACGCGCGGTAACCCTTTTCGATCCGCATCGAATTCAGCGCATACATGCCGAACGGTGCAACCCCTGCATCCAATAATGCATCCCATATCGCAGGCATCGCGTCGGGGGCGGCATGGATTTCCCAACCCAATTCACCCGCGAACGAAACGCGGATCAACGCACATGGTTGCCGCGCGACGGTGCCGTCAAAACTCGCACTCAACCACGGTCTGGACAGATCGTGCCCGCCAACCAGCGGCCCCAAAATGTCGCATGCCTTTGGCCCAGTGACCAACAGGCATTCCGCAGCCTTAGTATGATCCGTCACCGTAATCCCGTCAGGCGCTTGGCGCGAAAAAATCTCAGCGTCGTGCCACTGCGCAGTCGCAGCCGAAATCAGACCAACTTCGGTGTCGCTGTGCACCATGATTGAGGTTTCCGTCAGGATGCGCCCACGGCTGTCGGGGAAATAGGCAAGGCTGACACGGCCCGGCGCAGGAAGACGCGACGCGCTTAGCCCGTCAACAAAATCCTTGGCGCCGACCCCTTCAATCTTGATGCGGCTGAACCCCGTGATGGGCAGCATCCCACAGCCATCGCGCACCGCTTCGACTTCCTCGCGAATACGCGTCTCCCACGGCCCATCGCGGTCCCAAGTTTGTGTCGAGTCCTCAGTGGTATCGTCACCGTCTTTGGCAAACCAGTTTGCGCGTTCCCAGCCGTTATACGCCCCGAATTGCGCGCCCGCGTCCTGCAACCGCGACTGCAACGTCGAATGCTTCTTATCGCGGCCCGCTGGCCATTCGTGATGCGGGAAATGCATTCCGTACTCATAGCCATACGTTTCAAGCGCCTTGGACAGGCAATAGTCGTGATCGGCATAATCGGTGTAGCGGCGCGGATCGACGGACCACATGTCCAGTTCTGTTTCGCCGTGCATGATCCATTCCGCCATGACCTTACCCGCACCACCGCCTTGGGCGATCCCGAAGGTAAACGAATGCGCCTCAAACGCGTTCTTCACACCGGGCATCGGCCCGACCATCGGCAGACCATCTGGCGCATAAGGGATCGGGCCATTGATATTGCGGCCAATGCCAGCCTCGCCCAACAACGGCAAACGCGCCATCGCGTCTTCGATGTAGAATTCCAGTCGATCCAGATCATCGGGATACAGCTGAAACGAGAAATCGTCAGGCATTGGATCGTCCGGCGTCACCCAATGCGCCTTACAATTCCGCTCATAGGGGCCAAGGTTCAGACCGTTCTTATCCTGCCGCAGATAATAGGAAATATCGACATCGCGCACGAGGGGGACTTTGTGCCCGACCTCTTTGGTCCACGCCTCAAGCTCGGCGATGGGTTCGGTCAGGAAATACTGATGCGACATGACGACCATCGGCACGGTGCGCCCCCCGAACGGCTTGAACATCTCACCAACACGCTGCGCATAGTAACCAGCGGCGTTCACAACAATCTCGGCGCGGATGTCACCCTTTTCAGTTTTCACAATCCATTCATCACCATCCCGACCTATGCCCGTCACCGGACAGAACCGTTCGATATGACCGCCCGCCGCGCGCGCACCCTTGGCCAAGGCCTGCGTCAGCTGTGCTGGGTCAATGTCGCCGTCCAGTGCATCCCACATGCCGCCCGCAAGATCATGGGTTTCGAGAAACGGATGGCGTTCTTTGATTTCAGCATTGGTCAAAATATCCATCTCAAGTCCCTGATAACGGGCTTGTCCGGACACTTTAGCAAACTCCTGCATTCGTTCTTTGGAATGCGCCAAACGCAGCGATCCGGTGACGTGGTAGTTCATCGGATAATCAACATCATCGGCCAAACCGCGATACAGTTCCAAACCGTAACGCTGCATGTTCATCACGGCCCAATTGGGCGCAAAGTTCGGACAGTTTCCCGCAGCATGCCAAGTAGAACCAGCGGTCAATTCGTTCTTTTCAAGCAGCACACAGTCCTTCCATCCGGCACGGGCCAGATGGAACAATGTTGACGTGCCGATGACGCCGCCGCCGATAATGACCACACGGGCCGTGGTTGGAAAATCTGCCATGGTCTTTGTTCCCTAATATTTCTCGATATGCGGTGCGTCATCCGCAATGGTGTAAAAGTCGCCTTTGTCGGCTGTAAAAATATGTTTGCCTGCTACAAATCCTGTCGGATTGTCGAACGCACCGGCCGCAATGCCAATGCCGTCTTCGTCGTTCATGCGGTAAAACAGGCTGGACCCGCAGCGATTACAAAACCCGCGCTTGGCCCAGTCGGATGATGCAAACCACGTCAGCCCAACTTGGTTGGTGAACACAACTTCGTCTAAGATTGCCCGCGTCGCCGCCCAATGATGCCCACTCAACCGGCGACATTGGCTGCAGTGGCACATGGTAATTTCGGCTCGCAGGTTTTTGACCTCAAAGGCCACGGCCCCACATTCACAACGCCCTTGGTGCATCACGCTCTCCCTATCGTCGGTTGGCTTGCGCCCAAAAGAACGCCGTAAATAATGAAACACACGGCCATCACACGCCGGAACCAAACGTTGAACACAGCCCCCAGCGCCGCGCGTCCAAGCCCAGCACCAAGGGCAGTAAACGTCAGGTAACTGCACGCCGTCAGCGTTAGGGCCGTGGGCACAATCACCCACATCTGTTGTCCAATCGGCACGTCAGGCTGCACGAACTGGCTAAATGCGGCAAGGTATCCGGCAACACTTTTGGGATTGATGACCGCAATTGCCAAGGCCCGCCAATAGACGCGCCCCTTGGGCGCTGACGTTGGCTGAACAGGTCGCGACGCCATGATCCAGCCGCGAACTCCAAGAAAGATCAGGAACCCCGCGCCAATGAGCTTTGCCCCTGAAAACGCCACCTCGGACGCAGCAAGCAACGCCGTCACACCGAGCGCTGACAATGCCAAAAACAAGGAAGCCTGTGTCAAGATCGCAGCAACACCTGGCAAGCTGCGCACGAACCCCAAACTCATCCCGTTTGAAATGCAATTCACGGCATTCGGCCCCGGCGTGGTGACAAAAACCGCCCAGAACAGCGCGAATATGGTCCATGCTTCAAACGTCATTCATTACATCACCCTCAATAGATTGGTGGCGCGATGACCCAGATCGCAACGCAGGGCGCGGCGTAGGGGTTCATCCAGCGAAAGGCTTCGCCACGAATGCGAAAACTGTCACCTGCGTTCAGTGAAAAGGTCTTACCTGCGATCCACAAATCAAGGCGGCCAGACACGATATATCCAACTTCTTGTGTCGGACGCATAACTTCTTCGGTGATCTCGGAATTGGCCTCAAAGGTCGAATGGACCATCTCAAAATCATCCGTCAGATCGGGGGACAAAAGTTCCTCAACCAAGCCCGCAGGGCGTGACCCGATAGGACGGCGCGCGTCTGCCCTAACAATCATGCCCCGTTCGTGTTCCGGCGCCGCTGACCGGAACAGACTGGACACCGATACATCCAAGACCGATGCTATATGGCGCAGATCGGTAATTGACGGTTCAGACATGTCACGCTCAACCTGGCTTAACCAGCCAACCGACCGCCCCAGCGTTTTACCCAATCCCGACAACGTCAGCCCGCGCGCTTTTCGCAAGGCACGAATGTCAGCCCCAAGCGTGTGGATTTCTGGCGATGGCGCGTGAATCACTTGCTGCAAACTCCCTGTCTGACCAAAGTCGTGACACGAGTTTGTGAAAATTCAAAGGATTTTTTCACCAATCAGATTTTATTTAGTGACGACGCTGAAAACACTCTTCAAGATTGCAGCCATATGTGTGGCATCTTCAGCGGTGAAGGCATCCGGCTGATCACTGTCGATATCAAACACCGCAATCAATTCTGCGGCCTCGTTGAACACCGGCAAGACCAATTCCGACCGCGTGGAACTGGCGCAGGCGATATGCCCGTCAAATGCCTCAACGTCCGCGACCAACTGCACCTCGCCCGTGCGCGCCGCCGCGCCACAAACCCCACGCGAAAACGGGATCTGCAAACACCCGTGCCCACCCTGATACGGCCCAATCTTAAGCATCTCTGGCCCCGTCACGCGGTAAAACCCGGTCCAATCAAACCGCGCGTCGAAGTGATGCACTTCACACGCAACGGTTGCCATCAACGCAACGGCGTCATCCTCGCCCTGCGTTAAGCTGGCGATTGTCTTGGTGAGAGTGTCGTAATCGGGCATCATGCCTCCCGCAAAAAAAGGTTGGGTTTAGGTATTTAGAGCCAAAGAAGCGCAAAAACCTAAGGGCGTTCAATCGCAATCGCCGTCCCTTCGCCACCCCCAATGCAGATCGCGGCTATGCCACGTTTTAGATTGTGGGTTTCCAAAGCATGCAGCAAGGTCACAATAATCCGCGCACCGGACGCGCCAATCGGATGCCCGAGCGCGCAAGCGCCGCCATTGATATTGACGATGTCAGGCGGCAAATCCATCTCGCGCATGAACGCCATTGGAACAACCGCGAAGGCCTCATTGACCTCCCACAAATCGACACTGTTCTTGTCCCACCCAAGTTGGTCGAGCAGTTTTTGCGCCGCCGGAACAGGCGCAGTTGTAAACAGGTTTGGCGCTTGGGCGTGACTGGCGTGGCCGCGAATGTAGGCGCGGATTGGCAGATCAGTTTTATCCGTTGTCAAAAGTAGGGCCGCCGCCCCATCCGAAATGCTGGAACTGTTGGCCGCCGTTACCGTGCCGCCCTCACGAAACGCAGGCTTTAACAAAGGTATCTTATCTGGCCGCGCGTTTGCGGGCTGTTCGTCGACCGACACCGTGGTTTGCGCCGCTCGGCCTGCCACCTCTACGGGCGTGATCTCAGCATCAAATGCCCCCGACGTTTGCGCCGATAACGCCCGCTTCAGAGATCGCAGCGCATACTCATCCTGCGCCTCACGGGTAAACTGATAGCTCTGCGCGCAGTCCTCTGCGAAACTCCCCATCAAGCGCCCCGTGTCATAGGCGTCTTCCAACCCGTCCAGAAACATCGAATCTATCAATGTTCCATGGCCAATCCGCGCGCCGTCCCGCATCTTTGGCAGCAAGTACGGCGCATTACTCATGCTTTCCATTCCGCCGACCAGCATGCGCTGCGTTTGTCCCAGCGTGATTTGATCAAACCCGATCATCGCCGCCTTCATCCCTGATCCACACATCTTGTTCAGCGTCGTCGCGGGGACGTTTTCGCAAAGACCTGCCAAGAACCCTGCTTGACGCGCTGGTGCTTGGCCCAATCCCGCAGGCAATACGCAGCCCATCTAAACTTCGTCCACCAAACCGTAACCAGCCAAGGCTGCCTTCATCGCGGCCCCTCCAAGTACCGGCGCCGTCAGTCCTGCGAAAGCGCCCATAGGCGTGCGCGCCGCCCCTGCGATCACTACTTTGTTCATCTCCGCCTCCTCAACCTGCTAAGTCTGAAAAACCACAAAACTGCCCCACAATTTTTCGCATCCTCACCCGAATCCAATGTCAGAAAAGGACTTGTAGCTTCATAGGCTAACCTCGGCGTCACGTGTAATTGCCCCCACCCAGTGCGTGACGTCGAGGATCTATGATCCTCGCAATTTTTAGGTTGGGATCTACGATCCTCGCACACCTTAAGTTTGGATCTATGATCCACTCATAGCGCAAAGTGGATTCCCTAACGGAAATAAAGCTTTGCGGCCTTTCCCACCACCACCATGGCGCTATGATGGCTCTTCTCCGCTTTGTTGAGTTATTCTAGGATTTCAAATAGAACATAGATTGATTATCTGGGATGGATGATTGTCTAATTTTGAGTTTGAAGTATTCGGTATCCCTGATGCCCCTGGCTCGTTTGCGGATCATTCCTATACTGACATTACCAGCCTCTATCCTGGCGCTTGTCAGCTTGTGTTTCGCGTAGTTGCATATGCCCACACAATGTTTTCTTAGGGATTTTGCGAACTTTTTCAGATAGAGCATGTGTGACTGATCTGCGATCAGGCACCAATTTTCCAGTTGCTCTGACATCCCCTCAAATGATGGGGCGCTCCACAGAGCCTGAAGCTGTTCTTTTAAGACGTAAAGCGTATTCAGGTTGCTATTGCTCTCCAGCAACGTTTGCAGCTTGTTACTTTGTTTTTCATTCAACTTATCCGCATTTTTGAGCAACAGATAATGCGTGCCCTTCATCAACTCTTTACCACTTTGATCGGCCTTCCTGAACTCAAGGCGACGCTGATTATGGATAGCCTTGCTGTAGTTTTTCATGACGTGGAAACGGTCAAATACGATGTCGGCCATCGGCAAGGACTCCCTGACAGCCTTTTGGTAGGCAGGCCCCATATCCATCGACACGGCCTTTATTTTATGGGCTGTATCTGGCCGCAGCTGTTTCAAAAACCTTGAAAAAACTTCGGCAGTTCGACCGGCTTCCACCCAGATCAGATGCCCTCCGACCATATCGTAGACCACCGTCATATAGTCATGACCTTTCGCCCGGGCCACTTCATCGACACCAATGTATTCCAAGCCAGCAAGCTGTGCGGGATCAAGCGCAGGGAGCGTTTCCATCAGGTATGCCTTGTCGATATTCTTTACCGTCTCCCATCGTATACCTAAATGCCTGGAGACAGCCAGAATGGATAAATGACGGCACAATCCACTGATAAGATGGCAAAATCGATGGGTGAAACGGCACCCTTTATCAACAAAAGGACACGCCTCAATGCGGCGCTCACCCTTGCTAATAAAAACCTGCGCTAGCTCAATCTCAATCACACAAGGATACCCAAAAAACGGGATGTCGTTTACTTGTCGGCGAATATGTTGGTTGATGCTACCCTTCTTGCCGGTTGCAGGGTCTATAGCGCTCCTGCGGGCATCCCGACTGCACTGAACAATAACCTTCGCACCGTCTTCAGCCAGCTCAATTTCATTTACACGTTGCCCCTTCAGGCGTAAAATATGTTGCGAGATGTCGATGGTCATATACCTGCCCTATGTAAAGTTGTCAGAAACCTAACATATCAACAGGTTACTTGATGGTCAGCATCTTTTCTTACTCAACAAAGCGGAGAAGAGCCGCTATGATCTTCTTCAATCAAGGGAGAGACCATGCGCGATTTCCAACAACCGGGCCGATCCGCCGTTTTTGCTGACAACGGCATCTGCGCCACATCGCACCCGCTGGCCGCAAAGGTCGCGGTGCAAATCCTCGAAGCGGGCGGCAACGCCATGGATGCCGCCATCGCAGGGGCTGTTTTGCTTGGCATCTGTGAACCGCAATCCGCCGGTATCGGTGGTGATGCGTTTTGTTTGTTCAATTTGGCGGGCAGCGATGACGTTCATGCACTGAACGCGTCCGGTCGCGCGCCAGCTGGACTAGACGCCGCAAAGTTGCGGGCCGACGGGTTGGATCATCTGCCCATTTCATCGGTACACGCCATCAGCCTGCCTGGCGCGATGGACGGATTTATTCGGCTGGCCAAAGACCACGGCAAAATCGGGCTCAAGGCGATCCTTGCCCCTGCAATTCATTACGCCGACGCAGGCGTGCCAGTCGCCCCGCGGGTTGCGTTTGATTATGCGCGGTCAGGCGGCACGCTGCGCGGCGCCGGTCGGACGCATTTCATGTTGCAGGACAAAGCCCTGAGCCTCGGTCAGAAATTCCGCGCATCAGGTCAGGCAGATGTTCTGCGACGGGTCGCGATGGACGGGCGCGCCGGTTTTTATGAAGGCGAAGTTGCACAAGACATGGTCGCATCCCTGAATGCGGCAGGCGGCACCCACAGCTTGGATGATTTTGCCAATGTGCGCAGCGATTACACTACACCGATATCGGGCGCCTACAAAGACATCGAACTGGTCGAACACCCGCCAAACGGCCAAGGCGCGACAGCGATTTTGATGCTCAACATTCTGAAACATTTTGATATTGCGGGGCTGGATCCGTTGGGGACACAGCGCGCACATCTGGAAGCAGAAGCCGCGAAACTTGCCTATGACACCCTCAACCGCGTTGTGGCCGATCCCGATCACACCGCGCGGCTAGAGCATATGTTGTCTGCAGATACGGCGGCGAAACTGGCAGGGCTTATCGACCCTAACACGGCCCTGCCCTCATCCCTGCCCAGCGCACAGGCGGTTCACAAGGACACAGTTTATATCACCGTGGTCGACAAGGATCGCATGTGCGTGTCGCTGATTTATTCCATCTTTGAGGCGTTTGGATCAGGCCTCGCATCTGACAAATTCGGCATCCTGTTCCACAACCGCGCCGCAGGCTTCACTCTTGAACAGGGTCATCCAAATGAGGCCATGGGCAACAAACGTCCGCTGCACACAATCATACCGAGCATGGTCAAACGTTCTGGCAAAATCAAAATGCCATTCGGCGTTATGGGCGGTGCGTACCAGCCCTGCGGCCACGCGCGATTGCTGACCAACATGCAAGATTTTGGTATGGACGTCCAAACCGCCATCGACGCGCCGCGTTGCTTTGCCGAACACGGTGGGCTGACGGTGGAAACTGGCTACGCCGACAGCGTCGCGCAGGCTTTGGCTGACAAAGGCCACATCGTCAAACGCGCGACAAAGCCGATTGGCGGGGCGCAAGCAATCGTGTTACGCGACGATGGTGTCCTCGAAGGGGCCAGCGATCCGCGTAAAGATGGGATAGCACTTGGATATTGAAGCGCTCAAAAAACGGCTGGCGCGCACGTTCGGACTGGCGTTCATGCTGGCGGGTGGCCTGCTGTGCGGGACGGCGGTGAACGACGCCCTAAACGGCGTGCCGGACGCGACGCTGTATGCAGCAATCTACGCGGCGATGTTTTCGTTCGGGGGGATGTTGTTCTTTTGGTCAAAAAGGACGCAAGACTAACGCGCTAGTTCAGTTGGAAATGCAGCGGATACTGACCGTCTTCAAACGGGCCAAACAAATCATCTAGATCGGGGTGATCCACTGGCTGGCCCGAATAGTCCGCGACCAAGTTCTGCTCAGAGACATAGGCCACGTAATAGGATTGATCGTTTTCGGCCAGCAGATGGTAAAACGGCTGATCCTTTTGGGGGCGCGCTTCTTCAGGGATAGCCTCGTACCATTCTTCGGTATTGGTAAACATGGCGTCCACATCAAAAACAACCCCGCGAAACGGATGTTTGCGGTGGCGAACCACTTGGCCCAAATGATATTTCGCACGTGTCTTCAGCATGTTTTTTAGCCCCTTGGTCGTTACTAGACGGGTCGGCCCACATGAGTCCATGCAAACAAGGTAAAATTAAAGGGAACAAACTGTATTGCTAAACTTGAGCGTGTTGAGAATCCTCGCCCCAGTCTTTCTTTTGGCAGATGTTGGATTGGTTTGGGCAAAGCTGGCAAATGATAACATCCTGAAGTTGTTATAAAATCATCGGTCATGAGTTCCAAACTGACAGCACTAACCGCCACCGCCGCTATCGTCACCTCCCTTATCGCTGGCTGAACGTTACGGCGCGGAGTCTGTCAGCGTAGCGGGCCTGTTGCAGCGTTTCCGCAAGGCTTGTTGTGCATCAACGTACCTGTCGGTGCTCATTTTACCGCTCATCAAGGTGGTTGTGATCTAACCCATGCGCAAAACCGGTTCCCAGACCGCCCCACATCCGTTAAACTACTCGCAATAAAAAAATAAAAGAAGCGAGAGGCAGATGAGCAAACTCTTTCGCGCCGCCCTGTTATTAATGATCTTGGGAAGCTGTGCAGCCCGAGACGCTTCAGCGCCGCGCAATCTGGACAACGCCTGTTCCATTCTAACCGAACGCCCGCATTATGTGCGCGCCTTCAAACAGGCTGAACGAAATTGGGGTGTGGATACCCACGTTTTGATGGCAATGATCTACCAAGAAAGCAAATTTATTGCCGATAACCGTCCGCCGCATACCTACGCGTTGGGGATCATCCCAACGGGCCGCCAATCATCCGCCCTTGGCTACAGCCAAGCGTTGGACGGAACATGGGAAGAATACGTAGATCAGCAGGGTGGACGCCGGTCAAACCGGACCGACATTGCCGACGCGACAGATTTCATGGGTTGGTATATGGCCGCAACCGTGCGTGAAAATTCGATACCTCTGAATGACACTTACAACCAGTATCTGGCCTATCACGATGGTCGAACAGGGTGGCGTCGCGGGACATATCGCTCAAAACCTTGGCTGATGCGCATCGCCGGCGAAATTAGGGACCGCGCCGTGTTGTACGACGCACAATTGCAAAATTGCCGACAGTTCCGCTGAACGGCACGTCATACAAATAAAAAGCGCGTCCCAACTTCGGGGCGCGCTTAGTTGTTTCTATTGCTTTGGGCAATTCTGCGACGACATCAGTTCGCCCAGTTGCGCATCTCACGCTGGATGTTGAACAGGATATCAGGCACACGGCCATCCTTCTCAAGATCACCCAAAATTACCGTCGTCTGCTGACCTGTATCGTCCGTGACGATCCATTGGCGCAATTCAACAGGATTGGCCGTATAGACCATCTGGATACTTCCGTATTCGGGATGATCGGGGTCTTGTGCGGTTACGGTGGTTTTTGTTCCGTCACTGGTATGGCCTGTGACCATATCGGTGCGCGTGAAATCAATGTTGCGTTCCAGAATGATCGACAGTGGTGTCTGGTTCAGCGGGTAGCGATCCGGCCCATTGTTGGATCGCGGATCGAAAATCGCGACCTGCCCACCGCCCGCAACCACGAGCGATTCCTCGGGCGGATTATATTCAAACCGCACACGCCCCGGCCGTTTGATAAAAATCGTTCCTGTCGAAATCGTTCCATCCGCATTGATCTGCGTAAAAGCACCTTCGGCGCTGGTGAACGAATTGAGATAGCCGGACACTTGGCCCAACGACAATTGCTGTGCAAATGATGGCGAAGCCGCGAACCCTGCAAGCGCAAGGGGGACGGCCATAAGGCATAGTCGGCGTGTAATCATATTCATATCTCATATCTAATCTGGCGGCGCATGATTTGCACCCAATCGATAGGACAAACATCGGTGATCCGTGCGGGTTAAGCGATATCATGCCATTTGTTAACCGATAGCGTGTGGCCGTCATCAGGGCGAAGGGGCCGACTAGCGAACTGACGATCTCCCAAGATATTCATGCGGCGAAGGCAAATGGGTTACTACCTTTCGCCCGTCGAAGTTCCCGCCTAGGTTAACCATTCAAAAATTTGGGGATAAATGATGACCGGTTTCTTGATGCTCGCGTTCGTATTTTTAGTGGCGGGGGTAATTTCCGTTCCAATTGCATCGCGTTTGGGCCTTGGATCGGTGTTGGGTTACCTGATCGCCGGCATCCTGATTAGTCCGGTTTTGGCGCTGTTAAATGTCGATGTCATCGCGATCCAGCATTTTGCAGAATTTGGCGTCGTGATGATGCTGTTCCTTGTTGGCCTTGAACTTGAACCAAAGATGCTCTGGGCGATGCGGGCGCGCCTGATCGGTCTTGGCGGCGGGCAAGTCTTACTGACCACACTGGCCGTAATGGCCGTGGCGTTGGCGTTCGGATTGGTTTGGACCGTCGCGCTGGCGATTGGTCTGGTCATGGCACTGTCGTCCACCGCCATCGTTTTACAGACCCTGAACGAAAAGGGCCTGATGAAAAGTGACGGAGGCCAGTCAAGCTTTTCGGTGCTCTTGACCCAAGACATCGCCGTGATCCCGATGCTGGCGTTCATTCCGCTTTTGGCTCTGTCTGGCCTCGGCGATGTTGCTGGCGACATGGTGACACACGGCGAAACAGCCCATGTTGAAGTCCTCGTCGATAGCCATGGTGACCCCGTCACCACAGGCGATCACGCCAGCCCAGATGGCGATCATAGCGAAAGCATGAGCCTCGTTGACGGCCTTAACCCATGGCAAACAGCACTTGTCACCATTGGCGCGGTAGCTGCCGTTGTGTTTTGTGGCAGCTTCCTGACCTCGCCGATCTTTCGGTTTGTCGCGGGCGCGAACCTGCGCGAATTGTTCACTGCGACGGCGCTGATGATGGTTATCGGCATCGCGCTATTGATGTCGCTGGTCGGGTTATCGCCCGCCCTTGGCACATTCATCGCGGGGGTTGTCCTTGCGAACTCCGAATACCGCCACGAACTGGAATCCGACATCGATCCGTTTAAAGGTCTACTACTTGGCCTGTTTTTTATGACCGTCGGCGCAGGGATCAATTTCGGCCTGCTCGGGGCGAACCTGATGCTCATCATCGGCCTCACCCTCGGCCTCATTGCGCTTAAAATAGCTGTTCTCCTGATCCTTGCGGTGATCTTCAAAATCAGGGGCAGTGATCGGTGGCTGTTCGCCCTTGGCCTCGCGCAAGCTGGTGAATTTGGCTTTGTGCTGTTGTCGTTCAACGTCGCCAGCAACGTCATTCCAAGCGCTATCGCGGATCAACTGCTGCTGGTCGTGGCGCTATCTATGCTTCTGACCCCTTTGTTATTTATCCTTTATGACCGCGTGATCGTGCCACGTTTCAACACCGATCAGGACCGTGAAACCGATACCATTGACGAAGCAAATCATATCATCGTCGCAGGTCATGGCCGCGTTGGTGGGCTGGTGCGCCGCATGCTCGAAGGTGCGGGCTACGCGACAACTGTGATCGACTATTCATCCAAGCAAATCGACATGATCGCGAAGTTCGGCTTTCGCGCCTATTATGGCGACGCCACGCGGCCCGATCTATTGCATTCCGCTGGCATCGATGAGGCCAAGATCTTCGTCGTCGCAATTGATGGCAAAGAACAGATCACCGAACTGGTGAAATACGTGCTGCACACCCATCCACATGTGCATGTCATTGCCCGCGCTGTGGATCGTAACCACGTCTATGATCTGTTTGCCGCGGGGTGTCGTGACATCATCCGCGAGACCTACGACAGCTCCCTTCGGATGGGCAAATCGGCTTTTGAGGCTTTGGGGCATTCGCCGGAAACCTCCGCGCAAGTCACCGAGGCTTTCAACGCACTGGATCGCCGCTCAATGATCGAAGCGGCTGAACATTACGACCCTGACATTCCAGCCTTCGAGAACGAGGCGTACATGGCAAAAGTTCGCGACATGTCGACTGGATGGCACGCAGATCTCAATGGCCAGATCAAAGCGATCCTTGCACAGTCGGATGCAAAATCAGGGGTCACGAACGAATCGTGACCCCTCGTTAAGTTATTGCTGTCAGATCATTGCTGTCGTTCTGGGATCAAAATCTCGCGTTTGCCAACATGGTTGGCAGCGCTGACGATATTCTCGTCTTCCATCTGCTCAACCAATCGCGCGGCCTTGTTATACCCGATCGCCAATTTGCGCTGGATGTAGCTGGTCGAGCATTTGCGATCCTTGGCAACGATTGCGACTGCCGTATCATAAAGCGCATCTTCGCCGTCAGTGTTGCCGCCCAGACCAAGGACCTCGTCGATGCTGCTGGCATTATCATCCGCTGGCCCTTCGACCACGCCGCTGAAGTATTCTGGCGGACCATAGGCCTTCAGATAGGTGACAATCTCTTCCACTTCTTCGTCCGAACAGAACGGCCCATGAACGCGCATGATCTTCGATCCGCCCGCCATATACAGCATATCACCCATACCCAAAAGCTGCTCGGCTCCTTGTTCACCCAGAATGGTGCGCGAATCAATTTTGCTGGTCACTTGGAATGAAATGCGGGTTGGGAAGTTGGCCTTGATCGTGCCCGTGATGACATCCACCGATGGACGCTGCGTGGCCATAATCAAATGGATACCCGACGCCCGCGCCATTTGCGCCAGACGCTGAATACAGGCTTCGATCTCTTTACCGGCAACCATCATCAGGTCAGCCATCTCATCCACGATCACCACAATATAGGGCAGGACTTCAGGCTTGAACTCATCAGTTTCAAACACAGGTTCGCCCGTGTCGTCGTCAAATCCCGTCTGCACCGTGCGGCTGAACATCTCATCCTTGCCAAGCGCGTCTTTTACGCGACCATTGTAGCCATCAATGTTGCGCACGCCCATTTTGGACATCTTGCGATACCGTTCTTCCATCTCGCCTACGACCCATTTCAGGGCGACAACCGCCTTCTTGGGGTCAGTCACAACAGGGCTCAGCAAATGCGGGATACCGTCATAAACCGACAGTTCCAGCATTTTTGGATCAATCATGATCATGCGGCATTCTTCGGGGCTCAGCTTATACAGCAAGCTCAGGATCATTGTGTTGATCGCCACAGATTTACCAGAACCGGTGGTACCTGCGATCAGCAAGTGGGGCATCTTGGCAAGGTTGGCGATGATTGGCTCACCGCCAATATTTTTGCCCAGCGCCAATGGCAGCTTCATGTTGCTGTCGCCAAAATCGCGCGCGCTTAGCATCTCGCGCAGCACGACCATTTCGCGGTTTTCGTTCGGCAGTTCGATCCCGATCACCGTGCGGCCAGGAACCGTGGACACACGCGCCGACAAGGCCGACATGGAACGGGCGATATCATCTGCCAAACCAATAACCCGCGACGCTTTCAAGCCCGGCGCGGGTTCAAGTTCGTACATCGTGACAACCGGACCGGGGCGCACAGACACAATATCGCCTTTGACGCCGTAATCATCGAGCACGTTTTCCAACATGCGTGCATTTTCTTCCAGCGCTTCATCGCTCAACACATGGCGGGTGATTTCATCCGGCGAAGACAACAGGCTCAGCGGTGGCGTTTCATAGGCCGGACGCTTGTCCTCGAACTTCAACACGGGTTGGGATTCGGCCTTGGCCTGGCGCGACGGCTGCACGGATTTGCGGGCCGGATGCTGAACGACCGCTTTGGCCTCCGGCACACGGATCAACGCAGGCGAAAACGAAGCCGCTGGGGTTTCCATCGGGGCCACGTCAACAGATGCATATTCCATTGCGGGCCGTGTATATTCCTTGACGTCCCCAACCACTGGCTCGGGCTTGGGCGCGGCCAGATCCAAGGCCGCCTTTTGTTGCGTGTTCAACAACAGCGGTTGTGGCCCAGAATGGCGTCCCATCGTCGGTTCAACGCGGGTTGATTGCGGCACTATTCGGCTGGCAATGGCGGCGGTGATCGCGGGGTTCACCCCCGGTTTCGTGGCCACATGCACGTCTTGTGGTTGTCCACTGCGGCTGCGCACGGCGTTGGCAATACGTGCCGAAATACGATCTGTATCTGCGGCTGGCACGTCGCCCTGCAGGGCGGGTTTTTCAATCAATTCAGGTTCAGGCATCGGATCTGCGCGTTTCAGCAATGATGCAAAAATGCCTGGTTTTTGCGCTGGCTCCGTAACGCGTGCGGGCGCAGACAATGGCTTCGGGGCACTTGTGCGGGGCGCAGGTGCCTCAATCGGGTCGAAATCTTCGTAACGGGTCGGCATCGCTGGGTTCGCCCGAACCACGGCTGCAACGCGGGCCGTTTCTTGCGCAACTGACGGCGTCGGGATCGCCCGTACCGCAGCCATTTCCGCCTCAACTTCGGCCCTCTCTTGGCGCGACCACTCACGGCGCTCCTGAACTCTGGAATTCAACGCCTGCGCACCCTTATAAGACGCCGATGCTGTCTGGCCGAGCAGTTTGAGAATTCCTGAATAGGTGACAATCAAGCCTACCAATAGGAAACGACCCAAACGCCTGATCTCATACAATGTGAAGCCCAACGCGAACGCCATCAGCGCCACTACACCAAGGCCCATAACGAAAGACATCAGTTTCACGCTGAACGTCGTGCCAAACGGCAAGACCGTCAAAAGGATCGACAAGACCATGTCGCCAAAGTGCCCGCCGAGACCAAAACTCTGTTCCCATCCAGCGCCTGTGTTCAATGTCGCGGCATATATCGCCGTCGCAGCAATCGCGATGGGGGCGAAAATCACCCGCCCGACCGCACGTTCCTGACCGCGGTGCAGCGTAAACCGCAAACCCCACGCCATCAGCACGAGCGGGACCATCCAGCTTGCATAGCCAACTATCATAAACAGCGCCGCGGCAAATGACGCACCCGGCCGACCCAGCCAGTTTTGAACGGGAGCGTCTGTCGCGGACATGAAATTCGGATCATCGGGCGCGTAAGACCACAGCATCATCGCGACCATCACGCCGACAACAAACAGGCCAATCCCCACAAGCTCACGACCACGTTTTTCAATCGCAGCTTGGGTGCCACTATCAAGCAGGGGATCTCTTTGTCGGGATTGATAAGACGCCATTTTGCCGTTCCTCACGTGTACAAACAGTCGCGGATCAGGGTCAGACCACGCTGCGTTTCATCTTTGGGGGCCACAAGTGCGACCCGAATATATCCTGAGCCCGGATCGCCCGCAGGATCGGGGCGGCTCAGATAGGCGCCCGGTAGAACCCGAACACCTGTTTCTTGCCACAGCTTCAATGCGGCCTGTTCACCGTCCTCAACAGGAAGCCACAGAAAAAATCCCGCTTCAGGTGAGGTATAGCTGTTCACACCTGCGAATATCGCATCAGCGTCGTTAAACTTGTCTTGATACATGGCACGGTTCGCAACGACATGATCCTCATCCGACCAGACCCGTTCGGAAACCCGCTGAATTGGCATCGGCACAGGCGCACCCGCATAGGCCCGCAACTGGCGAATTTCCTTAATGTTTTTTGGCCCACTAGCAACGAAACCAGACCGCAATCCGGGCAGGTTGCTGCGCTTGGACAACGAATGAAACACTACGACCCGTTCAGGATCACAGCCCGCCGCAACCGCAGCTTCAAGTGCCCCCATTGGCGGCGTGTCACGGTAAATCTCTGAATAACACTCATCCGCGAAAATTTTGAAATCGTGCTTTTCGGCCAAGGCAATCAGCGTCGCCCAGTATTTACGTGACGCGACAGCGCCCTGCGGATTGGCAGGCGAGCAGATATAAGCAATCGTCGTGCGGTCCAAGACATCTACCGGCAGCGACGCATAATCTGGCAAATGCCCCGTTGTAGCGGTCGCGGGAACCATCACAGGTTCCGCATTCACCGACAAAGCCGCGATCGCGTAGACCTGATAAAACGGGTTCGGCACCAGCACGACGGGCTGTTTTCCATTCTTGACCTCAGGACACAGCGACATCGCAGCGTTATACAAACCCTCACGCGTGCCGTTCAAAACCATCACACGATTCGGCGTCAGATCAACGGAATAGCGCCGCGTGATCCAGCCACAGATTGCTGCCAACAACTCGGGCGCACCCTCGTTCGTTGGGTATTTGCTGAACTCACCGACTGATTTCGCCAAAATTTCTGGCACAAACGCAGGAAACGGATGCTGCGGTTCGCCAATCGTCATGTTTATAGTATCGCCGCCCGCTTCATGGACGTCGAGTAAAGCGCGCAAGCGCGGCCACGCATAGGCCGGAAGGTTCGAAAACCGCTTGGGGTACGTCATCACTGCCTCAAACTGCGGCCTCATTTACGGGCCGCTTTCATTCAAAGTACCGTAGGCGACCCTGCTAAGTCCAGAAAAAGCATGCAGTTGCGGTGGCTTGTGTGGCTTTTACGTCGTGGTCTACGCCAGCGCAGCCTCAGCCGCAGCACCAATCCGCAGGAGACGTTCATCGTCGCCCCCGGCAACATTTAGCAAAATCCCCACAGACGGCACCCCTGTAGGCAATGCCAGCGACGCCAACCCCATCAGGTTCGCGACCCGCGTATTGCGCAGCGTCAGCAGGTTTTCCTGCAAGTAGTAATCGGCGTCTGTCGCCAGCCGTTCCAAGTTCGGCGGCATATTCGCAACGCCGGGACACAGGACCGCATCATATCCGGCAGTCGCATCAGCATAGACACCGCGAATGTCACGCAATTCCGCCCAAAGCGACAGATATTCATGGGCCAGAACATCCTTGCCCCCCCGCACACGCTGCAAAATCTGGTGATACATTTTATCTGGTTCCGCTTCGACCAAATCGCGCCAATTGGCATAGGCATCCGCCGTATAAAGCGGCAAAGACATCGCAAAGGCGCGTTCCAACACGGGCACGTCTAGTGGCACGATTTCAGCACCCGCTGCCGCCAATTTTTCCAATGCTGCTGTATATCCCGCCAACGATGCATCCGCGACATCATCCATAACCACGGTCTGCAACGCCGCAAATCGCATCCCCCTTACCGATGCACCCTTCAAATCCACCGATCGACCACCTTCCAGTGCTACCAACATCAAGGCTGCGTCTTCAATGGATCGACATAGCGGTCCAACAGTATCAAATTCGGTACACAACGCGACCGACCCCGCCACAGGCAGGCGTCCGAACGTCGTCTTCAGCCCCACGAGATCATTCCAGACCGATGGCACCCGAACCGAACCGCCCGTGTCCGACCCGACAGCCGCCGCCGCCAATCCAAACGCAACAGACGCCGCAGCGCCAGATGATGATCCCCCTGGAACCGCGTCCGGATCATTCACACACGGCGGCGTCGCGGTCATCGGATTATATCCCAACCCGGAAAACGCGATCTCGCTCATGTGGGTTTTTCCCAGGCACACAAGCCCCATGCCCGTCGCCACACGCAGCACCTCTGCGTCCGTCGTCGGCACGCGGCCCTCCATCAATTTAGTCCCCGCTTCGGTCGCGACACCTGCGGTATCAAACAAATCTTTCCAGCTGATCGGCACCCCGTCCAGAGACGACAACCGCTGCCCTGCCTTTGCACGTTCACTTGCGGCTGCGGCCTCACTGCGCGCGCGGTCCGCGGTTACCCGTGCATAGATTCGATCCCGCATCGGATGCTGTTCAATCGCCGCCAGATAGACGTCGCACAGGTCAACTGGGTCAATCTCTCCCGACTCAATCCCACGCCCCAAATTTGCCGCTGTTGCCCAAAGCCAATCTTGCATCGCGTTCTCCTTGTTTTCGGCGACGGTAGCGACCATCCCGCACATGGACAATCCCGACAAAGGGCGCATACTATGATCCATGGACATTGATACAAATATAGCAGCGGACGTGATTATTGTTGGCGGCGGGCTGAACGGCCCAACGCTTGCCCTTGCACTGTCCAACATCGGCTTGCGCACCATAGTCATTGATACGCTTCCGGCCCCGCTCCGTGGTCTACGTGATTTTGATGGCCGCTCATACGCCTTGGCCCACGCCTCCATGCGCCTGCTGCGCAACATCGGAATTTGGGGCGATATCGCAGACCACACCCAACCTATGTTGGAAATCAAAGTGACCGACGGGCGCGCAGGCGAGGGACCAGCCCCGTGGATGCTGCATTTCGACCATGCTGAAATAGAAGAAGGCCCCATGGGGTTCATGTGCGAAGATCGCTATCTACGCCACGCCTTACTGGCCGCGATGGACGCCAATGATCGCATCACGCAATTGTCCGGCGAAACCGTCGTGGCACAAGACGTAGGCTCGGTGACGCTGGCTTCAGGCCGAACACTCAAGGCAAAGTTGATCATCGGGGCGGACGGACGCACCAGCGGCACCGTCACCCGCGCGGGTATCAAACGCACTGGCTGGGGCTACGGCCAAACCGCAATCGTTTGCGCGGTGGGTCACGAAAAACCCCACGGCGGTATCGCGCACCAATTCTTTATGCCCTCCGGCCCGCTTGCTATTTTACCGCTACCACACAATCGCTGTTCTATTGTCTGGTCAGAAACGGATGCCCGCGCCGTTGAAATCATGGCGATGGATGATCCCGATTTCCTCAACGCACTGCGCCCCGCATTTGGCGATTTTTTGGGTGAAATTTCATTGACAGGAAAACGCTACAGCTACCCGCTTGGCCTGACCCTTGCCAATCGCTTTATCTCAGATAAGGTGGCTTTGATCGGGGACGCAGCGCATGGCATGCACCCCATTGCGGGCCAAGGTCTGAACGCGGGCCTGCGCGATGTTGCCGCCCTCGTGGATGTGCTTTCAGACGCGAAAAAGCGCGGCGAAGACATCGGCAGTCCATCGGTTCTGACACGCTATGAGCAATGGCGACGCTTTGACACCGCAACGCTTGCTGCCGCAACAGATACCTTCAATAAACTGTTCTCAAACGACAATTCCCTGCTGCGTGCGGTTCGCGATACGGGCATGGGCCTGATCAATTCAGCGCCCAGCCTGCGCCGCCGCTTCATCCGCGAAGCCGCAGGGCTGACAGGCGATCTACCCAGCCTGATGCGCACCTGATCGGGCCAGATTAATCTTTGTCGATCACTCGGGCTTCGTCAATCAACAGCACCGGAATGCCGGCCCTGATCGGATAGGCAAGATGCGCCGCCCTGCTGGTCAGCTCTTGCGCCGCGGCATCATAGGTCAGTCGCCCCTGACATTGCGGACAGACAAGCGCCTCGAGCATTTTGGGATCGAACTTACGCACGTCTGTCTCTGTCATTGCATGACCTGCGGATCATCACCCCCATGAAGCGCGTATTCGATCAATGTCACAAGCGTTTCCCGACGGGTCACCAAAGATGGCGCTTCTAACAGGGCTTGGCGGTCTTCTGGCTCAAACGGGCACAGCATCGACAGGGAATTGATCAACAATTCAGGTTCCGCGTCCGTCATCGACTCCCAGTCGGTGTTCAGCCCGCGTTCTTCAAAAAACCGCTCAAGCAAGTTCATCAGTGCGGCGCGATCCAAACCGGGGTCCGTTTCCTCGCCGCCCAAATCTGCGCCAAACCCATCCCAGTTCACCCGCGCACGGCGATAGGGCGCAAACCCTTCAACTTCGTCCAGCATGCGAAACCGCGACCTGCCCGACAGTGTGATCATATATCGACCATCTTCCGTCTCAGACATCGCCGTCACGCGCCCCGCGCAGCCAATCGAATGTAACTTTTTCGATCCGTCAGCCGCTACGTAAGGCTGCACCATTCCAATCAATCGCCCGTCCGATTTCAACGTATCATCCAGCATCGTCAAATAGCGCGGTTCAAACAGATGCATCGGCAATTGCGCGCGCGGCAACAACAACGCTCCGGGCAGCGGGAAAATTGGGATTACTTCTGGGAGGTCAGGTTGTTTTTTCATGAGGAGTTAAATAGCCCGCGCACCCGATCAGGCAAATATCATCGACGAAAGCCTGCGCCGACCGTTCAGCACCACAGGATCCGTTGGTTTCATTGCGTCAAAGACAGTGAACAACTGCGTTTTTGCAGCGCTGTCATTCCACTCCCGATCCCGCCGGAACAAATCAAGCAATTGATCAACCGCGCCTTCGCTGTCGCCGGACGCATGCAGCGCCACGGCCAGATCAAGTCGCGCTTGGTGGTTGTTTTCATCAGCGTCAACCGCAGCCTGCAATTCTGCCACCGGCCCCGCATTTGCCGCTTGTCTCGCCAATTCAATTGCCGCACGCGCCGCTTCAATCGGTGCCGCGTCAGAAATTTCCGCTGGTGCGCCGTTCAGCACTGCCTCTGCCTCATCCACTTGACCTTGCGCCAGATGGCAGCGTGCCAACCCACCGAACGCACCGGCGTGGTTGGGGTCTTCTTCGAGAATGGCCGCAAAGGTTTCGGCTGCATCGGCAAATTCGCCATCAGCCAGCATGGTCTCAGCCGCCTCCAACGCGTCGTCCAGCCCGTTGTCAGGCTCACCGGCCAGATCGGCAATCTTGGTCACAAACGCTTCAATCTCGCTGGGTGGCAAAGCGCCCTGAAACCCGTCAACAGGCTGGCCGTTAAAGAACGCATAAACCATCGGGATCGACTGCACTTTAAGCTGCCCCGCGATGCCTTGGTTCTGATCCACATCGATCTTGACCATCTTTACGCGGCCACCGGCCTTCTTAACGGCCTCTTCCAGCGCTGGCCCCAGCGTCTTGCACGGGCCACACCATGGCGCCCAGAAGTCCACGATCACCGGCACCGTCTTCGACACCTCAATCACGTCCTGCATAAACGACGCGTCACCACTGTCTTTTATCAAATCGTCCGCCGCTGCGGGTTGTTGTCCACCGAGTTCAAGCATCTTAGCCTCCGATTAGTGCATCCTATTTGATATCTATATGGGCAAGCCCACACCAAAGGCCAAGGGGGTCGGGTTTTTCGATTCCTGTGCATCCGTTGGCATACAGAATGTGCACAGGTTGTGTACACTGTATGCCACCCCGATTTACAGATCAAACGTCGCAAAAACTGGTGCGTGATCGCTGGGTTGTTCCCACCCACGAACGGCACGAATAACGCGGCTCGAATGGGCCGAATTGGCAATGTCCGGCGTGGCCCAAACATGGTCCAGACGGCGGCCCTTATCGGCGGATTCCCAATCGGGGGCGCGGTAGCTCCACCAGCTGTATAAATTGCCGTGCGGGATGTCGGCGCGGGTCACGTCAACCCAATCGCCAGCTCCCTGCACATCCGCCAAATGTTCCACCTCAACGGGGGTGTGACTGACGACTTTCAACAGTTTCTTGTGATCCCACACATCGTCCTCCCGTGGGGCGATATTCAAGTCCCCCACAAGGATCGATTTCTCCGGCGCGTTCGCCCCGAAATAGTCCCGCATTTCCGTAAGATAGTCGAGCTTTTGTCCAAACTTTTCATTCACTTCACGGTTCGGTTTGTCGCCGCCAGCTGGCACGTAAAAATTATGAACCGTCACGCCATTGTCAAGCCTGCCAGCGATGTGGCGGGCATGGCCAAGTGATACGAAATCCTCAGCCGCGACTTCTTCGATTGGCATCTTTGAAAAGATCGCAACGCCATTATAACCCTTCTGGCCACGTGCCACCATATGGTGATATCCAAGCGCTTGAAACTGCTCCAGCGGGATCTTGTCCACAGGGCTTTTGCATTCCTGCAAACACAGCACATCGGGGGCTTCTTGCGTCATCAAACGCGCGACCAAACCCTCGCGCAGACGCACCGAATTGATGTTCCAAGTGGCCAGCGTAAATGACATGTCGAACTCCCCTAAATTTGGGCTTACCCTAGCGGTGTCACGGCTGCTTTGCCAGCCACACCGACACCCGCGCTAACCCTTCTTTAAGTACATCAGGGTAACATGCAAATCCGATTCGAACGTAGCCTTCAACGCCAAGCGCCGATCCCGGTGTGAACATCACGCCGGTGTCTTTCAGCAACGCCACACATTGATCATAGGATGCCATCGCCACATCCAACGCAACAAACGCCGTTGTCCCCGCCTGCGGCTTTACATACCTCGCCTTTGGTTCTTGCTGCACCCAAGCATCCAGCAGCGCCAGATTGCCCCGCGTGATGTCGCGCGACCTGTCTAACACGTCGGCCTTGGCCTCAAGCGCCATGGCAGCAAAGTAATCATCGACCATACCAACGCTTATGGTCGTGTAATCACGGTGTACTTCACAATCATCCAACAATCCCTGTGGCCCAACGATCCATCCCAACCGCAGCCCCGCCAGCGAAAATGCCTTGGATGTGGACCCTGTGGAAATGCCTTTATCGTAGACGTCCACAATCGACGGCACTGGTTCGCCCTGTTCGGTGCCGCGATATACCTCATCACACAACACCCACGCATCAACACCGCGCGCAATGTCCGCCACCCGTTCCAACCCGTCACGGCCAATCAATGCCCCCGTAGGATTGTTCGGATTTGTCAGCGCAATCACCTTTGTGGCTGGCGTCACGGCCGCTGCAACCTCATCCCAATCCGGCAACCAATTCTGCGCCTCTGACAGCGCCACTTCCGCCACCTCAGCCCCAAGGGATCGCGGAATCGCGGTATGTTGCTGATACGTCGGTGTCACGGCGACCACATGATCTCCAGTGCCGACAAGCGTCTGATAAACCATATGGTTCGCGCCAATCGTCCCATGGGTGATCAGCACATTCTCGGCGCTCTGCGCCTCAAACATCCCTGCAACCAAGCCACGCAAACGCGTCGACCCACGGATTTCCCCGTAGGTCATCTGCATCGCGGCCAAATCGGCCGGCATCTGTTGCGTCGTTCCGGCAATCTGCATCAACTCAGCCAAGGTCAAAGACGCGACGCAGGTTTCTGCCAAATTCAACTCACACTTGGTTTCCCAAGCATTCATCCACTGCTCGACGCCAAACGGTTCAATTTTCATCGGGCAGACTCCTTGTTGCGTCCCACTTGACCAGTGCCATACCAACACGTCCAGCACCACGACCCATGTTCCTTATTTTTGCCTTTGTCTCGAAAATATCCCGAGGGAGTCGCACAGCGACGGGGGGCAGCGCCCCACTGGATCGGATTGGCGCTGCCAATTCGACATAAAAAAATGCCCCGACCAAAAGCCGGGGCAAGTCCAACAGGGAGGTGGTGATATAACCCCATCACCAAGGGATAATTTAGGCCACCAAACGGTAGCCGCCGCTTTCGGTCACCAGCAAACGCGCATTGCTGGGATCGGGCTCAATCTTTTGGCGCAGACGGTAAATATGGGTCTCAAGCGTGTGGGTCGTTACGCCTGCGTTATAGCCCCAGACCTCGTGCAACAGCACATCGCGCGCAACAACACCATCGGTCGAACGGTACAGGAACTTCAGAATATTCGTTTCTTTCTCGGTCAGGCGAATTTTCTTGTTGTCCTCGGTCAGAAGCATTTTTTGGGCAGGCTGGAACGTATACGGCCCAAGCGTGAAAACCGCGTCCTCGGATTGCTCGTGGGTGCGAAGCTGTGCACGGATTCGCGCCAAAAGCACTGGGAATTTGAACGGCTTGGTGACGTAATCGTTCGCACCCGCATCCAGCCCTAAAATCGTATCGCTGTCACCGTCATGGCCGGTCAACATCACAATCGGGCACTTCACGCCCTGCTTCCGCATCAGACGGCACAGCTCACGGCCATCGGTGTCGGGCAGACCTACATCAAGGATCACCAGATCATATAAACCTTCTTTGGCCTTGGTCATCGCTTCCGCGCCATTGCCAGCCTCAAAGACATCAAAGTCTTCGGTCATCAACAATTGTTCCCCCAGCGCCTCGCGCAGGTCCTCGTCGTCATCAACAAGTAGAATTTTCTTGAGTTGTGCCATTACACCAATCTCCTTTGTTAGATCACAGATGTGTTTAGATACGTGATCGCGCAACATTTATGGCAGCGCCTCACGCCGTCGTGTCGTCAGCAGGGTAAATGTTTCAATTTCTCACACTTACAGGTATCGGAAGGGGACAAAGAGAGCCCGATTATGACATTCGCCACAGAATCTTTTAAACCTGATCTTACAGAACGCCTCGCGCGCTCCCGCTCCGACCTGCGTATGGGTGTCCCAATCGTTGTGTGTGACGCAGACGCAGCAGGGCTCGTCTGCGCCGCTGAGGTCTTGAGCGCTGAAAGGTTGGCCAGCCTCGTAGGCATGAACCCAGTCTTGGCAATCACCAATCACCGCGCCGCCACATTAAAAGTGGCCGCTTATGATGGTGATCTGGCACGTGTGATCCTACCCAAAGACGCTGGCATCGCGTGGGTTCAGGCCATGGCGGACCCTGCGGACGATCTGCGAAGCCCGATGAAGGGTCCGTTCAGAACAGCCCGTGACGGTTCAGCGACGGTGCATCGCGCGGGGATCGCGCTTACAAAGGCGTCACGCCTTCTGCCTGCCTGTGTCGTGGTCGCGCTCAAGGATGGCCCTGCATTCGCGGCCCAGCACGATCTGACCCGCGTAGACGCGCAAACTGCACTGACAACGGCTCTTTCGCCATTGGACCCCGTCATTTCGGCTAAACTGCCGCTTGACGTGTCCGAAGCCGGGCGTCTGCACATTTTTCGCCCCGAAGATGGCGGCGAAGAACACTATGCAGTTGAAATCGGCACCCCCGACCGCGCGGCACCTGTCCTGACCCGTCTTCATTCGGCGTGTTTCACCGGTGATCTTCTGGGCAGCCTAAAATGTGACTGCGGCCCACAATTGCGCGGCGCTATGGCACAAATGGGGGCCGAGGGCGCTGGCGTCCTGCTGTATCTCAATCAAGAAGGCCGTGGGATTGGTCTTGCCAACAAAATGCGCGCCTATTCTTTGCAAGATCAGGGCTTTGATACCGTCGAGGCAAACCATCGCCTAGGTTTTGCTGACGACGAACGTGATTTCCGCATTGGTGCCGAAATTCTACGCAAATTGGGGTTTTCACAGGTCCGCCTGCTGACAAACAATCCCGCCAAGGTCGCGAAGCTCGAAAGCAGCGGACTGACGGTTACGGAACGGGTACCGCTGAAAGTCGGTGAAAACCACCACAACGCCGCCTACCTTGCGACGAAAGCCGCGAAATCCGGCCACCTGCTTTAACAGGCAAACCGCAGCAGGATCGCGCCAACCAGTGTCAGGAGCGTCGATCCGACCTTAAACAAATCCAACCGTTCCTTCATAAAAAAGACGCCGATAAATAATGCAAAGATGATTGATGTCTCCCGCAAGGCCGTCACCAGCGCGATCGGCGCTTGCATAAACCCCCAAACAACCAACGCATAGGCGCAATAGGACGCCGCACCACCGACGACCAGGACAAACCGACCTTCTGACCATAATCGCCCCAGCGTGCCGGGTTTGCTCACCCGCATGAACGCGGCAAAGACCAATGCATTGCCAATGGCTGACCAGCCATAAAACCCGACTGCCGTCCCCGCGACCCGCGCACCCAATCCGTCGACCAGCGAATAACCCGCAATAAACAGCCAGTAATCGCTGCCAGCATCGCGGCCTTGGGATTGCGTGCACCGCCGTGGCCCCGCACCAGACCAAGCGACAACAAGCCCGTCCCGATCAGCACAATCGCCGCGACTTCTTGCCAGCCCAACACGACATTTAAAAACGACACCGACACCATCGCGACGATCAGTGGCGCGATGCCCCGCGCGACGGGATAAACCTGCGTCAAATCACCAATCCGGTAGGAATTCAGCAAGAACACCTGATAACCAAAATGAAACGCCAGACTGCCCAGCAGATACGGCCAGCACGCTAAGTCCGGCATCGGCACAAACATCAAGCCGATGATCGCATACGGCAAATGGCCGATAACAACCCCCGCCATGCTCAGGTGTTTGTCCGCCGCATTCTTTGCCAGCGCATTCCAACAGGCATGGAGCAAAGCCGCACATAATGTGGTCGCAATAACAATTGTTGGCATCAATCGTTCCTTTTGGCGCACCCTATGCCCAGCAGGGGCGCTTGAACAACCTGCACAGTTCTGGTCAGGCTGGACCCATGAAAGCCACCGACCTTGTCATCACCCCGTCCCATCTGCGATTTATGAACCGCAAATTTCCGTGCTCAATTGGGCGGGGCGGGATCAGCAGCCGCAAAACTGAGGGCGACGGTGCAACGCCGCGCGGCACGCATTGTCTTGTGGGGATGCTGTATCGACCCGACCGGATGGAACGGCCGACCGATTGGGCGCTGCCGATCCACACGACCGATTTGTGGTCAGATGACCCGACCCATGAAGACTATAATCTGATGGTGCGCGCGCCCTATCTATACAGCCACGAAAAACTGCGCCGCGCCGACCCGCTTTATGATCTTGTTATTCTGACGAATTGGAACTGGCCCTACCCTGTCAAAGGCCGCGGATCAGCGATTTTTATTCACCGTTGGCGCAAACCGGGGCATCCGACAGAAGGCTGCATCGGCCTGCGCGCGGCTGATCTGGCATGGATCGCCCCGCGCATCCGGTATTCGACACGTTTGATCGTTCTATAAGACAAACCTCAGGTCGGCACGCGGTCACCAAAAATCGCCGATCCAACCCGCACATGCGTCGCGCCATGCGCCACAGCCGTTTCAAAATCACCCGACATGCCCATCGACAGGCCGTTCAACCCGTTGCGCGCCGCGATGTCGCCCAGCAATTTGAAATGCGGCGAGGGGTCTTCATTGACCGGCGGAATACACATCAACCCAGCAACTGGCAGGTCTAGCGCGACGGATTCGGCAATAAACGCATCTGCGCTGGCAGGCAGCACACCGGCCTTCTGCGGCTCTGCTCCCGTGTTCACTTGTATATAAAGGTCAGGGCACGCGCCCATCTCTTGGGCCAAACGCGCGAACATATGGGCCAGCTTGATGCGATCCAACGTGTGAATAGCCTGCGCCAATTCCATTGCCGCCCGTGCCTTGTTGGTTTGCAGCGGTCCGATGATGTGCAGTTCAATCCCGTCAAACTGTTCGCGGAACGCAGGCCACTTGTCTGCGGCCTCCTGCACACGGTTTTCACCATAGATGCGGTGGCCCTGTTCTAGAATCGCTTGGACCCGTTCGTTGGGCTGTACTTTGGAAACGGCTATCAGTTTGGTTGACCCATCGCTGCGCCCGGCCTTCGCCTCTGCGGCGCTGATGCGTTTCTTGATCTCTAACAGGGACACGGCAACCTCCTGATTACTTGGTGTGATTCATTTTTAACTGCTAACTAGACTGTTATTGGCCGTCTGCCACGGCCCGAATGCCGGTATTTGGTGTGTGACCCGTCTGCATCATTTTTGCAGCAGATCCGAAGTAAGTGGGCAATTACCTTGAGTGTATACGCCTTTGGGGGCATAGACCTCATCAATGCTAGTTGAACTGGCATTCTCGCAGAATGCAAACACGAGGAATTATCTAATGAAAAACATCCTACTCGCAACTACAGCACTCGTCGCCTTCGCTGGCGCCGCTGCTGCTGACGGTCACACATCTGTTACCTGGTCCGGTAAAGCAACTGCTGGTGTCGCACGTGAAGGCGGAACTGACGCCGTTGCTGCAACAATCACTGACGATACCATTGATACAGCACTTGCTGATTATGACGCTGCCGTGACTGCCACAAACACCGCTGCTAATATCGCATTGCCAATAACTGCCGCAACCGTATCAAACGTTGCAGGCTTGGTAGCATCGGCAATTGCTGCACTGAATTCAAACTCTGTTTCTGTTCCTGCAAACAAGGCTGCTAACGATACAGACGTATTGGTTTATCAAGACGTTCTGAACATCCTTAGCGTCGGCGCTGGGTCTGCTGCAGTTGCCACTGGCGATGGCGAAACATATGCTGAAATCAACGCGACTGTTACTGGTACTGTTGTAACAGACTTGGGCATCACATTGTCCGCTTCCATGAGCGTAGACGCTGGCACAGGTTACGACTTTGCTGACGACGACGGCTTTGACAGTGCAAAAACCAACGGCGTTGGCTTTGACAATGCTGTTTTGGACGCAGGCGTATATGGTGTGTTGACATTCGCACCAAACGATCTTGCACAGCTGGTTGACGATGACGACGACGCAGCTGCTGACATCAAGTACGTGAACACCTTCGGCCCTGCCACGTTCACAATGGTTGCTGACGTCGACGAAACAGACACAAATGTAACAGCTGCTAGCGCCGCTGCTGCAACTAACACAGCCACAGCTGCCGACGGTAGCGCAGGTGACGTCGCATACGCTGCCGGCACAGACGCTGTTGCTGCTGACGTTGCGTGGTCCGCTAAAGTTGAATCAGCAATTGGTGACATGGGAACTGTATACGCAGCATTCGACGAAGAAGGCGGCAACGCATTCGGCGGTACTGTGGCAATGGAAGGCGTAACCTTCAACTTCTCCAGCAAGCTTGAAGCTCTGGAAGAAGAGGAAGGCACTGATCGTTCAAACACAATCGGCGCATCCTACGTAATGGGCGCAGTGAGTGTTGGCGCTTCGTGGAACTCAATCGAAGATGACAACCAGTGGTCCATCAACGGTGCATATGCTGCCGGTGCAATCTCCCTCGCAGCATCCACAAACGAAGGCGAAGAGTGGGAAATCACAAGCGCATACGATCTGGGTTCTAACGCAAGCGTAAAAGCTGGCGTTAACTACACAGATGACGCATTCGTAGGCGTTGCATTCAACTTCTAATAGAAGCTGAACTTACTACAGCGAGAGCGGCGCTTCGGCGTCGCTCTTTGCGTTTAAAGACTTCAAACTTGCTGCAAACATCAACATAACTGAGGCAACCAATGAGACATCTTATTATTGTACTGTGCATATCTACGACGCTCACAAGTTGCGGCACAACAGGCGGAATACTCAACGGCACTGGCACTGTACTTGAAGGTGTGGCAACAGATTTGCGCAGTGTAAGCAGGATGCTGAACCGCTAGCTGCACGGCTACAAGCACCCGTTAACTATCATGAAAAACGCAGCCTGAGTGCTTGTTGCGCTATAACTACGATGCACGCTAGTATTTGACTGTGTTAGCTTGTTGTAGTGCGAGCTGTGTGCGCAACACGAATACCTTGCGCTGTGACAGCTGCTGTTGCTTGGTACGAGGCAAATTTGAGTTATTGTCAAATCTGGTGTTTGAGTATTGTTGGTCATGCGGTGATCTGGTCGGGGTTTGTGGTTTCGATTCCGTCTTTGAACGTGACGCCTGTGATGACTTTTGCGAGGTAGTCAAAGCCGCGTAGCTTCCTCCAGTTTTGCTCAGCACATTGCCCCAGTTTGAACATCATGTGCAGCATGCCATCGCGTGACAGGCAGCCCTTTGAACGCTTGGTACGATGCCGGATCGTCGCGAAGGCCGATTCAATTGGATTGCTAGTGCGGATGCTTTGCCAATGCTGCGCCGGGAAGTCGAAGAATGCCATGAGTTCCTCACGATCTTTTTGCAGGCATAGTGTGGCCTTGGGATATTTGGGTTCGTAGGTTTTGATGAACAGATCGAACGCCTTTTCTGCATCGACTTTGGTCTCGGCCTGCCAGATGTCGTGCAGCGCGGCCTTGGCTTTTGGCTGAGACAGCTTGGGTAAACAATTGAGCACGTTCATCGTTTTGTGTTGCCAACAGCGTTGATGGCGGGTCTCAGGATAGACTTCGTCCATGGCCGCCCAAAACCCCATGGCACCGTCCCCGATGGCCAGTTTGGGCGCATTCATGCCTCGGCTTTTGAGGTTAAGCAGAACCTCGCGCCAGCTCTGCGTGGACTCGCGCACCCCATCCTCAATTGCCAGAAATCGCTTCTTGCCACGGGCAGTTACCCCAATAATAACAGGGGCACAGAGCTTGTCATCCTCGCCCCGAAGGCCGCTGTGAACGCCGTCGGCCCAGATATAGACGATGGGCTCGTCATCTAACTCAGCGCCTTTCCAAGCCTCGTATTCATTGGCCCAATCGCGTTTTAAACGCGAAACCGTATTAGCCGACAAGCCAACGGCATCTGGGCCCAGAAGAACCTTGAGGGCGGGAGCCATCTCGCCGCTGGAGATCCCTTTGAGGTAAAGCCATGGCAAGGCCGCTTCCAGCGTCTTCGTGCGGCGCACATAGGGCGGCACCAGGGCAGACCGGAATGTCACCGGTGTGCCGTCCTTGGACCGAACCTTTGGAATGCGCACGCTCACAGGGCCAATGCCCGTTTGAAACGGGCGGGCCGGATGATGTCCATTACGCACGACTGCCGCGTGACCGGCATCGGTGCGTAAGCCGGTAAATTGCGCCAAATAACTGACAAGCTCAGCCTCAACTGCTGTCGCGATCAATTGTTGTGCTCCCGTTTTCAGCAACTCCGTCAACGCGTCCGTCATCTCGTCTCGACGCGCAAAATCAACAATGTTAGTAGTTCCCATGGTGGTGTATCTCCTTTGGTTGGGCTGCTGTCTTCCAACAACAATTCAACCAGATACGCCGCCAACCTTCAAACCACTCAAACACCAGATTCAGTCATAGCTCCTTTGCGACTGCGACCACTTTTGCTGAGTGCGATCAACAACTCGCTGCTGTTGGCGTCAATGTCTTTCCATTTTGCAAGCCGCAACTCGCTCTTTCTAGTTCCAGTAAGCAACAACAGCTTGATAAACAGATGAAGGTAAGGGTGCGTGCTTTGCTTGCACGCGCTCAGCAGCTTGCTGATCTCACTGCGTGTCAAAAAACGCTGTATATGATCTCCAACCCCTCCGTGCCAATAAGCGTGAGACAATTGACTGGCTAAAGTTTACACTTGAGGGCGTAGGAGAAGAACCATGGTTATGCCTTCACAATCACCACTTTCGCCAGATGCTGGATCTGGAGCCGTTTTGGCCCCGACGTCGCCTCCCCGCGTTGTTAATGCGCCGTTGGCTCCCACAGCGGAACTGACGAGCATCCCGAAGCGACGCAACTTCACAGCCAAATACAAACTGCGCATTCTGGATGAGACGGACCAAGTGGCAGACACTGGCGGGGTTTCCGTCATTCTACGGCGGGAGGGGCTTTATTCCTCTGCACTGACCGATTGGCGCCGTGCGCGGGCGGCCGGCACATTGGGTGCATTGCAGCCAATGCGCCGTGGCCCACAAAAGGCACCTGCCAATCCATTGCAAGCTGAGCTGGCCAAGGCCAACCGTGAGGTGACAGCCTTGCGGCGCCGTCTGGATCAGGCGGAAGCCATCATTGCCATCCAAAAAAAAGTGGCGGGACTTCTGGACGAGATGGAGCAGACGCAAGAGCGCAGCGGCAAATCATGATGGCCGTCGCGATTGCATTGCCCACCGGCAGCGGC
The DNA here is from genome assembly GCF_000155735.2 of Octadecabacter arcticus 238. Classification (GTDB taxonomy): domain Bacteria; phylum Pseudomonadota; class Alphaproteobacteria; order Rhodobacterales; family Rhodobacteraceae; genus Octadecabacter; species Octadecabacter arcticus. The sequence goes on from NC_020908.1 coordinate 4,368,846, forward strand.
TTGACCTCGGCTGTCTGCGCCGCGCTATCATTATCGCGCGCGAGCGTTCTTCGACAGCGTGCGGCGCTGACGGCACCACCACGCACACGCCCACCGCGCGCAGCGTCTTCGCGGGCTCTGCCGGAAAGGGAAAGAGACCAGGTATTGCACCACCTGCGCGAACCCCGCTTTGCGGATCAGACGCCCACAGAGGTCTTTGCCACCTTGCTGGATGAAGGCACCTATCTGTGTTCAATCCGCACGATGTATCGGATATTGGCCGCGCAGGGCGAAGTTGGCGAACGCCGCCGACAGCGCACACATCCCGTCTATCAAAAGCCTGAACTTCTAGCTGAAGCCCCCAATCAGGTCTGGTCTTGGGACATCACCAAGCTGAGGGGCCCGGTGAAATGGTCCTACTTCTATCTCTATGTCATCCTCGACATCTTCAGCCGCCGCGTTGTTGGCTGGCGCGTCGAGCACGCGGAGAGCGCCAGCCAGTTCAAAGAGCTGTTCATCGACGCGATGGAAAAACACGAGGTTCCACGCGATCAGCTGACATTGCATGCAGATCGCGGTGGGCCCATGAAGGCAAAGACGACAGCCCTGATGCTGGTTGATCTTGGTGTGCTCAAGTCCCACAGTCGGCCCCACACCTCAAACGACAACCCGTTCTCCGAAGCCCACTTCAAAACACTGAAATATCAGCCAGAGTTCCCCAAGAACTTTGAAACCATCGAGCAGGCTCGCGCATTCTGCCGCAGGTTCTTTGCATGGTATAACCAAGACCATCATCACGCCGGGATTGGTCTGATGACGCCCAACCAAATCCATTTTGGGCAGGCCCAAGAAATCTACACCGCGCGACAAGCAACACTAGACGCGGCATTCCTCGCCACGCCCGAACGCTTCGTACACAAACCACCAAAACCGCCTCAAATCCCGACCGCCGTCTGGATCAACCCACCAAAACCAACCGAAGAAACCCAAGCCTAAAGTCCAAAAGCCACTGTCTCAAAGTCGTTGACACGTTCCGAACAGGCAACTTGCGTATCGCAGCGCCTTTTAATGCGTTGCGCTCCAAATAGTTCCAATGCACACCAATATTAAGGATACGGTTCAGCATTGCGGCGTGCTTGTTCACAGTGCTTGCTTTGTATCCATCTTCTATCTGCTGCAGCATCCAAGAATCAATGTCTTCGCTTGTAATATCAGTTAACAGCTTTGCACCAAGCGTAGGTCGCAAGTGCTTGTTGAACAGATAGAGGTCATGCGTGCTGCGGCGCTTGGTGGCTTTGACGAAGGCATAATACTTGAGGTCAAAGAACGCTTCGAGCGTGAGCGCTGCACGTTGCTTGGTGGTTGTAATATCGGTGCGTCTTGGATGACGAAACAGCTTAGACAGTGATCGCAAATAACCCCCCTCTTCACTGCACTGCTAATGTCAGCTGCTTGCGAGAACGAGTTATATCTGCATTAAAGCAGTCAAAAAGACATCGACATCTTAAAGTGGATCCTACTCGCTTCCACAGCAATCGTCGCCTTCGCTGGCGCCGCTTTCGCTGACGGCCACTCTGCCGTATCCTTCGCTGGTGACGCCTCACTGGGTTACAACGACGACATCTCAGACGGTTTCTTCTGGGACTCCAAAATCATCGCCGGCTTCGCATCTACACTCGACAATGGCCTGACAGCATCAGCGTCTTTCGACATTAACATCGCTAACGATGATGATGCCGATGTTGTTGATTTTGACGATTACACCTTGTCCCTGACATCCGAAATGGGTGGTTTGTACTACGGTGTGACTGCATACGCAGCAGAATCCCTGTGGCAGTCCGCTGGTGACATGGCTGCTGACGGCTTCTCCGAAGCCGACAACGACATTGTTCTGCGCGGCGAACTGACATTCGGTTCTGTCACTGCTGCAGTGTCTACCGCAATCGAAGACCATGCTGGTACCGAAGCTGACGACGATGCGACACAACTGTCCGTTGCTGCGGTTGCAGATCTCGGCAACTACACTGTTGGTTTAGCGTACCAGGAAGAGTCCGGCTTGTTCGGTGCTGCTCCTGCTGTAGCTGGCGACTACAACATGAACGAAGTTTTGGGTCTGTTTGCAAGCACAACGGTTGCAGGCTTTGACTTAACTCTTGCTTATGCTGAACAAACAGTGCTCGGAGGCGGTATGTCTCGTTCTTCTGTGGGCCTCGAAGTTGGCTACACAATGGGCGACATCACTTTGGGTGCGTACTACGTAGCTGAAGATAACAACACAGCAGACGAATCATACGGTGTAAGTGTTGGTTATGCATCCGGTCCAATCGCACTTGCAGCATACTTCAACACAGATCTGGACTCAGATGAGTTCGCTGTGCAGGGTTCCTACGACTTGGGCAACGGTCTTGTTATGACTGCTGGCTCAATCGACGGTGACAGCACCACAGACAACGATTTTGCGGCCTTCATCGTTGCAGATTATGACCTTGGTGGCGGTGCATCTGTGATGGCGTCCTTCGCTGATGCCAACAATGTAGGTACATTGACTTCTGATGACATCGACACTTTCGGTGGCTATGAGCTGAAGGCTGGTACAACTATTGAGCTTTCCTTCGCGTTCTAATTGAACCGAATGACACTCTAAGGCTTGGGCGGTTCCTTCGGGGGCCGCCCTTTTCTTTTGCTCAAATAAAATGTTAATCTATGGCAAATGATGTGCCGGAGGTATTGATGAAGAAACTTATCCTTTTCTTATCCATAGCTATGTTCATGACAAGTTGCGGCACAGCCGAGGGCGTTATGTACGGCACTGGAAGCGTTCTCGAAGGAATGGCGACAGACTTTCGCGGCCTTGGTGATCTGTTCACACGCTGACCGCCGCCGCATTGGTCATCAGCACAAAATCCATCTGCTGTTCGCTTCGCCAACGGTGCCTTTGTTTTTTCTGAGGTTCGGGTGTGTTCACTGGCCTTGTGACATCTGCCCCCCTTCGCTACACAATTGCTAAACAAACGACGGGAAGATCGACACGTGACCGGATTTACAAAACTTATTCGCCTAACCTTTGGAATCGGCCTTGTGGCCACACTGTCCGCCTGTGGCGGTTCAGGCAGCCTTAGCAGCAACCCATTCGGGTCAATCGGCAGCTTGGGCGGCATATTTGGTGGCGGCGGCACAACCGCCGCAACACAGCAAGCAGCGCGAACCGGTGGTGTCGAAAACGTCGCGGTGAACCGCTACCTTTGGGCCGCATCCCTTGATGTTCTGAGCTTCTTACCGATTGAATCCGTTGATCCTTTTACCGGTATTATCGTCATGGGCTACGGCACCCCGCCTGGTGGCAGCCGCAGTTACCGCGCGACGATCTTCATCACTGATCCAGCCCTTGATGCGCGGTCTTTGGATGTCGCCTTGCTGACCCGCTCCGGTCCCGCCGCGGCGGAAACCACCCGCGCCATTGAGGACGCAATTCTGTCGCGTGCGCGTCAGTTGCGCATTGCAGACGGTGCTCTATAAGAACTGGGCGCTGTAGAACGGCCCCAAACCCATAGTATTTCAACGCCGGGTCCAGCACCCGGCGTTTGCTTTTCAAGGACTAAAACATGGCTCCCTACACCCCGTCAGAGATCGAAGCCAAATGGCAAGCCGCTTGGGACAAAGCGGAGACATTCAAGACCACACGGAGCGATGACAAGCCCAAGTACTACGTGCTTGAGATGTTCCCCTATCCGTCAGGCCGTATCCACATCGGCCACGTACGTAACTACACGATGGGCGACGTAATCGCGCGTTATAAACTGGCAACGGGCCACAACGTCCTACACCCCATGGGCTTTGACGCCTTCGGGATGCCGGCTGAAAACGCGGCGATGCAAACCGGCATTCACCCCAAGGATTACACCTACCAGAATATCGACGACATGGTCGCGCAGATGAAACCGCTTGGCCTTGGTATTGATTGGTCCCGCATGTTCGCGACCTGTGATCCCGAATACTACGGCCAACAGCAGTCGCTGTTTATCGACATGCTGGATGCGGGTATGATTGATCGCAAAAATGCGACCGTGAACTGGGATCCGGTCGACATGACCGTTCTGGCCAACGAACAGGTGATCGACGGCAAAGGCTGGCGATCCGGCGCCGAGGTCGAACGCAAAGACCTGACACAATGGTTCTTCAAAATCTCCGATTACGCAGATGAGCTGCTTGAAGCGCTGGACGGTTTGGACAATTGGCCCGCCAAGGTCAAACTGATGCAGGCAAATTGGATCGGTAAATCGCGCGGGCTGCAGTTTGCGTTCTCGCTTGTTGAAAACGTCGGCGGACGTGACCGGATTGAGGTTTACACAACCCGTCCCGATACGCTCATGGGCGCGTCGTTTGTCGGCATTTCGCCCGACCACCCGATCGCCAAAGAGATGGAACAGGTTAACCCTGACCTCGCCGCGTTTAACGCAGAATGCCGCAAGGGTGGCACGACCGCCGAAGCCTTGGAAAAAGCCGAAAAGATGGGTTTTGACACGGGCCTGCGCGTGCGCCACCCGTTTGATACATCGTGGGAACTGCCCGTCTACGTCGCCAACTTCATCATGATGGACTATGGCACCGGCGCGATCTTTGGCTGCCCCGCACACGACCAGCGCGACTTTGACTTCGCCAAGAAGTACGACCTCCCGATTATCCCGACTTTCCTCCCGTCCGAAGATAGCGACCCCGAACTGACAGAAGCCTTCGTGCCCACCAAAACCGATATGGTTCACTGGACAGCACCGTTCGCGTGGGACCCCGCAACCAACGGTGCAGACGCAATCAACGCCGCGATTGATTTCTGTGAAGCCAACGGTGTAGGCCAAGGTGTGACCAAGTTCCGACTGCGCGATTGGGGCTTGTCGCGCCAACGCTACTGGGGCGCGCCGATCCCTGTTGTGCATTGCGACGACTGTGGCGTGGTGCCGGAGAAGAAGGAAAACCTCCCCGTTGAACTGCCCTACGATGTGTCCTTCGACATTCCCGGCAACCCGCTTGATCGCCACCCCACATGGCGCAACACGCCTTGCCCTGCGTGCGGCAAGGCTTCGCTTCGCGAAACCGACACGATGGACACGTTTGTGGATTCCAGCTGGTATTTCGCGCGCTTCACAGCGCCCCACGCACTGACACCAACGCAGGCCGAAGACGCCGCCTATTGGATGAACGTCGATCAATACATCGGCGGTATTGAACACGCGATCCTGCACCTGCTGTATTCGCGTTTCTTTGCCCGCGCGATGCACAAGACGGGCCATTTGCCCGCGACCGCCATCGAACCGTTTGATGCGTTGTTCACCCAAGGCATGGTGACGCACGCAATTTTCAAGACCGAATCTGCAGATGGTCGTCCAGTCTATCACTACCCAGAAGCCGTTGACCTACGCGACGGCGGGGGCTTCCTGAAAGATGGCACTCAAGTCGACATCATCCCCTCCGCGAAAATGTCGAAATCCAAAAACAATGTGGTCGACCCCGTGGCAATCATCGAACAATACGGCGCGGATACCGCCCGCTGGTTCGTCTTGTCCGACAGCCCACCCGAACGCGACGTCGAATGGACAGCGTCAGGCGCGGAAGCGACATTCAAACACCTGTCACGCGTCCACCGCATTGCCTGTGATATTGCTGAAAACACTGACGCGGCGAACGACCAAGACGAAGCCCTGCTGCGCGACATGCACAAAGCGATCTTTGAAGTCACGCAGGGTGTGGAATCGTTTGGGTTCAACGCTTCAATCGCGAAACTCTATGGGTTCACGAACGCGATTGCCAAATCCAAGGCAGGCAGCGACGCAAAGCGCACAGCAATGAAGACCCTCGCTCAATTGATGTCCCCGATGACACCACACTTGGCCGAAGACATTTGGGAAATGTTGGGAGGAGCAGCACTGATCGCCAACGCGCCTTGGCCCGTCGCGATTGAATCGATGATGATTGAGGAGACGATCACCATGCCTATTCAAATCAATGGCAAACGTCGGTCAGAAATCGCCGTGCCAAAAGACATGGGCAAGGAAGAGGTTGAAAAACTCGCGCTCGCGGACAAGGCTGTGATTAAGGCTTTGGAGGGCGGACAACCCAAAAAGCTTATCGTTGTACCAGGCCGGATCATCAATGTTGTCATCTGACCGACGCGCCTTTCTAACGCGAATTACGGCCTTACCTGTCTTAGGACTGCTCGCCGGATGCGGATTTACGCCCGTTTATGGCGCAGATGGCGCGGCGCGCAATTTGCGTGGTCGGATCGCCTACCGCGCACCCAACACACCCGAAGGCTTCCGTCTGCGTACGCGACTGGAGGACCGATTCGGCCGTGTTGAACGCGGGGATTATTTGCTCACAGTGCAGCTCGAGATCGAAGAAGACGCAATCGTCATCAGTTCCGCACAAGATATTAACCGCTTTAACCTGCCGGGCAAGGCGATGTGGACCCTGACTGAACCGGGCAATGACACACCGCTCGCGTCCGGTATCGCGCAGACATTCACGGCCTATTCGGCGTTTGGCACCACCGTCGCCACCAGCGAAGCACAAGACGACGCGCACGACCGGTTGGCGGTGGCCCTTGCGGATTTGATCGTGACAGACATCATCGTCGCCTCCGCAGGCGTGGCCGCAAATATTTCGTCGCAGGACCGCTGACCAATGAAGCTGTCCGTCCGTGACGCAAATTCCTATTTCCGCAAGCCTGATCCGAACGGCGCGGGCATTCTAATTTACGGCGGTGACGCGATGCGGGTCGCGCTGAAACGCCAAGACGTGATCAAAACCCTTGTCGGGCCCAATGGGGAAGAAGAAATGCGACTGACGCGGATGTCGGGCGCTGATCTGCGCAAGGACCCCGCGCTGCTTGGTGATGCGATCAAAGCGCAAGGGTTTTTCCCCGGACCGCGTGTGGTTTTCGTCGAAGAAGTGACCGATGTTGCGGCAAAGGCGATCATCCCTGCACTGAAAGATTGGGTTGCTGGGGACGCGCAGGTTGTTGTGACGGCAGGCCAGTTGGCCGCAAAGTCATCCCTGCGTAAATTGTTCGAAAGCCACCCGTCCGCCTATGCCGCTGGCATTTATGACGACCCACCCACGCGCGACGAAATTGAAACCGCGCTGCGTGTTGCCGGCCTTAATAATATTGACCGTGATGCGATGGATTTGATTGCAGCACTATCGCGTGAGATGGCGCCGGGGGATTTGCGCCAAACCATTGAAAAACTCGGCCTCTATATGGCAGGTGAAACTGCGGCGGTGACGGTCAGCGACGTTGAAGCCTGCGCGCCCCTCTCCAACGAGGCGGCACTGGATGATATTTTGAACGCTGTAGCGGACCTCAAAGCGACTGAGATCGGTCCAATCCTAAGCCGTCTATACGCCCAAGGCACGCAACCCGTGGCGCTGTGCATAGGAGCGATGCGCCACTTTCGTCAGCTGCACGTTGTGGCATCCGATCCAGGTGGGCCGCTCGCGGGCATCGGACGTTTGCGTCCACCCGTATTCGGGCCGCGTCGTGACCGGATCGTGCGTCAGGCCAGCACGTGGGGTCGATTCAGATTAGAACGCGCGCTTGGCACAATTACAGATGCAGACCTGACCTTGAGGTCGTCCAGCACCGCGCCCGACCGCGCCTTGGTGGAACGCATGTTTATCCGTCTGGCAATGTTAGGCCGTAGTCGGGGCTAGCATCCGTCAGCGCCAGACACCGGAATCGAAAAAGGCAGACGCGAGGCCTGCCTTTTCCAAATTCCTAGTCGTGACGTTCGGCTTAGTTAGGTGCCGGTGCCACTACCAGAGTTGGAGGCGGAGGCACCTGCGCCAAGCAAGAAGAGGATAAGTATAGCAGATTCTTCAGCAGTAAGGCCCATAAGCGCGAGGCTACCTGCGGAACTAGCTGGGGTACTACCTGCTAGGCTTGGGCCCATGTTCTTTTCAATCATAACGATGTCACCAGTTGGTGTCGTAACGTTCTGAGCGATTGCTGTTGTGAACATGGCGCCAATTGCTGTGGCGGCGAAAAGTGTCTTGATCTTCATACGGGTACTCCAATTCTTTTACATACTCATCAGACCCGCGGGTGCCAACGAGCAGACCGTCATCAAAAACGAAGCTCACGCCTTCGAGGCTGAGCCACGTGACTTTGCTGCCATTCGCGCGACCAAAAAAGACCAATCCAGTTGCACCCCTAGACAAGATGCTGAGCCGCAACAGACCGACGTCCTGCGCGTCGATAAACGCGCGCGTCAATGTCTGACCCTCTGTTGCGAACCCCGAATCGCCCGCGGTAACGTCACCTGCACCGTCAGAGGCCACAGCACCGGTTATTCCCGCAAGGACACCTTTTAGTGCGTTGTTGTTTGCATTGTCTTGCTGGAGAGGCCCGCACCCCGTTAAGGCCGTCAATACGACACAGCCAAGTCCAGTGATCCATGTCATCTTCATCGCCAGAACCGTCCCCAATTTTCCGCCATCTGTCCTTGGTGCCCTCCCTCGACCACATCGTAAAGACGCCCCTCGATGTTCAGCCACGCACCACCGTCACGCGACAGCGAACTTAGGTTCGTTACATTTGTGTCTCGAGATGGTGCGCCGAACAACCAATCAGCTGGGATCTCGATGCGGATCCCCTTGTCGAATGATCCTTCACCAAAGTCATCAAACGGCACATCCGTTAGAGTGAAGTACGCCCCAACCTTCCAGCCGTTTTCGAATTCACGATCAAGACTGAATGTTGCACCGATATCACCCGCTAAATACTGACTAATATCGACCTGAGCCTCAAAGCCATTGTCAAAATCGTAATAGGCCGACACATGCCCTGTGACGGCATCATAGTCTTGGAACCCAAAACCGAGATCAAAATCGCGCTGCGTGGCGTAATTCACCTCTGCGCCCAATGCGAATTGGCTGTCCACAGGTTTCCACAGAACTTCGGCAGACACCCCACCATACATCCGTTCAAGATAGCCGAGTGACACCCGTGAATAGAGATCACGACCGGGTCGCCCTTACCAAGACAGAGACACGTTCTCAATTCCGCCACCACTTTCAGCACCGTAGCGCTGCCCTTCGCGGCGAACGGGCGGCAGAGTCGAGCGCGCAATTGAACCGACTTCGTCGCAGTTGCCCAAAATCCGTTGACGGTACGCGCCTGAGAGAATCAAATTGGGACGCAATTCGTATTCGAAACTCGCCTCGAGCCCGACGTCGCCGCGTGCGGGTTTATTTCCGTCAAACAGCGTTATTTCGAGGTAAGGTGCAACGCCCCACAAGAATGCAGAGGTAGGATCATCCCAGCCAATTGTTGGCGCTGGACCAGCCGCATCACTAAACCCTGCACGATCATATGACAGGGCCGCAGCATTGGGGGCATTTTCCAACATCTCAAGATCGCCGCGGCGCAGTGTAACTGCGGACAAAGCGATACCACGTTGGATAGGCTCAAGAATAAAGGTTTCTACATTCGCGGGAGCAAACGGCGTCAACAAATGCGCAACACGCCCGACACCCTGCGCTTCGGCCCGGAAGTCATTATTCTGATACCGCAGGCGCATTGTGCTGCCCGTGATCTCCGCTGCGATCAGGCGGAAACCAAGCGCGTCCATGATTGGTCCAAGGGCGTTAACGCTCTCCGCCTGAACCTGTGGCGTGTCCCAAGATGCGGCCGCAGCCAAGCTGGCACCGCGCGGCGCAACCGGAATAGGAGATGTTTCCATCCCACTGGGGAATTTTGCCGATGCTGGATCGATCACAAAGGTCGCTGAAAAACCCAAGTCTGTGCCGTACATATAATACGCACCCAGTTGGTAGCTGCTGTTGGGCTGCCAAGCTACACCAAAATTAAGCGGTGATTCGCGGTCAAACCCGACAAGCTTTGTTTCAAAGTCATAGGCATCGGACGAATATTCGGCCAGCGCGGTCCATTCATCATTGATGCGCCATTCGACTCCACCAAAAAATGCGGCATCCCCACGGAAAAATTGGCCCGCAAGAACGGTTCCACCCGTGATAATACTGTCGTCCGGTCGGGTTTCAAACGCATCGTCGATAAGACCAAGAGGGTTGGAAAATCCATTCACAGACCCCAAACGACCCCAACCCAAACCAGCGGTCGCGCGCACATTCGGGCTTAGCGTTTTTTGTCGCGACCACGTATTCGCTGCTGCAGCGGCCTGTACCAAGGAAGTCGCGCAGACCAACGGCTATAGCGGGGCGATACTGCCCTTCGCTTGCGATTTGATACTGCAAATCAAAACTACGGTCGTAGGTGTCGATCAATGAGTATCGAAAACTACCTGTGACACGCGGCAAGACCTGAAACGAAAATGTCGCACGCTGCGTCTCACCAAAGGCCGCAATGGTTGCCGAAAGCTCAGCATCTGCCGGTGCCACGGCTGACGGCATATCGATTATGCCGGGCGTACCATACAGGGTGTAGTTTGCCCGCCAATCATCTTGCGCGGCAACAGAGGTCGCAGAAATCGCGGCAACCATTATACTATACTCCCGCGCCTGAATTGACCTGAGGTTTTCCCCTCAAATCACTTTGTATTCCTTGAGCGATATGACGCGGAAGTTGTCGGTGACGGTGTCGCGAAACTCTGGCCATTTTTCTGGCAGGGTCTTGCGGAAGAAGTCGAAAATGGCCTCTGTGAATTGGTTGAACGTTGCATAGTGCCGATTGTGGGTGACCCATTTGTGCATAACACCCCAAAGACGCTCGATCGGGTTGAGGTGCGGGGCATATGCTGGCAAGAAATGCAACTTCACCCGACGTTCTGGGCTGTCCAGCCATGGCTGTAGTATCTTGGCATGATGATAGCGGGCATTGTCGACAAAGACGTGGATGGCCGTCTTGGTTTGGTTGTTGCGTTCCAACTTTTCCAGCATCTGTCGGGTTGTCTGGGCATTGATCTTCTCGCCTTCCACAAAGGTGAACTGGAAAGTCTCAAGGTCAAGCGCGCCCTGAATGTTGAGCCGCTTGCGCCCTGATGTCGCCTTCAGGGCCGTCTTTTGTCCCTTGGGGAACCAACCATGGGCGGGGCGGCTCTGGTGTTCGGGGTGGACAGCGTCCGAAAAGACAACCATCTCATCTGCGGCCAACCCGTTCATCAGGGCCTCATATTTGGCAATAAACGCAGCCTGCTTGGCTTCATCGGCCTGTGCAGGCAGTAATTGTGGTTTCTTATACGCGAACCCCAGGCGGCGCATCAGCTTGGCGGCTCCCGACGTGCTGTAGTTTTGGTCGCACTCGGCTAGAACATAGGCACAGACCTCATCGGCATTGCGGGCAGGCTGCGCGGTGAAATGGGCTCTCACCGCCTGCTCTTGCACGACGGACAAATGACCCTGACGCTGGCTGTAGTCCTTCAGACCGAAAAACGATAGTCCCACACCGGCAAAGGCAAATCGCCACTCCGTCAAAACTGTCGGGCCAATATCCAAAATCCGGCAAACCGTTCCGGCGTCTTCTCCTGCGTCCAAAAGAAGAAACGCGCGCGCCCGTTTCCAAACAAGGGCGTCAACTTTGCGGCGGCGGCAAAGCGCTTCAAGTGCTATGCGCTGCTCGTCGGATAAGGAGACTGTTTTGTATTGCTTGCTCATAAACTCAAAATACAGACTGAACCGCCTTTGGCCATGCGACGAAGTGAATCGCAGGCCCAAAATCGTCAGGTCAATTCAGGCGCAGGAGTATAATACACTTAAAAATTCGTAACTCCCAAGCACCCCAGCCGATAACGGGTTTTTGTCAGTTTTGATGTGAGTCTCCTTAGCCATTAGGCGCATGAATTTTCTGTTGTGGTCTGAATTTCGTGGCGCTGTGACGATTTCTCTGAATCATTGGTGGAATGGACCAAGTTACTGCTCTTGAACAACCCCTTGCCACGGCTCAGCGCTGGATCGCCGAGTTGGAAGCCGCGTTGGCGAGCATGGCGCAAGAGAATGCGGATCTGCGGCGTCAGTTGGCCAAGAACAGCAGTAATAGCAGCAAGCCGCCTTCGAGTGATGGGTTGAAGAAGCCGGTACCGCGTAGCCTGCGTGGTAAGTCCGGTAAGAAAAGTGGTGGCTAAGTTGGCCACCGAGGCGACACCCTACGTCAGACCGCAACGCCTGACTTTGTGGAGCGACATGAGGCTGAGGCCTGTGGCACCTGTCAGCATGGCTTGACGGCTGGGATGATCAAGGCGGTGGAGAGGCGTCAGGTTTATGACATACCGGTGCCGCGTCTGGAGGTCACAGAGCATCAGGCAGCGATTTATTGTTGTGGCTATTGCCGAGCCACGACGACAGCCACCTTTCCCGATGGCGTGAATGCACACGTGCAATACGGTAAGCGCATTCGGGCGGCGGCGGTCTACTGCAATGTTCAGCAGCTGATCCCCGAGGATCGGGTCTGCCAACTCCTGCGTGATTTGTTTGGTGCCACCAGCCTATGCGCGGCCAGCGTGACCAACTGGGTGAACGGCACAGCGCGTACCTTGGGTGGCGTCGTCGAACACATTCTGGCCCGGCTCAATGAAGGCGGCGTTCGGCATCTGGATGAGACCGGACTTCGTGTTGCTGGTAAGCTGCACTGGCTGCACTCAATCAGCGATCTCGCCTTCACGCATTATCGCATCAGCGCCAAGCGCGGTGCTGTTCCATCCTTCCTGACCGGCGGGACAATTGTTCATGACCACTGGAAGTCCTATTACGCCCATATGAGTGGGGTGGACGCGCACGCCCTGTGCGGGGCGCATCATTTACGGGAACTCAAGGCCATCGAAGAAATCGAAAAGGAGCCGTGGGCGTGCGCGATGAGCGTGCTGCGCAACAGCGCCAATCAGCTCAAGTGCGCGGCTCAGGGGCGAGGCGAGACCGAACTCCCCACGTCGGTTCACCACGGCATCCTCACCAAATACATGGCAATCCTCACCGAGGGCCTCGCCTTCCATGAGCGACAAGACCCACTGGCTAGACGCACTGGTGCGCGAGGCCGAAAAGCCAGGCGGCCAGGCCATAACCTTCTGGTCCGCTTGCGCGACTACCGTGATGACGTCCTAAGGTTCCTTACGGACTTCACAGTTCCCTTCACCAACAATCAGGCCGAACGGGACCTGCGCATGATGAAGTTGCGCATGAAAATCTCGGGAACTTTCCGCACCCTCGAGGGCGCGCAGGTCTTCGCTGACATCAGATCCGTCATCTCGACGGTCAGAAAACACGGGGGCAATATCCTCGAAACACTCACCCTATCACCACAACAGATCATCGCTGGGCTCTAACGTCGCAAGGGCAACACAAAACCCGATATCCGATGGGGTCCCTGGGAGTTACCAAAAATTCTTGTAATGGTTGAGTTCTGACATTGTATTCAGCAATACTGCAACCCTAATCTCGACAAATATTAAACTCGGAAGTTGAGGGTGTGAGATATGCCATACCCTTAGCCTGCGGATACAGAAAGCCTTTGGAGTGAATACAACGTTGGTTGGCGCAAACGGCAAACTGGGCACAATTCTAGCGTGTTGTGCGGCGCGTGCGGGCTTGGGATGGCGGACACAGTCACGGACAAACTTGACCGATGTTCAATGGTCCGGTGCCTTTGACGGTTCCGCGACTGACTCTGTCTTTGTGCAGGGCGTCACGCTGATCAACATGATCGGCTACACCGGAACTGATGAAAAACTGTTAGGCGACATAAATGTTCGTTTCGTAAAAGACCTCTTGGTCAAAGCCGTCGACACTGGCGTCGCCCATGTGGTTCTCGCGTCATCTGCCGCTGTCTACGGAGCAGGCGGCGACACGTCCTTTGACGAAAATGATCCCCTCCGGCCGATCACACCTTACGGAGTCAGTAAATCCAAGATGGAAGAATTTGCGCACCGTATTGCTGCCACTTCAACATCGCCTGCCATAACGATTCTTCGTATCGGTAACATTGTCGGCGCTGATGCGTTGAGCGCGGCCGCCAATGACCATGTTAGGGCAGGCACGCCCATGCCGTTGCATCGGTTTCCCGATGGCACCGCAGCGCTACTGTCCTACATCGCACCGCGAGACCTGTTCGACGTTGTGTGCGCACTTTCAACGCCCCACAACGGCCCCCTGCGCATGATAAATGTCGCCCACCCGCAACCTGTCTCGCTTGATGACATGCTGCGCGCTTATAAGACCCATCACATACCCCAGCTGACATGGGTCGACATGCCCGCCCCCAACGGCATTTCACATCGCGTGACCCTATCAACAGATAAGCTGCAAAGCTTTGTTAACTTTCAAGAATATGGCGATCCCGAAGATGCAATGGTCCGACAAATGGTGGGGGGCCAACCCGATGAAACGCGTCTTTGATATCCTCCTTGCTCTCATCGGACTGATTGTGACAGCGCCTATCATTATCGGCATCACGATCGCTATTTTATGGCGTGACGGTGGGCCCGTTTTCTATGTGGCAGAGCGGATGAAGACACCTGACCAGGCGTTTAATCTCATCAAGTTTCGCACCATGTCCAATGTGCCACATGACCAAAATAGGGGTGTCACAGGTGGCGACAAATCCAACCGAATTACCCCGATTGGTCAGAAACTTCGCCGCTATCGGCTTGATGAATTGCCCCAGTTCATAAACGTGCTGCGCGGGGACATGGACTTCGTTGGTCCGCGGCCCCCATTGCGCCAATACACCGCCGCTTTCCCCCAGCTCTATGAGCGAGTCCTGCAGTCCCGCCCCGGTGTCACTGGCCTCGCGTCGCTACACTATCACCGTCACGAAGAACGCTTGATCGCCAGCGCCAAGACGCCTGCACAGACCGAAACTATCTACACCACCCGCTGCATCCCACGCAAAGCCGCGCTCGACCTGATCTATCAGCGCCATGCGTCGGTCTGCTTTGACGCTACGATCATTTGGCAAACACTGCGCCGCGTGTTGAGGCGTTAGAAGCACATCCCGCACGCACTTTCGCCGTGCTTGAAATTTGGACTGGTCGCTCGTCAGCACGCTACGTTATGCAACGGAAAAAGTAAGTTAGGGTTGGCCATGAAAATTGCAGTAATCGGAACGGGTTATGTTGGCCTTGTGTCAGGTGTGTGTTTCTCAGACTTCGGACACGATGTTGTCTGCGTGGACAAAGACCCAGCCAAGATTGCCAAGCTAGAAGCCGGCGAAGTCCCAATATATGAGCCCGGACTTGAAGACTTAATGGCCAAAAACGTCGAGGCGGGTCGTCTGTCATTCACATTGGATCTGGCATCGGCCATCGACGGCGCAGAAGCTGTGTTCATCGCAGTCGGCACACCAACCCGTCGCGGTGACGGTCACGCCGATCTAACGTTCGTGATGGCTGTTGCCGAAGAAATTGCGCTCGCGGCGAAAAACTACACAGTCATCGTCACCAAATCGACGGTACCCGTTGGCACCAATCGCAAGGTCAAACAGGTCGTCCACAAGGCCAATCCTGACCTGGATTTCGACGTGGCATCCAACCCAGAATTTCTGCGCGAAGGCGCTGCGATTGATGATTTCATGCGCCCTGATCGCGTTGTGGTCGGCGTGCAAACCGACCGCGCGGGCGAGGTCATGAACAACGTCTATCGCCCGCTCTTCCTGCGCGACTTCCCCGTCGTCATCACCGATCTGGAAAGCGCAGAGATGATCAAATATGCGGCCAACGCGTTTCTCGCAACGAAAATCACGTTTATTAATGAAATTGCGGCGCTCTGCGAACGAACCGGTGCCGACATCAAACAAGTCAGCAAGGGTATGGGTCTGGATGGGCGCATCGGTAACAAGTTCTTGCACGCAGGCCCAGGCTATGGCGGGTCTTGTTTTCCGAAAGATACCAGAGCACTCGCCCGTATGGGCCAAGAACACGCCGTCCCAATGCAAATCACCGAGGCCGTGATCAAGGTCAACGACGAGGTGAAGCGCCGCATGGTCGATAAGCTGCTCGACCTGTGTGATGGCAGCTTTAACGGTAAGGTTATCGCGGTGTTGGGCGTCACGTTCAAACCCAACACGGATGACATGCGCGACGCACCTGCACTGACGATCATCCCAGCGTTGGTTGGCGGTGGTGCAAAGGTACGCGTGACCGACCCACAAGGCCGCCACGAAGGGGAGGCCCTGTTGCCCAGCGTGAACTGGGTTGAAGATGCCTACAAGGCGGCGCGCAATGCAGATCTCGTTGTGATCCTGACGGAATGGAATGAATTTCGCGGGCTTGACCTGAAACGCATGGCAAAACACATGGCAACTCCGCGCATGGCCGACCTGCGCAACATCTATTCCAACAAAGACGCCAAGCGCGCTGGGTTTGACGCCTATATTTCCATCGGACGAGCTCCTTTGGAACCATCCAAAAGCGGAGACGCATGATGCCCAAAGTCCTCGTGACCGGATCAGCGGGCTTTATCGGCTATCACCTGTGCAAACACCTCCTGGCAGAAGGCTTCGACGTCATCGGGCTTGACGCCATGACCGACTACTACGATGTGCGCTTGAAAGAACGGCGGCTGGCCAACCTTCTGCAATCCGGCAGTTTTCGAGCAGTCAATGATCGCTTGGAAGCAGATGGCGTTCTGATGGACCTCGTCGCGGCTGAAAAGCCTGATTTCATCGTGCATTTGGCGGGTCAGGCTGGCGTGCGTTATTCAATTGATGAACCACGATCCTACATTGACGCCAACATCATCGGCACTTTCAATCTGCTCGAAGCGGTGCGTGCGACGCCGGTGAAGCACCTTCTGCTGGCGTCCACGTCGTCCGCCTATGGTGCCAACACGCAGATGCCATACGCCGAGACAGATAAAGCCGACACGCAGATGTCATTTTATGCCGCGACTAAGAAATCAAACGAGGTGATGGCCCACAGTTATGCCCACCTCTACGACATTCCGACGACAATGTTCCGGTTCTTTACGGTCTATGGCCCGTGGGGGCGCCCCGATATGGCGCTGTTCAAGTTCACCAAGGCCATTCTTAATGGCGATCCGATCGACGTCTACAACCACGGCGACATGAGCCGCGATTTCACCTATGTGACCGACCTCGTGCGCGGAATTCACCTGTTGCTGGACGCCGTCCCGGAACGATTGGACGACGTGCCGATCGGCGACAGCCTGTCGCCCGTCGCGCCACACAGGATCGTTAACATCGGCAACGGCGAGCCGGTTCAGTTGATGGACTTCATCGACGCGATTGAAGAAGCACTGGGTCAGCCTGCGACGAAGAACTTCATGGATATGCAGCCCGGCGACGTGCCCGCAACTTGGGCCGACTGCGCGCTGTTGCAAAAGCTGACCGGCTACACACCAAAGACAGATGTTGTCACTGGCGTAAAAGCCTTCGTCGATTGGTACCGCGACTATTACGACGTCTAAGGCTGGGACGTTTGAAGCTGACGTGCGGCGGCAAGTCCCGCATGGCGGCCCGTCGCAAGGCATGCGGTGATCAAATAGCCCCCAGTTGGGGCCTCCCAATCGAGCATTTCGCCAACGCAATAGACCCCGTTCCGCGACTTCAGCATCAAATCATCCGTCAGCGCATCAAACCGCACACCACCAGCCGTTGAAATGGCTTCGTCGATGGGACGTGGACTCATCGGTGGAAATGGCAGAGCTTTGATCGTCTCTGCCAATGAAAGCCCACTATCATGGCCAAATTCGTTCAACAGTGCGCGTTTTATTGGGTTCAGTTTCAGCGCCTTGCGCAGCGTATTTGCCATGGATTGTTTACCCTTGGGATCGCGCAGTTTCGCAGTGATGTCCGCAACCGACATGTCTGGCAAAAGATCCAACACCAACGATGCGCCGTCACGGATCGCGGCGGACACTGTGTAGATACCGCCGCCCTCAATCCCCTTGGAGGAAACCACGAACTCACCCCGTGAGGTCAAGTCGCCCGCCCGCATCTCACACCCCTTCACAGCGGCGCCGAAATGCTGCGTCATATGATCAGACCATGGGACGGTGAATCCTACGTTAGCAGGTTGGAACGGTGCGACAGCATCCAGTAAATGCCCTGCCCATTGCCCGTCCGACCCCAACCGTTTCCAGCTGGCACCGCCCATCGCGAGGATCGTGGTTTTCGCAGAAATCGTCGCCGGACCATCCGGTGTATCAAACGTTGCCACATCACCGGTGTCATCTTTGGTCCAACCGGTCCAGCGCCAACGCGTTTGGATGGTGACGCCCTGCTCGGTCAACCGCGCGAGACATGCGCGCAGCAGTGGCGAGGACTTCATCTTCGTTGGGAACACGCGGCCTGTGGTGCCGGTAAAGACCGTTTGACCCAAACCTTCCGCCCACGCGCTTACGTCGTCTGGGCCGAACGCCGATAGGATCGGCTTCAAGATCGCCTTCGATTCGCCATAGGCCGTTTGGAAGGTCCCGAAATCTTCAGCCTTTGTGAGGTTCAGGCCAGACTTTCCAGCCATCAGAAACTTGCGCCCCACGGTCGGCATCGCATCAGTGATGGTCACACTATGCCCCGCCGCTGAAAGCACTTCTGCGGCCATCAGTCCTGCCGGACCACCACCGATAATCAGGGCATCAATCATTCGCTTACTCCTGCGGGAAAACCGCCTTTGATTTCGACAACTCGTTGCGGAAACGGAATTTCGATGCCAGCGTTCTTAAGCGCATTCCAGACCGCAAATCGCACGTGGCTTCGGTATTTGAAGCGTCCATCATCAATGCCACTTACCCAGAATTCAACTATAAAATCAATGCCATTATCGCCAAACCCATCCAGTTCAATGTCTGGCGGCATCAGCGCGTCGAGCACGAAATCCAAGGCTGCGACAGCGGGCAAAGCAATGCCAGTCACTGTGTTGATATCGGTGTCGTAGCTAACAGAAAAGGCCACATCATAACGGTTCGCAGACCCGGAATCCGAATAGTTGATGACCCGTGTCACAATGAAATCTTCGTTGGGAACGACGATCCATTTGCCGTCATATGTTTCAAGAATGGCCGCGCGGGCTGTCATTTTTACAATGGTGCCCGCCTCTCCTCCGTCGAGTTCGACGTAATCCCCGACAGTCGCTTGCCCTTCAAGCAGTAGGATCACGCCAGATACGAAATTCGACGCGATTTTCTGCAGGCCAAAACCGATACCAACACCCAACGCTCCTGTCAGAACCGCCAGCGATGTGAGGGGAACACCCGCGATATTCATCACAACCAAGAAAGCTACTCCAAAAATCGCAATCTCGGTCGCTTTGACGGCCAGTTGCTGGGTCGCTGGGCGCATTTCCTGTTTGCTAATAATTGACGTGCTTTGATCGTTGGACCAACGCCCCAGCCAGAACATGATCGTCGCCACCACAAGAAACCGCAGCAGACCCAGAAGCGAAAACGACATATTGCCGAGCGGAATGATTGTCGCTCCAAGCCAAAACAGAACCGGATCAAGAAACCCCAGCGCATAAATTGCCGCCATCGGGATCAAAACGGTTCTTCCGATCAGTTTCAACAGTGTATCGCTCAGCATATCGCGCACGAAAGCGCGTACCGCGAGGAACAAGAACACGCGCTTGCCGAACGCGATAACCTCGCCCGATCCAAAAATGGACCGCGTGATCTGTTCGCCAATCGCCGTTAGACCGAACGCCAACAATGGCAACAACAACGGCATGAACACCAAAATAAAGCGGCGGGCATGTGACAGCATCGAAAAGTTGTCCTGCGCCGGCGTCAACAATTTCGTCAGCCGTGGGTTCAGCTTGCGCGTAATGAATACCGCGACAAGATACGCACCGACCAACAGCGCAAATTGTACCCAATTCGCCGGATTGATAAGCCAAACAAACGCGACCTCATAAGCAGTGGCGATATAACCAAGGGTGGTGTTCAAAAGGTCATTCATACCGCCCTTTACACCACGTTTAGCCCTATGAAAACTGGCACTTCGAAAACGGCTCAGTTCAACCTATGAGCGCTTTGATCGCCGTAACCTGTGCCGGATCGGCTGCGCGGGCGGGGGCAGTCAGTATTTCGACATCGGACGTCAAATCAGTAGCGCTGACTTGGTCCAGAAGACCAAGGGCCAGCGCCTCATCCACCGTGATCCGCGCCCCAGTCAGCAGGATGCGCTTGGCGGCTGATGGACCGACAAGGTCGCGCAGGCGTGCAGGGTCAGACGGCTGTGGTAGCACACCCATTTTAATGACTGGGTAAAAGAACTTGGCGGTTGGCACAGCAATGCGTAGATCGCACGCCAAAACCATGCCCAGCGCCCCACCCGCACACGACCCGTTCATCGCCGCGACGCTGAGGCCCGTGAAATTCACCACGGCAGACGACAGGCGTTCCCATTCCGGCGATGTCGCGAGGGTGCCGCCCCGCACATCGTCAAGGTCCGCTCCGGCGCTGAACACTTTGCCAGCACCCGTCAAAACCAGCACCCGGGCATCCGTTTCGGCGATGATGTCAGCCAGTTCAGCCAACATCGCTTCGGTAAGCGCGTTGGCTTTGTCTGGGCGGTTGATCGTCAGGGTCAGCTGGCCGTCGATCGTATCAGAAGTGATCATATCAGGCCAACACGTTTGCGAATGTCGTCTTCGCGCAAAGAAACATCAGTGCCGCAGAATTCATCCGCATCGGCGCTACACATCCAGACAAGCGTTTGCGCAGGCCATTCGGGGGGGATGTGGTCGGACCATTCAAGTTGGCTCACGGGGTTGATGCCGGACGCCTTAATCTCGCGCTGCATGTCAGTCGCGACGGTACCGGGGGACAGTCCCATGATGCGCAGACCCTTTTCGCGGGCTTCTTTGTCAGCACACCGCGTCAACATATAGGCTCCGGCTTTGGATGCACAGTACGCCGACCAAGCCTCAACTGGGCCATGCGCTGCGCCGGATGAAACTGTAATAATGGTGCCTTGGCCGCGCTTGATCATTTCGGGCATGGCTGCACGCATTCCGTTGAACACGCCTTTCAGGTTCACGTCGATGGTTTTGCCCCAAACGTCGGGATCGGCGTCGGCCAGATGACTGATCGGGTCCAGTGACCCCGCATTGCCGATAAAAATATCTAGCGGTCCAAACGCATCTTCGGTCTTTGCAACAGCCGCCACAACATCGCCAAACGACGACACATCGCACGAAATTGCGATGGCGTTGGGGCCAATATCTGCTGCCAATTTCTCAATCTGCGCTGTTGATCGCGCCACCAAGGCCACCTTTGCCCCCGCGTCGGCGAAAGCCCGCGCACTGGCAGCCCCAATGCCTCGACTGGCCCCTGTTATCAAAACAACCTTGTCTTTCATATACATCTGTCGCCCTTTCAAAAAACTGCACGTTTGGGGCAAGTCTGCTGCACTCCGTCACGTTTTCCTGACCTTGACCCGCGCGCGAAGACTTGAAAAGCTCTGTCTAGTAATTTTAAGCAGGAGGTTATCGTGAAAAGCATTCGTCATTCAGCCATTATCGCCGCCATATTGTGCGGCACGACCGCATACGCCGATGTCACGGCCCAACAGGTTTGGGATAATTGGACCGACCAAATGGCCGTCTATGGACAAGGATTCACAACCGGCGGCGAAGACATGTCAGGCGGCACGCTGACAGTTTCCGACGTGAAAATTGAAATGTCGGATGAGGAAGCATCCATAGTGGCCGCCCTCGGCGATATCGCCCTGACCGAAAACGGTGACGGCACAGTGAACATCACGATGGGCACCAGCTACCCGATCACGGTCGATCTCACGCCTGAATACGGCGATCCAGCAACAGTGAATGTGACAGTGTCGCAATCGGACATGGTTTTGAAAGTGTCCGGCGTTCCCGACGCTATGATCTATGATGTCACCGCCGACAGCTACGGGATGCGCGTCGACAGCATTGAGGGCGGTCAGTCGATGGACGTTGAAGTCGTGGATCTTGCGATTGCCATGCTTGATCTGTCCGGCACCTATTCAGTAAGCCAAGATACGCTGACCCACATTGCCTATGCGTTCAACGTCGGGGCCTTGGATATCGACGCACATTTCAACGAAATCGACGGCGGCGGCGTCATCAAGGCCAATGGCGATATCGCCGACCTTGCGATGTTTGCCAACATTGTCACCCCGATCGACATGGACTTTGACGCGGAAATGCCGCCCTTCGTTGACGGACTGGCAATGGAGGGTGGCTATTCCTTCGGTGAAACCGCTTATTCTTTTGACTTTGATGTCGCAGACGACGCCGGTTCGGGCGCTGCGACCATCGAGGGTGGCGGCCTTGAATTTTCAATCGATGTCGACGGGGCGGCCTATCGCGGTGAATCCCGCGGTATCGACGTCAGCCTGTCGATTCCCAACGAAATCCCGTTCCCGCTTCAGGCGTCGTTGGCCAAATACGGCTTTGAATTCTTGATCCCGCTGAGCCAAGGCGAAGATGGCCCACGCGACGCACGCTTGGCCTTTAATCTAACTGACTTCGCTATCAGTGAAACATTGTGGAATATCGTCGATCCAGCGGAATTTATGCCGCGTGATCCGCTGACAGTCGCACTTGCGGTTGATGCACAGGTCACGCCGTTCTTTGATTTCCTCGACCCTGCCCAGCAGGAAGCTGCCATGATGTCCGACATTCCCGGTGAAGTGAAAGGCGTTCAAATTACCGAGCTGACCGTACGCGGCGCGGGTGCCGAAATTACAGGCGACGGTGCGTTCACATTCGACAACACAGATCTCCAAACCTTCGATGGTTTTCCCCGCCCCGAAGGTCAGGCAAACTTTGCCATCAATGGCGTCAATGGGTTGGTGGACAAATTGATCCAGATGGGTCTCATTCCAGAAGATCAGGCGATGATGCCACGGATGATGTTGGGCATGTTTGCGACACCTGTTGGCGATGACATGCTGACATCAACGATTGAGGTTAACGCCGAAGGTCACGTTCTCGCCAATGGGCAACGGCTTCGCTAGAGCTACATAATAAGAAGTCTTTCGCGGCGTCCGAATCGTTCGGGCGCCGCACATCCGTTAGGAGACAGCCTATGACGTACCGCTTGGCGACGAGTTTCATCGCCCTCTCCACCGCCCTCGCAGCACCCGCTTTGGCCGATGTTAATGCCGCTGATGTTTGGTCCAACCAACAGGCACTTTATGGCGCAATCGGTGCAACATTGAGCGGCGATATCTCCGGCGACCAGCTGAACAATCCAGAGATCAACGTGATCCTGCCGCAAGGCGTCGCCAGCTTTCAGATCAAGACCGATAGCGTCATGATGACTGAAAACAGCAATGGCACGGTCACGATCAGTTACCCCTCCCCTATGTCAATTTCGGTTGCAGGCGGCGCACCGGGTAAAGGCAGCTTCAGCGCCACGGCTAAGATGACCCATGATGGTTACACTGTCACGGCGTCCGGTGAACAGGGTGACATTTCCTACGAAAGCAACGGCCAAAACATTCAGATCGTGATCGGTGACATTTCCGTTGATGACGCCACGGTTGAGGACATGAAGGTTGAGGGATTGATGACCCTAACGGACTGGACGGGCACCACGCGCGTCACAGAAGGCAACTTGATTACCTACACCGCTGCTTCACAGGTTGGCACCACGAATGTTGATTTCACCGTCAGTGGCGACAACGTCTCGTCTCGGACCACGCAAACAACTTTGCCGATAACATCTGCCATCGAAGCGACGCTGCCTGTGGGTGGGTCTGATGTGATGAACCTGTCTGCGGCATTGCGTGACGGGCTATCTGTCGCGTTGCAAAGCACTGGTGAAGGCAGTTCATCCAGTGCCGTGACGATGCAGGATGGTGAACTGCTGAGCAATCAGAATACATCGACTGGTCCGCAGGTCTTCGATTTGAGATTCAACGAAGATGGCCTCGCAATGAGCGGCGACTCGTCGGAATTTGCCGTGGTAGTGAACAACCCCATGATGTTTCCAGGCGATCTGGAATTTGGCATCGACGCGATCAGTTTGGATTATGACGTGCCGCTGAACGCATCGGATGCTCCGCAAGATTTCCGCGTCGCGACGGGCTTGTCCGGCATCACCATTGGCGATGCGATCTGGAACATGTTTGACCCGTCATCCCAGTTGCCCCGCGATCCGGCTGAAATTTCGTTCGACGTCACAGGCATGGGCACCAACGGCATGGACCTGCTGGATTTTGCAGCCTTGTCGCAATTGTTCGGCCCGCCACCAATCCAGATCGATGAGATGACGATCGAAAACCTGCGAATTGCAGCCGTCGGCACCGAGGCGACTGCAACAGGTGCCATGACGTTTGATTGGACCGACTTTCTGACAATTCGAGGCATCGCCCGTCCCGAAGGCGCGGTCACTGTAAACCTGAATGGTGCCAACGCGCTGATGGATACGCTCGTCGCAATGGGTCTGATCCCCGAAGGCGACCTGATGATGCCCCGCATGATGATGGGCATGTTCGCCACAACTGTCGGTGACGACATGCTGGAAAGCGTGATTGAAGTGAACAGCGAAGGTCATGTGTTGGCGAACGGCCAGCGCCTGCGATAACCGACGTATGGGGCGGCTCGCACTTGCAGGCTGCCCAAACTGTGACTACCTCAACTACGTGGCAAACTTGCCTACGCCAGAAATGCGTCGACTGAATGTGGCGACCAAAGGAACTCCAATGACAAAGTCGCTCGACGATCTGACCCACCAATTGATTGATGCCGCCAAAGCCGCAGGTGCTGATAGTGCTGACGCCGTTGCCGTCGCTGGCACGTCTGTGTCCATTGATGTGCGCAACTCGGTGCTGGAACAGGCCGAACGATCCGAAGCGACGGACATCGGATTGCGCATTTTCGTGGGCCGCAGATCGGCCAATGTTTCCGCATCCGACACGTCAGACCGCACCATCGAAGAAATGGCCGCGCGCGCTGTAGCTATGGCGAACGAGGCCCCCGAAGACCCATACGCTGGGATCGCGGACGTGGCGCAATTGGCCACGGATATTGATCCCGCACGACTGGATTTGGTCGACGACGGGCCAGAACCCGATCCAGCTTGGCTGGAAGAACAGGCACGCACCGCAGAGGCCGCGGCGAAAGGTGTTGAGGGCGTTGCACAAGTCCAGTCAACATCTGCTGGATATGGGCGTCGTCAGGTGCATCTTGCGGCGACGAACGGTTTTTCCGGCGGCTACGAAAGCACCGGCCATTCGCTGAGTTCGGTTGCCATTTCCGGCACTGGCACGGGGATGGAGCGCGATTATGACTACGACAGCCGCATTCATCTTTCTGATATGCGCGACGCCGCTGAAATTGGCCGCATCGCGGGCGAACGCGCCGTCGCGCGGCGCGGTGGACGCAAGCCCCAAACTGGCACCTATCCTGTCCTGTTTGATGAACGCATCGCAAGCTCACTGATCGGGCATCTTTTGTCCGCCAGCAATGGTGCGATGATAGCACGCGGATCATCTTGGCTGCGCGACAACTTGGGCGAACGTGTTTTGCCCGAAGGCATTGACCTGATCGAAACCCCGCACCGTGCCCGCGTTTCCGGATCGCGGCTGTTTGACGGCGAAGGGCTGCCAACGTCCGAGCGTAAAATCATTGAAGACGGGGTGCTGACGGGCTGGACTCTCGACCTCGCTACGGCACGCAAACTGGGACTTCACAGCACCGGTAGCGCGTCTCGCGGTACATCTGGCCCACCATCACCATCTGTGTCGCACGTGACGCTGACGCAAGGCACGCAAAGTCCTGCACAGATGATCAGCGATATGGGCACCGGCCTGCTGGTCACGTCCATGATCGGATCCACCATCAACGCTAACACAGGCGATTATTCGCGCGGCGCGTCAGGCTTCTGGATCGAAAACGGTGAAATCGCCTATCCCGTCAATGAATGCACAGTTGCGGGCAATCTGCACGACATGCTGGCGCGGATCATCCCTGCCAACGATGCCCGCACGCACATCAGCCGCGTCATCCCGAGCTTGATGATCGACAGAATGACGCTTGCTGGTGCCTAAAGACCTTGACCTCTTACTTGATGCGGCGAGGGCTGCGGGCGACATCGCACGCGGCTATTTCAATGCTTCACCGGACGTCTGGGAAAAGTCCGATGGCCAGGGCCCCGTGACCGAGGCCGACCTGCACGTGAATCGCCAACTGTCTGCCGATCTTCAATCCGCGCGGCCCAACTACGGATGGCTCTCTGAGGAAAGCGAAGACAGTGCAGCACGGCTTTCAACCGAATATCAGTTCATTATCGACCCTATCGATGGCACGCGCGCTTTCATTGAAGGCAGCAAGGACTGGGCGCATTCGATTGCGATAGCCAAGGGCGGTGTCGTCACAGCGGCCGTGATTTATCTGCCCATGCGCGACGCAATGTATACGGCTGCCCTGGGCCAAGGCGCGGCGCTAAATGGCACGCCAATCAACGCGCTCCCCAACAAACAGATTGAAACCGCGACGGTACTGTCGTCAAAGCCAAACATTAATCCCAAATATTGGGCCGGTGCTGTGCCGCCGTTCAAACGCACGTTTCGATCTTCATTGGCCTACCGCCTTGCCCTCGTTGCCGAGGGGCAGTTTGACGGTATGCTCACGCTGCGCCCGACGTGGGAATGGGACGTTGCGGCTGGCGCGTTGATCGTGACTGAAGCGGGCGGCGGTGTGAGTGATCAAAAAGGCTTAACGCCCGTGTTCAACAATCCGCACCCGCAGATCAACGGCATGGTCGCGGCTGGAGGAATTCACTCGAAACTGGTCGCAGCCCTCGCCTGAGCAGCTTACCCACCTTTACCCTGTGAGGCCAACGCCATAGGGTTGGTGCAACAAATTTTAGCCTCCATCTTCAACCTATAGGTGCCCCATGTCCCAGCGTCTTCACCTCGTCTTTGGTGGCGAACTCGTCGACCCGACCAAGAACGCATTTAAGAATGTTGATGATATCCACGTCGTCGGGATGTTCCCTGATTACGATTCGGCGTTCAACGCATGGAAGTCCGAAGCACAAAAGACCGTGGACAATGCCCACATGCGCTATTTCATCGCCCACATTCACCGCTTGCGCGACGAGGAGGCAGAAACATCCCCCACCGAAGAGCTGGACTAAGCGAGGTACTGGTCGGTGATTTGGATTCATTGCGGTGACAAGAGCGAAGTCATCACGACCCTGTCGTTGGCCACACGTTTGCATGAACACAGTGAAGCGATGGATGTGCTGGTCACTGCTGGCGCTGATATTCTACCACTTTTGACGCCGGTTCCAGATGGCATTCATGTTGTCCCTATTCCGCATGATAGCCTCGTCAAAGCGCGGGCGTTTCTTGCAGATTGGGTTCCACAATACCTGATCTGGAACGGCGGCCCAGTACGCCCGATCCTGTTGCGCTGCGTCGAAAAAAGCGGCCTCGGTGCGACCATGATCAACGCTCGCAATTCAACGCTTTTTGCCGGCAGATCGCGGTGGATGCTGGGCGCTTCACGCAATGCAGTTCTACCATTCAATCGCGTTCTGACCGCAGACGGTGCGACAGCCACCCGTTTGATCCGTGGCGGGGTACCGCGCGAAAAGGTCCTGGCGACAGGTCCTGTTTTGGAAGAACCGATGACGCTTTCCTATGATGCAAACGAACTCACGGTCTTGAACGAAGCGTTAAGCGCGCGCCCACTTTGGTTTGCCGCAAGTGTCACCACACCCGAAATTGTCCATATTGTCGCGGCGCATTTGACGGCGGGCCGCAAAAACCACCGACTCCTGCTCCTCATCACCCCGCGTGATATCGACAGCGGCCCAGACGTCGCACAAGTTCTGCGCGAGGCTGGTTTCAAGGTTGGTGTTCGATCACAAGGTGACGATCCTGAACCAGAACATCAGGCCTATGTCGCGGACTTGGACGATGAACTTGGCTTATGGTACCGGATTGCACCGCTCACATTTATCGGCGGCACGTTAAGTGCTGGTGGCGCAGTCTCCCCGTTTGAGCCAATTGCACTGGGGTCTGCCGTTATTCACGGCCCCCGCAAATCGCCACACGCGGCACAGTTCGCGCGGTTGGCACAGGCACAGGCAAGTCGTGAAATCCGTTCGGCAGCAGAGCTCGGGATCGCAGTCGGTGTGCTGATCTCACCGGAACAAACCGCACGGATGGCATTGGCCGGATGGTCTGAAATTACCCAGAACGCTGAAACGATAAACCAGCTCGTGTTGGATGCTCGGCAAAGCGCAGAGGTCACGTGATGAGGCCACCACTATTTTGGCATCAAGACCGCAGCGTCATCGCCGCTGTTTTATCGCCCTTGGGATCGCTTTACGGCGCGGCGACTGCATTGCGCCTGCGCCAAAGCCCGACCCACCTCGCAACAGTCCCTGTCATCTGCATTGGCAATATCAACGCTGGCGGAACCGGCAAAACGCCCACCGCGATCGTGCTAACGCAGCGGTTGACTGAGTTTGGGCAAAAACCACACATCGTCAGCCGAGGCTACGGCGGATCGCTGGACGGCCCGGTGCTAGTCGACACGGCCACCCACCGGGCCAATGACGTGGGCGATGAACCACTTTTGCTTGCCGCGTTCGCTCCAACATGGGTGTCCAAAGATCGCGCGCAGGGCGTGATGGCGGCCGAAGCTTCGGGCGCGACCGTCATCTTACTCGACGACGGATTCCAAAACCCGAGCGTGCGCAAGGACCTGAACATCGTTGTGGTGGATGCCGTCAAAGGGTTCGGAAATGGCCGCGTCATTCCGGCGGGACCTTTGCGCGAACCAGTCAAGGCAGGTCTTGCACGTGCGGACGTCGTGTTGGCGATTGGGCCCAACGCTGCACGCGCCGCATTTGCACCCGATTTACCGCCGTCCTGTGTGCGCTTGAACGGTCGCTTGGACGCGCTGCCCACGGAAATGCCTTGGGACGGTTTGCGCGTCTTGGCCTTTGCTGGGATCGGCCATCCTGAAAAGTTCTTTGCGACACTCAAAGCCCTCGGCGCGGATGTTGTGCGCAGTGAGGCGTTGGACGATCACCAACCGTTCACCAACGCGCTGCTGGCCCGCCTGGAAACCGAGGCAAAGTCGCATGGGCTGATAATGGTCACCACCGAAAAAGATGCCACGCGATTACCAGAAAATTTCCGCACGAAGGTCACCGTGCTCCCAGTGCGTTTAGCCCTGTTGGATTGGCGGCCTCTTGACGCGAAATTGGCGCTCCTTGGGATCACCCGTCAATGATGTCTTGATCCTGACCAAGCGATGGCGCTGGCCGGTCTAGCGCAAGGTCCGCGTCCGAAAATCGCATCGGCGGACGCACGGACAGCGCACCATGTATGTCAAGTTTCAGTCCACGCGCTATCACCTGCGGGTCAGCAAAAACATCCTCAAACGTGTTGATCGGTCCAGCAGGGACGCCCTTGGTTTCACATGTCGTCAGAATATCTGCTTTTGTCCAATAAAGCATCTTATCTGCCAGAAGTGGTACTAACACCGAACGGTTTTTAAGACGTGCGGGATTGGTCGCAAAACGCGGATCAGTGCCCAGCGCATCCAGACCCAGAACGCTGCAAAATTTACGAAACTGCCCGTCATTTCCCACGGCAATAATGACATGCCCATCGCCACATTCAAACACTTGATAGGGCACAATATTGGGGTGGGCATTGCCAAGACGTTCGGGCGACTTGCCCGTCGCCAAATAGTTCATGGCTTGGTTGGCCGTGGTCGCCACTGCAACATCAAGCAGCGCAAGATCAATATGTTGCCCGCGCTCTGTACCATGGCGCTGGTGAACCGCCGCAAGAATCGCGTTGCTCGCGTACAAACCGGTGAAAATGTCGGTCACAGCAACGCCAACCTTTTGTGGCTGGCCGTCTGGATCGCCGGTGACGGACATCAATCCTGACATGCCTTGGATGATGTAATCGTAGCCAGCGCGCGCAGCATACGGTCCGTCCTGACCAAAACCCGTGATAGAACAGTATATCAGGCGCGGGTGGCTTTCGCGCAGGCTTGCGTAATCCAGCCCATATTTGGCAAGTCCACCAACCTTGAAATTTTCAATCAGCACATCGGCGTCCACCAGAAGCCGCAGCAACGCCGCCTTGCCCTCATCGGTGCGGAAATCGATCACGACAGACTTTTTGCCCCTATTGCAGCCATGAAAATAGGCGGCCGACCGTTCGCCACCGTGTTCAATGAACGGCGGGCCCCATGTACGGGTATCGTCACCTTCGGGCGCTTCGACCTTAATGACCTCAGCGCCCATATCGGCAAGCAATTGTCCCGCCCATGGCCCCGCCAATATGCGGGCCAATTCAACGACCTTCAGGCCCGCAAGTGGTGTCATCAGTTGGATTCTGCCAGCTTTTCGCCAAGCACTTCTGCAAAATCGGCGTAGTTCATGTTGGAATACTTTTCACCGTTGATTAGAAACGTCGGCGTCCCCTGAACATCGTCCGCATCAGCGTTGGAACGATACCAACCCGTCAGTTCCTGCGCCTTTGCTTCGTCGGTCAAACAAACGTCGAGTTCAGCATCAGACAGTCCCGCGACTTTGCCGATATTGCGCAGTGATGTGATGATCTCTTCGCCACTTTCGCCACGCGCCCAGTCTTGCTGATTTTCATACAGCAGGCTTGAAATGCCAAAGAAGCGCATTTCGCCACCGCAACGAGCTACCATGGACGCCCAAAGGCCGGGGGCGTCAAAATAAACTTCGCGGTAGGTGAAGCCAATCAAGCCAGTGTCGATGTAATTTTCTTTGATCTGCTGATATTGATCAGCGTGAAAAGATGCGCAATGCGGGCAGGTGTAGGACGCATATTCAAGGACTTGAACAGATGCGTCCGGATTGCCTTGGGTCATTTCGATGATGTCGAACTGGGCCGCTTCCATTGTCTCTGTTGCTCCGCTCGATTGTGCAGACGCGGCGGTGCGGTTCATGAACCACGCGCCACCAGCGACGGCAACAATAGCAACAACAGCGACGGAAGAGAGGATAGATTTATTCATCAGGTTTACTTTCAGAGTCAAGAATCGGAGGGGCGTTTACTTATGACATTTGCGCCCAAAGCCGAGAGGGCCGCGCGCAATGATTCATTTTTTACAGCGGCAGCAAGATCTTGTGCTGCAGATTTCGCTTCGGGTTTCGGGCCACGCGGGGTCGCCGCACCGTGATCAAACGCCATCTGCCCTTCGGCAAATCCTGTCGCCGCCGTCTGTGTGATGCGGATACGGGCGATGGCATTATAGCCGTAACAGGCGTTCACCTTGGCACGAATTTGTTCTTTTTGCATTTCTAACATCGGGGCTTGCGCGCCCGACGTTAGCACGGTGAGCGTAGCGCCCATCCCGCCACGGGCATAGCCCACATCAACGGGGTGCGCGATTTTCGCTGTCGCTTCGCCGACAATTTCAGCCCAATGGGTCAACACGCGACTTTGCGCAAAGCCACGCGTTTCGGTTGCCCCGCGAATGCGTTTTTGCATCAGGGTAACAGCACGAGAGAATCCGCGCGTTGTGCTATGAGGGCGTGGTTGTTTCATCGTTACGCACTAATCTAAACTCTTGAGGCGTCAACGCCAGAGAAACCACTCTTAAAGGCTCATAAAGATTGCGTGACATCACCGAAACCTTGTTGGATTGGTACGATATCCACGCCCGCGAAATGCCGTGGCGCGTGATGCCTGCGATGCGCAAAGCAGGGCATCTGCCGGACCCCTATGCCGTTTGGCTGTCAGAGGTAATGTTACAACAGACCACCGTTGCCGCTGTGCGGGCCTATCACACAAGATTTATGGCCTTGTGGCCAACTGTAAGCGCCTTGGCAGCAGCCAAGGACGCAGATGTCATGGCAGCATGGGCCGGGCTTGGCTATTATGCGCGCGCCCGAAATCTGTTGAAATGCGCCCGCGCAGTGGTGGCCGATCACGGCGGCGCATTCCCACAAACCTATGACGCGTTGATCGGATTACCCGGCATCGGCCCCTATACCGCAGCCGCCATTTCCGCGATTGCGTTTGATAAAGCGTCGACAGTCCTAGACGGCAATGTCGAACGGGTCATGTCGCGCCTTTACAATGATCACACGCCCCTGCCTGCTGCCAAACCCTTGCTGATGGAGTTTGCAAAACGGCACACTTCACAGGTCCGCCCAGGCGACTACGCGCAGGCCGTGATGGATCTAGGCGCCACGATTTGCACGCCCAAGAATCCCGCCTGCGGGATTTGTCCGGTGCGCAGTGCCTGCAAAGCACATGAGGCTGGCAAACAAGGAAATCTTCCAAAAAAGACGCCAAAAAAGCCGAAACCAACGCGCCACGGCATCGCTTATATTGCGCGACGTGATGATGGTGCGTGGTTGCTTGAAACGCGACCCGACAAGGGGCTGTTGGGTGGTATGCTCGGCTGGCCAACGACAGACTGGGGTGGTGCGCCAACGGACCAAGAGCCTGTTTCAGCGGATTGGCAGGAACTTGATATCCAAGCGCGCCACACCTTCACTCATTTCCACCTGATTCTGCGCGTCCAGACGGCATGGCTGCCCCCTGATGCGTTGCCCGATCGTGGACAATTCATCCCCGCCGACACTTTTAGCCCCGACGCACTGCCAACCGTGATGCAAAAGGCCTACACTCTCGCAGTTGCGACACTACGAAATGTTTGAGCAAAGGGCGCAACCCGCTATGTTACAGCCAAACAGGAGACCACAATGACATCCTTTCCCGTCGTGTCCCACACGAACATGGCCCGCATCGCACGCGCAGCACCATTCTGGTTATCATTGGCGCTGATCCCGCTGGCGTGGATCGGCGCGGTCTTTGGCGGCTGGACTGTGATCCTGATGCCAATCGCGACGTGGTATCTGTTTTCCGCAATCGACGCATTGGCTGGCACCTACAACGAAAACGCAGACCTTGAGACAAGCGAAGATGAGCTGTTCTGGTACCGCCTAGTGACGCTTATCTGGGCGCCATTGCAATTTATCACAGTGTATGGCGTGCTGTGGTATGTCACCGCGACAGGGCATTTGGGGGGCGTAGAAAAGGTCGCGTTGTTTTTCGGAGTTGGCGTGATTTCAGGCACGATCGGCATTACCTACGCGCACGAGCTGGCCCACCAAAAGCCTAAGTTTGAAAGGTGGCTGGGCGATATTTTGCTTGCTATGGCGCTCTATTCCCACTTTCGCAGCGAACATCTTCTGGTGCATCACCGCTATGTGGGCACCCCCAAAGACCCGGTAACCGCGCGCTACAACGAAGGCTTTCACCGATATTTCCCCCGCGTCCTGCGCCAGCAACCCGTGTCAGCTTTCAAGGCAGAGGCTGCGATGCTCGCGCGCAAGAACCTGCCATGGCATCACCGCAGCAACCCGATCTGGCGCTACGCCGTACTGCAGATCACATTTCTGGTTCTGGCGGTTTGGGTCGGCGGCTGGGCCGGGCTGGGTCTGTTTCTGGTGCAGGCATTTACCGCCATGTGGCAGCTGGAACTGGTCAATTACGTCGAACACTACGGCCTCACGCGCAAACATCTGGGGGATGGCAAATATGAACACGTGCTGCCACGCCATTCATGAAACGCATCGCAATTGGCATCAAACTGGCTGCTGATCAATCTGCAACGCCACTCGGATCACCACTACAAACCGGACCGCCGCTTCCCACTTCTGCAAACCTACGACGAAGACGACGCCCCGCAATTGCCTTACGGCTATCCAATCATGACAACGGCCGCGATGATCCCACCCATCTGGCGGCGCGTGATGAATCCGCGGGTGCGGGCATGGCGCAAGAAACATTACCCAGAGATCAAGGATTGGACGCCGTACAAAAACGCAACCAACCCGATGCCCCGCTAAGTATGCGCTAGTGTGTGTTGCGTCGCTGGCCGCTGACCCATTCCCAGCTTGATTTACACATATCGGCCAAGGATCGCTTTGCCTCAAAACCCAATTGTGCCTTGGCCTGTTCTGGTCGCGCAGTTAGAACGGCAACGTCCCCATCACGTCGCGGGGCGATCGTATGGGCGAGGTCTTGGCCGCATGCCTCTGAATAGGCCGCGAGCACATCCAGCACTGACGATCCTTCGCCTGTGCCGAGGTTGACCGTGTGGCTCTTGCCCGTTTCCAACAATGATTTCAGCGACAGCACATGACCGTCGGCAAGGTCTTCAACGTGAATGTAGTCCCGCACGCCGGTGCCGTCAGGGGTATCATAGTCATCGCCAAAAACGCTGAGCTCTGCCAGCTCACCCGTCGCAACCTTGGCGATATATGGGACAAGATTATTGGGGATATCTTCTGGGTCTTCGCCGATCATCGCCGATTTATGCGCACCCACGGGATTGAAATAGCGCAAGATGCCAACAGCCCAAGTGTCGGGCAGTTGCTCTAGAATCTGCTCGCCTGCGATTTTTGTGGATGCGTATGGTGACGTATATGTCCGTGCATTATCTTCTGGAATCGGCTGGATGATTGTATCACCGTAAACAGTCGCGGAGGATGAAAATACAATGCGGCGCACGTCTGCTGCATCCATCGCCGCGAGCAGGTTGAGCAATCCACCGATGTTATTATGCATGTAATCGAGCGGCTTTGCGACGCTTTCGCCGACGGCCTTCTTGGCTGCGAAATGCACTACACCGTCGATCTTATGGGCGGCAAATACATCGTCCAAATCTGCGTGGTTTAGCACGTCGCCTTGAAAGACATCGACCATTTTTCCGGCGATATCTTGCAAACGGTTCGGAACATCTGACTTCGCGTTCGAAAAATTGTCTAAAATCACAACTTCAAATCCGGCCTCAACCAACGCCAGATACGTGTGCGACCCGATATATCCGGCCCCGCCCGTGAGAAGAATTTTCGCCATTTTGACTCACGTTAATTCATCCCACTATGGCGTGCAAAACAGGCTGCGTCACGCCACAATCAAGGGGAACTAAAACATAAAAAACCCCCGTCAGGTCTTGGGGACCGACGGGGGATAAGTGGTGCTACGGCGATTGGGCCGCAGGCACAGGCAGTAAACTTGGGGTGGTCCTCATTCGCCTTTCGACTTTACCCAGCATACTGGGGATCGCTTGTTCGCGTTCGGCCAAAGAGAGAGACCGCGAACAAGCAATACATCATAAAGTCGAAACGCTCTAGTTAGTCCGCATTTCGGAACGGATTTGCTGGCGCAGCAAATCAATCGGAACTGTTTTGCCATCGCGGCGGAAGTGCCAATAGGTCCAACCGTTGCAGCTTGGTGCTTTTTCGCAGGCCGCACCCACTTGGTGGATAGACCCCTTGGCATCAGCACCGATCAATGTGCCATCGGCACGGACCTTGGCCTTGTGGCGACCGTTCATCGACCACAGTTCTTCACCGGGGCGCAGCATGCCACGTTCCACCACTTGACCGAACGGCACCCGCGGTTCCGCCCGTTTGGACTGCGTCACCTCAAGGGCCTCAGAGTCAAATTTACGGATTTTCGCCAAGCGCTTTTCTGCGACTGCACGATATTCAGCTTCGCGTTCAATGCCGATGTAATCACGACCTAGCATCTTAGCGACAGCGCCTGTTGTACCTGTGCCGAAGAAGGGATCAAGCACGACATCACCGGGGTTGGTGGTGCCTAGCAGCACACGGTGCAGCAGGCTCTCAGGCTTTTGTGTCGGGTGGGCTTTGTCGCCTTGGTCATTTTTCAATCGTTCATGTCCCGTGCAAATCGGAAGGACCCAGTCGCTGCGCATTTGGATGCCTTCGTTGAGCGCTTTTAGCGCTTCATAGTTAAAGGTTGGTTTCGACTTTTCGGCTTTGGACGCCCAGATCAGCGTCTCATGGGCATTGGTCAGCCGTTTGCCGCGAAAGTTCGGCATCGGGTTCGACTTTCGCCAGACGACATCATTGAGGATCCAGAACCCTTGATTCTGCAGTTCTGTGCCCATGCGGAACACGTTGTGATAAGATCCAATGACCCAGATCGCACCATCAGGTTTTAGGATGCGACGGGCGGCCTTAAGCCATGCGTGGGTGAAATCGTCATAGACCTTAAAGCTCTCAAACTGGTCCCAATCGTTATCGACAGCGTCGACCTTGGAATTGTCGGGGCGATGCAAGTCGCCCTTCAGTTGAAGGTTATAGGGCGGGTCCGCAAAAATAAGATCAACGCTACCTTCCGGCAGGCTGTTCATGACCTCAATACAGTCACCGTCAATAATACTATTCAGGGGTAAGTCAGCCTTAACGTCAGGCGCACTTTTCCCAGCTTTTTTCTTTGTCATTATCCGCCTCTGCCCCGGCGGTTGGTCCGCTCATTGGTTACCCCCAATGTGACTCAAAGGTGATTCGCAGTCAAAAGCTTTATTGAATCAAAGGGTTACAATTATTCTTGTCACAACATGTAGTGCACGGGTTTGAACGACCGTCTATGGTGTGGGGTCACCCCAAGACGGTGCAGCGCAGATATGTGGCTTTTCGACCCGTATCCGGCATTCGTGTCCCACCCGTACCCCGGATACTGTTGCGCCAACCCCACCATAATGCGGTCGCGACAGATTTTTGCCACAATTGAGGCCGCAGCAATCGACAAAGATCGCGCGTCGCCTTTGATGATTGTGGTCGCTGGAATGATCAGACCGCGCGGGATCATATTTCCATCAATCAAGGCATGATCAACGCGGCCCAATCCAGCAATCGCCCGTTCCATAGCAAGGTGGCTGGCACGCAGTATATTGATCTCGTCAATCTCTTCGACGGTTGCGTGCGCGATTGAGACCTCGGCGTTGGCAAAGATCAGCGGCTCCAACGCCTCGCGCTTTTTGCGGCTCAGCATTTTGCTGTCGTTTAGTCCGTCAGGGATGTTGGCTGGATCAAGGATCACGGCAGCGGCAGTCACTGGGCCCGCCAAAGGGCCACGCCCGACTTCGTCTACGCCCGCGATGCATATTGCACCGCGCGAAATCAAATCTTCTTCAAACGTGAAATCGGGGCCGGATGGGTCTGTTGCGTTCATGCAGCCCATGTCTCAAACCGAGGCACGGGCCGCAAGGCTTAGAGCCAGAAAGACCCGATTAGGCTGCGACCACGTGTGTAAAGGTCGGTCACCGGGGCCTTTTTGACCTTAGGCGCAACGGCGCGGCGTGGATTGTCGTTTTCGCGCTTGGCAGGCTGCGCGTCTAAAAATTTGGCGGTTAAACGGTCTTGGATCATGGCCTGTCCTTTCAGAACAATCGCTCCCATGGGCATTAGGTAAGGAAGGTTGACTGATTTGTTTAGAGGGCATTTGCGCAATCCCGCCATGCGCAGAACGCAAACAACATCTCGATCTGGCATGGGAAAGAGGCAGGGGGCCATGTCCTCCCCCCTGCCTCCGACCGAGCGACCACTTTGGGTAGTCGCCCTACTCCGCGCTGGCATTAATGCCGGTTGGTGCGAAATCCTGCGTTGCGCATGCAGCGTGCGCGATATCCCTGGCGGCGTTGGCCGTTCTCAGTGCGCACACGGACGTGGCACTCTTGCGGCAAACGATTTGTGAAATTGTAATTGTTGGTCAGGCATCGCTGGGTAAACATCCGCACTGAATTACCGCGGCGAGTGTCGATGCTGCGCAGGCACTCTGCGGGCAAGACACGCCAGTTGCGCGGTTGTGGGGTTGGTTCAACCACCGGAGCAGGTCTGTCGTTGTTATTGTCGCTGAGGTGAACGGCCGCGCCGATGAACAACAGCGCAAGGAAACCAGCAATCGCATCTTCTTCTGATATTTGCGCAGACGCAGTCGTCGGCGAAACAGCAGTTAACGCAAGCGTAAGAGACAGAACACCAGCGCTGAGGGTCTTGGTGATTGAGTGAGCAAACATCGTATGATCCTTTCAGGTAATGCTGGGCAGCTTGCCAGCGTAGTATGGACCAACGATGGGGTGGTGGGCGCATGTCGTTCAATAACGTCACAGTGTTAACTGGTTTCAACGGCTCAGCGCACGGCGGATATTGAATAACATGGCGCGCACAGGCATGTTTCAGACATGAAACGCATTATCCCTCTCACTCTGGCATTCTTGGTGATGTCGACTGCGGCGCAGGCCGCGTGTTTTGCTGACTATAAAGCCAAGCGTGACGATCCCCTTCGGCTGCACTACGGTGTAGCTGAGATCATGGGCGCGTGTTCGCTAGAAGGCGCGCTTGTCGAACTGACGCCGCGCCTTGCTGCTGACGATTGGCAATTATTGAACATATTAGGCGTCTTTGAAGACGACGGACTTGAGGAGAGACAGGCCAGTGCTGGAGAAAACTACCTCCGCTATTGAATCGCGCCAGACAGGCAACAAAGTTGTCGTCAGTGGGATTTCAGCGATCGTTGTCATATTGGCAACCGCAGCGATTTTGTTGTTCGTGAACCTGCCAGATGCCAACGCGTTTAATGCGCGGGTTGAACAGCTGTTCGTCGAAAACGCATCGCTGACCGGACAGGCCGAAATCAAACTTCTAGAGATACTGGCCCAATCAGGCACCGCGTTTTCCGCGACCTTGGACAGCTACCGCTTTGTCATTTTCGTGTTGCTGGTGTTCGCGACTGCGTTGTTGATTGCATCGGTGATGTTCCTTGTGATGCTGATCGCAATGAACCGCCGGATGGGAAAGATCGAACGCAAAGGGATCGAGGTGAATTCACTGTTGATCTCACGCGATCAAAACATGGTCTACCTCAACGATTTTGAATTCAAACTGACCGATGCCGCGATTGAAACATTGAGCGCGCTGGCTGAAGCACGGATGGACGACGAAGTTCTGTCGGGTGCCGAGATCGAAGGCGTCATATCCGGCAGACCATCGTCGGACTGCGAAGAGGCCGCCGGCGCCACGCGGATCAAACGATTGCGCGATACCTTGGGCAACCAGATGATATCGGAATTGTTAGTGC
Organism: Octadecabacter arcticus 238; assembly: GCF_000155735.2. GTDB lineage: Bacteria > Pseudomonadota > Alphaproteobacteria > Rhodobacterales > Rhodobacteraceae > Octadecabacter > Octadecabacter arcticus. The sequence continues at coordinate 4,407,655 of NC_020908.1, forward strand.
GCAACATCGCGCGGCGCGGCTACATGTTGGCGATTGATAAAGACGTCATTCGCATGGTGTGACGCCAATTTTCCTAGGTCGGAACCTTATCCGCGGATAAGGCTTTTGCAACTTAACTATTTGTTAATAAGTAGATTAATAGCATCGTACGAAAACCGCGTTGTGCCCCCCACCCTCATAGCTCTGCCCAGCATCTTTCGCGCAATGATAGCCCATGCGACGGCACATCCAAACTACGGCTGGACCACTTAGAGTTCGAGGCCTCATGGAATGACTGTTTGTCAAAAGAGTCGGCAGCTATGATGCCTGACAGTTCATCGGCTCAACCACCCGCTCTCCCTTAGGTTGAGGTGAACAGTTAGGCTTTGGAACATAAAAGTTCGCATAGAAGATGGTGACCCCGATTGGATTCGAACCAATAACCTGCCCCTTAGGAGGGGGCTGCTCTATCCAGTTGAGCCACGGGGCCACGCTGTGCCTGTTTGCCGTGGAATGGGCCACGTCGCAAGGGCTTGGACATCTTTGGCTAAGGGCAGTAACGTTTAATTAGATCATCGACAGGATATTCCCATTGCAGACCAGATCCAAACGTCCCCTTACGCTGCGAGATGTCTCTGAGGCCTCTGGCGTGAGCGAAATGACCGTTAGCCGTGTGCTTCGAAAAAAAGGCGACGTCAGCGCTGCGACCCGTGAAAAAGTTCAGGAGGCGGCACGCAGGCTGGGATATGTGCCCAACAAAATCGCCGGCGCTTTGGCGTCACAGAGAGTTAATCTGGTGGCTGTGATCATACCGTCTTTGGGCAATATGGTTTTCCCTGAAGTTTTGTCAGGCATCAGCGAAGAACTTGAAGGTACCGAATTGCAACCCGTCGTTGGTGTGACCGACTATCAGCCGGAAAAAGAGGAAAAAGTCCTGTTCGAGATGCTGTCGTGGCGCCCAAGCGGTGTGATCATCGCGGGTCTCGAACATTCAGACGCATCACGAGCGATGTTGAAGCAAGCCGGAATTCCTGTGGTTGAAATTATGGATACCGACGGTGAAGCTGTGGACACGTCCGTGGGTATTTCGCACCGTCGCGCGGGCCGCATTATGGCGGAAGAAATCCTGAAGGCGGGCTACAAACGTATCGGGTTCATGGGCACGAAAATGCCGCTCGATCACCGTGCACGCAAACGCTTTGAGGGGTTCACGCAGACCCTCGCCAAGGGCGGGGTAGAGATTGCAGACCAAGAGTTTTACTCCGGTGGGTCGGCGCTCGCCAAGGGGCGTGAAATGACGGCCGCGATGCTTCGGCGCACGCCTGATTTAGATTTTCTTTATTATTCCAATGACATGATCGGTGCTGGCGGGCTGCTTTACCTACATGAAAAGGGCGCCGATATTCCCGCAAAAATCGGTCTTGCCGGCTTCAATGGCGTTGAACTGTTGGACGGGTTGCCGCTGCAACTGGCCACAATGGATGCCTGCCGCCGTGAAATCGGCCAGACTGCGGCGCGCATCATCGCCGCACGCAATGCTGAAGGGGCCAGTGACGAGGGCCAAGTGGTTGAATTGTCGCCAACGCTGTCTTTCGGCGACACATTGCGCACGAATTAAGCCAATGGCAGGATCGGAGTCCTTAAGCGGAAGTTGGACGGGTCGCTTTGACTACGACAACATCGCCCTTGGAACGCCAGTGTCCTTTGACGCGGTACTGATCGAAACTGGCAGCACTTTGCGCGGTGAAGTTGTCGAACCCAACACCTTTCGCGCCGAAGCGACCGACACGCTGCTTGCGGTGCTGACGGGAACGCGCAAGGGATCGACTGTCAACGGCAGAGTAAAAGTGAGCCAAAGGTCAGCGCAAAATGTTGCCACTTTGGGGTTGGGACAATCAGCGTATAGACGAGCGCCAGCATCCGGGCAGCCGCGCTTGTCATATAGCTGGCGTTTGCCCGGATGCTTTGGCCCGTCAGGGCCAATCTATGCTGATTGAGGTTCAGGTTTTGGGCGTTGCCTGACGCGCCTTACTCTGACCAAGGCGGTAGCTTTCGCCATTCATCTCTAGGATGTTGACGTGGTGGGTCAGGCGGTCGAGGAGTGCGCCTGTCAGGCGTTCTGACCCAAATGTTTCTGTCCATTCGTCGAATGGCAGGTTGCTTGTGATTAGCGTGGATCCGCGCTCGTAGCGTTGGGAGATCAATTCAAACAGCAGCTCAGCGCCGGTTTTGCTCAGTGGCACAAAGCCCAACTCGTCGATGATCAGCAGCTTGTAACCCACCATCTGCTTTTGAAGCCGTAGCAGTCTGCGTTCGTCTCTGGCCTCCATCAGCTCATGGACGAGTGCGGCGGCGGTGACAAATCCAACGGACATGCCTTTCTGGCATGCTGATAGGCCAAGGCCCAAGGCGACATGGGTCTTGCCGGTGCCCGAGGGGCCAAGCGAGATGACATTCTCACGCCGTTCGATCCATTCGCAACGCGCCAACTCCAGCACCTGCATCTTGTTCAGGGCGGGGATCGCCTTGAAATCGAAGCTGTCCAGACTTTTAACGGCTGGGAACTTTGCGGCTTTGATCCTGCGCTCGATCATCCTGCGTTCCCGGTCAATCATCTCCAGTTCGATTAGACGTGCAAGGAATTGCACATGGTCCAGTCCCTCGGCTGCGGCTTGCTTGGCCAGTTTGCTGTATTCCCGCAGAACGGTCGGCAGCCGCAGCGATTTGAGGCGGTGGTCCAGAAGGATTTGGGGAGCTTCAGTCATGCTGATTGCCCCCGCATCAAGGACATGTAACTGGCTGCAGATGTTGTGCCGACATTGGCCTTGGGCAGATAGGGATAGACATCCAGATCCAGCTTGGGTGGCCGCTGCTCGACTTGGCAAAGCACAAGATGTTTGACGGCATCAAAGCCAATTGCGCCCATGCGCAGCGCGTTTTTGATGGCGATGTGCAGGTCCCCCATCTCGAAGGTCTCCAGCAGCCGCAAGACCTGTACATACTCACGCCGCCCCGCCTTGATCATTCGGGCTTCCATCAAGCGGCGCAGGGTCGCAAATTCGTCCGGCAAGTCCCAGCCCGCCAAAGGGGCGGCTTGATCCAATGCGCCCGCCTTCTGCTCCAGCAGGGGCAAGTAGTGGATCGGGTCAAAGACCATGTCTTCGCGGTCCCAGCACCTTGGGTGGCGGGAAATGACGTCGCCACCACAGCCAATCACAACCTGATCGACATAGCCGCGTAGCCAGACGTCACGATGGCTATAGGCAACCGGAACGGAATAATCGTTGGTTTTATAGCGCACCAATGCTTGCGAGTTCACTTGGCCGCTGGCCTGATCACAGGCATCGAACGGAGATGCTGGCAGATCCATCATGGCCTCAAGATCGCGGGCCAAGCGTTGCCCGATGCTGTCGCTATGCCCGCGCAAGACATCGTTCTGGCGCTTGCGGCATTGCTCTTCCAGCCAAAGATTGAATGCCTCCCACGTGGCAAAATGAGGGATGGGCACCATGAAGTTGCGCCGGGCATATCCGACCAGACCCTCAACGGCGCCTTTATCGTTGCCCTTGCCCGGGCGACCATAACGATCCTGGATGAAGTAATGCGACAGAAACCCGCTGAACAGTTTGGTCCGCTTGCGTGAACCGTCTGGCAGGATCTTCGCAACAAGGCACCGGTCGTTGTCGTAGAGAACCGACTGCGGCACCCGCCCGAAGAAGGCAAAGGCATGGACATGGCCATCAACCCAGGCCTCGGAGACCGCTGCAGGATAAGCACGCACAAAGCATGCGTCGCTGTAGGGCAGATCCAGTGCAAAGAAATGTGCCTTCTGCTCCACACCGCCGATCACGACCATCGCTTCGCCAAAATCCGCCTGAGCGTGGCCAGGCGCATGTGCCAGTGGGACAAACATCTCTCGATGGTGGCGGCCATGTTCCCGGACATAGTTCTTGACCGTGGTTTGCCCGCCTCGAAATTGATGCTCGTCCCGCAGACGTTCAAAAATGCGCTTGGCCGTGTGGCGTTGCTTACGGTTCCGGCTGAGATCGTCTTGCAGCCATTGATCAATGAAGCCGGTAAAGCCATCAAGCTTGGGCCGCTTGATCTTCGCAGTTCGTTGATATCCGGGCGGAACCGAAAAGCTCATCATCTTCTTCACGCTCGCGCGCGATATCCCAAAATGAACGGCTGCTGCTCGTTCGCTCATGCCACCTCGACGTGCGAGGCGGACCTTTCTGTAAAGTTCCACGCTGAAAATACCCCCGCCCTCCCTGAAAACAGAAAAGACTAAAGTGGCAAAGTTTTACTTTGCCTGCAGCAAGATAATCCTGCCACTTCCGTGGCTCACTTTTGCACTGCCGTTCTCAAGCGTCACAGTCACTAGGACATATATACATCTAGCCATAGGCAGTGCGTTTATGCAGGTCGCGCACATCGCCGCTGAACCGTTGCCGGTGGGTGTTCAGAACTTACCTGCCCACGCTTTCGGGACCGGTATCAGGTCGAAACTGCACGCATTCACAAATCAGGGATTTTGAGAAATGAGGCTGCAATTGACAGAGGGTCAAAAGTGCTCTTTTTTAGCGAATATCTTGGCTGCTGCACAGTGAAAATTAGCAACTTTTATTGTTGTAACTAAGTGGCCACCAAGTTTTGATTACCTGATTGACCTCACTGGCCATCCTAATACCGTCCATATAATACTTAGAGGGGTTAGCCGAACCATGATTAAACTACTTAAAACCGCAGCATTTTTGCTTTGCACGGCAGTCGCTACCCCCGCCATGGCGCAGGATTTTGACAAGGGTTTGGTTGCATACGAAGCGGGTGACTACGAAACGGCACTGCAAGAATGGCTGCCGCTGGCAGAGCAGGGTGATGCCAAAGCGCAGACCCAACTCGGCGACATGTACTTCATCGGCGACGGTATGATTCAGGATAATTCTGAGGCTGCGAACTGGTACAGGCTGGCAGCTGAACAGGGTCATGCCAACGCGCAGGCCTACCTCGGCTACATGTACTTCAGCGGCACCGGTGTGACGCAGGATTATGCTGAGGCGGCGAACTGGTACAGGCTGGCAGCAGAGCAGGGAATTGCCCCAGCGCAGACCCACCTCGGCAACATGTATAGCAACGGTGACGGTGTGATTAAGGATAATGCTGAGGCGGTGGACTGGTACCGCAATGCAGCAGAGCAGGGAAATGCTAACGCGCAATTCAATCTCAGCGTCATGTACTTGAGCGGCAGTGGTGTGATTCAGGACGACGTTATTTCACACATGTGGATGAACATCAGTGGTGCAAACGGGTTTGCCAGAGCCCCAGAGCACCGTGGTCAACTTGAACAATTTATGACTCGCGAACAGATAGCCGAAGCACAGTCACTCGCGCGGCGCTGCATGGAGTCAGAATATCAGGATTGCGGTTAAGGCGTTGGTGCGGCCCGTTCAATGACCTGCCCATCGAAGGGCAGGTTTACGGTTATGCCTTTGAGGCCGAGCGTAAAAAAACTGCGTTGCGGCAGAGCCACCTTGATGACGTGCTTCGGATGCTGCCGCCACCTGAAAGCATTTGTGGTCCTGCAATGAGGAAAAAGCCACGCCGCTGGTTGCCTTGGAACACAGGTAAATAACCATCCATTTGAATTGCGAACATGAGGTTAGACGAACAATGATTAAGCTACTTAGAACCGCCGCCTTTTTGCTTTGTATGGTAGTCGCTACCCCCCCCATGGCGCAGGATTTTGACAAGGGTCTTGCTGCGTACGACGCGGGTGACTTTGTGACTGCCCTAAAGGAATGGAGACCGCTGGCTGAACAGGGTGATGTTGATGCCCAATACAATTTTGGTCGTTTGTTTGACAATGGCGAAGGCGTTCTTCTGGATGATGAAGAAGCTGTGAGATGGTTCCGACTAGCTGCTGAACAGGGTCATGCAAGGGCCCAAAACACTCTTGGTGTGATGTACGACTATGGCGAAGGCGTTATCCAGGATGATGCAAAAGCTATAAGATGGTATCGACTGGCTGCTGAACAAGGTGATGCAAGGGCCCAAAGCAATCTTGGTGGGAGTTACAACAACGGCAACGGTGTGGTTCAGGATTATGCCGTAGCGGCGAACTGGTACCGTCTGGCTGCTGAACAGGGTCATGCCAACGCGCAGACCAATCTCGGCTTCATGTACGACAATGGCAACGGCGTGATGCAGGATTATTCTGAGGCCGCGAACTGGTACCGTCTGGCAGCTGAACAGGGGGAGGCCAACGCGCAGACCAATCTTGGCAACATGTACAACAACGGCAACGGTGTGGTTCAGGATTATGCTGAAGCGGCGAAATGGTACCGTCTGGCTGCTGAACAGGGTCATGCCAACGCGCAGACCAATCTCGGCTTCATGTACGACAATGGCAACGGCGTGATGCAGGATTATTCTGAGGCCGCGAACTGGTACCGTCTGGCAGCTGAACAGGGGGAGGCCAACGCGCAGACCAATCTTGGCAACATGTACAACAACGGCAACGGTGTGGTTCAGGATTATGCTGAAGCGGCGAAATGGTACCGTCTGGCAGCTGAACAGGGGGAGGCCAACGCGCAGACCAATCTCGGCTTCATGTACGACAATGGCAACGGCGTGATGCAGGATTATTCTGAGGCCGCGAACTGGTACCGTCTGGCAGCTGAACAGGGGGAGGCCAACGCGCAGACCAATCTTGGCAACATGTACAACAACGGCAACGGTGTGGTTCAGGATTATGCTGAAGCGGCGAAATGGTACCGTCTGGCTGCTGAACAGGGTCATGCCAACGCGCAGACCAATCTCGGCTTCATGTACGACAATGGCAACGGCGTGATGCAGGATTATTCTGAGGCCGCGAACTGGTACCGTCTGGCAGCTGAACAGGGGGAGGCCAACGCGCAGACCAATCTTGGCAACATGTACAACAACGGCAACGGTGTGGTTCAGGATTATGCTGAAGCGGCGAAATGGTACCGTCTGGCAGCTGAACAGGGGGAGGCCAACGCGCAGACCAATCTTGGCAACATGTACAACAACGGCAACGGTGTGGTTCAGGATTATGCTGAGGCGGCGAACTGGTAACGTCTGGCAGCTGAACAGGGTCATGCCAACGCGCAATTCAGACTCAGTGCCATGTACTTCACCGGTAACGGTGTGATTCAGGACGACGTTATGGTACACATGTGGATAAACATCAGTGGTGCAAACGGGTATGCCGGCGCCTCAGAGTTCCGCAGTATGGTTGAAAGTTACATGACGCGCGAACAGATAGCCGAAGCACAGTCACTCGCGCGGCGCTGCATGGAGTCAGAATATCAGGATTGCGGTTAAGGCGTTGGTGCGGCCCGTTCAATGACCTGCCCATCGAAGGGCAGGTTTACGGTTATGCCTTTGAGGCCAAGCGTAAAAAAACTGCGTTGCGGCAGAGCCACCTTGATGACGTGCTTCGGATGCTGCCGCCACCTGAAAGCATTGGTGGTCCTGCAATGAGGAAAAAGCCACGCCGCTGGTTGCCTTGGAACACAGGTAAATAACCATCCATTTGAATTGCGAACATGAGGTTAGACGAACAATGATTAAGCTACTTAGAGCCGTCGCATTTTTGCTTTGTACAGCAGTCGCTGCCCCCACCATGGCGCAAGATTATACCGAGGGACGGGAAGCATACCAAGCGGGTGATTATGAAACGGCACTGCAGGTTTTTTGGCCACTTGCTGAACAGGGTCATGCCCGCGCGCAGGTCCATCTCGGCCACTTGTACAAGAACGGCAACAGTGTGATTCAGAGTCATGCTGAGGCGGCGAAATGGTACCGGCTGGCTGCTGAACAGGGAGATGCCTTCGCGCAGACCCACCTCGGGCACTTATACAATAACCCCAACAGTGTGATTCGGGACGATGATGAGGCGGCGAAATGGCACCGTCTGGCTGCTGAACAGGGGAGTGCCTTTTCGCAGAACAATCTTGGCTACTTGTACGAACGCGGCAACGGTGTGATTCAGGACTTTGGTAGCGCCCATATGTGGTTCAACATCAGTAGTGCGAACGGGGATTCACGCGGCTCACGTAATCGTGGTGAGATTGAAGAACGCATGACCCGTGAACAGATAGTCGAAGCACAGTTACTCGCGCAGCGCTGCATGGCGTCAAACTATCAGGATTGCGGGTAAGGCAGCCAAGCCTCGCAGCTGGTGGCTTTGGAGTTCCTGTGAATAGCCACCCTTTTGAAATGCGAACATGAGGTTCGACGAACCATGATTAAAATTATAGCAAAATCAATCATAGCGCTTGCTGCCACGGCAATTTTGGCAAGCTGTGATGGTAGGGAGCTAGGCAATCAGAGTGCCTACCTTGTTCTTGAAGACGCACAAGGCGAGCGCAGGGAATTCCAGCTGATGGAAAATGTATCCCTAAAAACCTGCGCCATGGTCATAGAATATGAGGTCACCGAGACCGCCCAACATGGCTATTCGTTTTGGGTCAATTCTGACGGATATGGCGTTGGGAAAGATGGGGCAGATGTAATCAGATACGCTATCGTCGGGACGGTTTGTCGGAGTAGTTAATTTATCCAACTTGTGGCAATAAGCAGGTCGCGAACATTGACGATTAGCAGATGCAGGGGGGGGTGTTCAAAACTTACCCGCACTAGCTTTCGGGACCGGTATCAGGTCGAAACGGCACGCATTCACAAATCAAGGCATTCGGAGCATCAATGCGATGAGATGAACGGACAAACCTCAACTTGGCGAATTTTTAGTTTTAGGTGACAGGGGGGGGTGGTTCTATCTTTTGGTCGAGCAGTTCCAAACCGCACGCCTTAGATATTTCTTCGCGGGGTCAGTTCAACGAAGAAAAGTTCTAAGCGTCGAAGCTAAGGGGGGCTCAAAGGGGGATTAAGTTAGATGGTGAGCCGCTAATGCCCTGAAAAATATTAATAAATTGTGGTTGAGTGGTGCCGCTGATAGGACTCGAACCTACTACCCCATCATTACGAATGATGTGCTCTACCAGATGAGCTACAGCGGCTTACAGACCCTACTATGGCCCTACTAATTATTCACGTGTGCCTCGAACTCATTGGTTTTTCAAGTCATTCTCGCGGCGACCCGCTAATTACGAATGATGTGCTCTACCAGATGAGCTAGAGCGGCCACGGAGCAGTGTTTAGCACTGCAACATCTATTCGAAAAGTGCTATTTTATGTCATCGGTACTCGACACAATTGCACCATCATCCTCGACGATCTCTGCTTCCACGATCTCAACGTCCAGGGTGTCCGACGGGGATTCAACTTGCCCAACGATCAGCGGTAACATTTCAACACCTGCCGGCATCGCCACTTCGCCTTTTGGCGGTTCGCGCCAAGCCAGGGTATCAAAGCCGGAACAATTGACGCAGATCGGCGCCCAGACTGGATGGATATGTTGACAATTGTCGCAAATCCACTGTGGGCCGCGCGTGGCAGTGAGCGCTTTGGCGAGCCAACCACGCACAACCGCATCCGCCGATCCTTCACCGCGTTCAATTGCTGCCATGATTGTAAGACTGCGTGCCGTTGGGTCTTTTGCAACCAATTCCGTGATTGCACGGCGCGCTTCGGGGAAATCTTCCGCAGCAATGTTTAATTCTGCCAAGAGCATTCGTGTCTCAGGATGATTGGGATGCACCTTCGTCAAAGTACTGAAACGTTTGACACGTGCGGCGGGATCTTCATCCGGCGCAATCGCCGCAAATGCTGATGCAAGATCGGGGTGCGGCGCAACATCCCATGCCTTCTTGATAACCCGCGTTGCAGCGCGACTAGAATTCTTTGCAACGTGGGCTTGCGCTGCCATGACAGCTGCAGGCACCAGATCAGGGGACATGCGATTGGCCTCGATTGCCGCTTCCTGCGCCTCAAGCGTTGCACCCTCGGCGAACACGTCCTTTGCCTCAGATAGCGCCAAAACTGCATCGCGGCGGCGATGAACATTGCGCGGCAACTGTCCAGTCTTCAGCTTGGCGGTCAATGTTTCACGCGCGCCCTTCCAGTCAGATTTCTCAGCCTGAAGGCGCAACAATGTATCCTGTGTTTCAACGTGCTTTGGCTTAATCGCGAACGCTTTTTGTGCCAGCAGCAGTGCCGTGTCAGTGTCGCCGTCTTGCAGCTTTTGCTTCATGATTCCACGCACACCGACGAAACGGGTTTTGTCGTCTTCCAGCAATTTGCGATAGGTCAACTCCGCAGTCTTGCGGTCCCCTGCCAATTCAGCCGCTTGCGCGGTCAACAGGTTCGTCAATTCGGGACGTTCAAGGAATTTTTCAGCACGGTTCGCTTTTGCCATCGCCAGACGCCCTTCGCCTGACGCCAAAGCCATCATGCCCTCGGACAGTGCTTCATAACCTTTGCGCTCACGGTTGCGGGAAAAGTAGCGCGAAATCGCTGTCTCATCCCCGTTCAGGAACTTGAACGTCGCGATCGCAAGGCCGATTAATTTGAAAACCAGCCAAATAGAAGCGACCAGAACAATCAGCCCAATCACCATTTCAATGACCGAAAAACTTGCAGCCTGTCCGCCGATATCAATCGTCGCACTCCCCTCCATTTCGAGCAACATTATAGCGCCGAACGTTGCGGCCATAACAGCAGCGACGAAAACCAAAATCTTTACAAGGGACCAGAGCATTAGGGTGCAGCCTCAGTTTTAATTAAATGTTTCGGAAAGGGTCGCAATCGCGTCGAGAACATCTGCACGTTGGGTGGCACGTGCGGTCCAGTCAGTCATTTCAGCGCGGGCGACTTCTGGCAGCGCTTCGAGTTCTGCTAAGGCATCTACGACACGGCCTTCTTTGATGGCCGCCTCTGCGCGCGACAAGACGGCGTCAGGGCCTTCGCCCTCTTGTGGGGCAGTAGATCGCACATCGAACTGGCTACGCAAGAACCCGCCAATCCCACTTGCATCATCAGAAACGCCTTCAGCACGTGCAGTTGCAAGTGCGAATCGTGCAGCAATTGGAAAGTCCTGTGTTAGCTGCGCAGTTGTCGCGACACCGTTTGCGGCTGCATCCGTCAGGGCAACTGGCAGATCAGTCGCGCCGAAATCAGACAGTGCATCAACGAACGGCGCGCCGGTTTCAACAGCCGTTGCAACACGGTTCAACGCGGCGCGCATGGATGCGGCCTGTGCGGTTGCGATAGCTTCTTGTTCGAGCTGGGCAGCCTCTTCACGGGCTGCGGCCAGATCTGACTCGGCCCGCGCGGCCACAGACATTACGTTTTCTTGCTGGGCGGTCAGTTCCGCCCGAAGCTGGTCAAGTTCACGCCGATAGGCAGCAAGTGCAGTGTCGGACAACGTACCATCAGCATCGGGGGCTTTCTCAACCACTGCCAAGCGGTCGTCAAAATCTGTAACTTGCGTGCTCAACCGGTCAGACAATTCATCAAGTTGCGCCGCTGTCTGATCGGACAAATCCAAAATCTGCGCGTCGAGGCTTGCTAAATCAGGGGCTGGAATATTCGCGATCTGCATTACAAGCGCTGCAATCTGATCCGCTTGCTCGGCCAATTGAACGCTAACGCCACTCGTTCCATCATTAGGGGGGTAGAACGTCGCGATCCCATAGCCGATTGCGCCCGCGACAACACCACCAATCAAAAGCGGGATAAAGCCGCCGGATGATCTGCTCTCGTGTTGGGTCGGGGGCAGAATTGACCCGTCCATGTCCGGTGCTTCAGTCGGCTCAATGTCCGGTTCTTCTGCGGGCTCAGGAATGGCGTCGTCGACACCCCCAACGTCCAAAGCATCATCAGGCGCAACTCCCAAATCAAGGCCACGTTCGTCTTTGGGTGTATCGTGGTCATCTTCAGCAATATCGGTGACGGTCATATTTTCGACTGGTTCGTCAATCGTGACTTCTTCAGGATCTGTCTCAGTCGTCCCTTCCGCAGAACTCTCAGGCAGCTCAACGGCGTCAGTGACCGACGCGTCAATCTTGGATTCTCCCGCTTTGCGCTTGGTCGTCTTGGCCACGTTTACACCCTACTTGCTTCGCCCCGAGCGTCATCGCTCACCACGACACTGTATCGCGGTGGTTGCAGACCCTCAAGCAATCAAACGCGCCGTCGCTTGCGCCATTGCGTGAACGTTAGGAGCGGGCGACACCACAACATTTAGCGGCAACAGAGTTGCAGATGCATCGGCCACCACGTCACTTATAGCGACGACAGTGCAGCCTTCAAAATTTAGCGGCCATGTTTCTAGAATCGATACTGTTTCTGCGGAAAACAATGGAAAAATGATATTCTGGCTAACCGAGAGCGCATCGCGAATTGGTTGAGATGGGCCTTTCGCCGCTTTGCGATACGCGACCACTTCATGGCACTTCAAACCCGCATCGTTCAGTCTTTTGGCAATGCCACCACGCGAGATTTCGCCCCGTATATGAAGTAACGCGACATCGCGTCGCTGCCTTAGAATCAGCGTCACCAAATCATCAGCAGACCCATCTGCGCTCATGGCAGCGTAACCCGCACCCTTTGCAGCAGTTGCCGTTGCATCACCGACACAAAATGCCGACCGCCCATCGCCGCGTGGCGCTTGCGCGACGCCCGCTCGGGAGGTGAAAATTGCGGTGTCGAAGTCCGGTATTTCAGCAGAAAGTGTCTCATTTTCAAAAGCGGGGCTGATAATCACGCTGAACGGGCCCGATATCGTGCGAAGAACGTCAATGAATCGCTGCGCGTCGGCCTTTGGTCTGGTCACTATAACGATTGGATTGTCGAAGCGCGGCATATCAACATCCCCCAGATCATCGCCAGACCATTGTGGCGATTGCGGCCAAGTGTTACCTGCGAATATTCCAGACGCAAGCAGTCGAGCCCCCTTATCATGTCGGCACCCCTCACCATTCTTGGTATCGAAAGCAGCTGCGATGATACAGCAGCCGCTGTCGTGCGCGGTGTCGCAGGCACTGCCACGATCCTTTCCAATGTTATTTTTGGTCAAACCGAAGCACATGCTGATTTTGGCGGCGTTGTGCCCGAAATCGCTGCACGGGCCCATGCGGAAAAAATTGATCATGCGATCGAAGACGCCTTGGCGGTAGCGAACGTCAGCCTTTCGCAGATTGACGCCATCGCGGTCACCGCTGGGCCCGGCTTGATTGGCGGTGTGCTGTCAGGTGTGATGTGCGCCAAAGGGCTGAGCGCTGCGACCGGTCTGCCGCTAATTGGAGTGAATCATCTGGCCGGTCACGCGTTGACGCCGCAACTGACTGACGGCATCGCGTTTCCCTATCTGATGTTGCTGGTTTCTGGCGGACATTGCCAATTTTTGTTGGTGCAAGACCACGACAAATATACCCGACTTGGCGGAACAATCGACGACGCGCCCGGCGAAGCGTTCGACAAAACTGCACGTATTCTCGGCCTTCCGCAACCGGGTGGACCCGCTGTTGAACACGCCGCGAAAAATGGTGAGCCGCACGCATTCGCCTTGCCGCGCCCGCTTCTGGGCCGTGACGATTGCAACATGTCGTTCTCCGGCTTGAAGACAGCCGTTCTGCGTGCGCGCGATGATGTGATTACAAAGAACGGTGGCCTCCCCTTGGCAGCTCGCGCTGACCTCTGCGCCAGTTTTCAAGCGGCTGTCACCGACGTCTTGGTAGGTAAATCACGCAAGGCTTTGATGGCAGCGCGCGCCATTTCACCCGATGTTAATACGATTGCGGTTGCCGGTGGTGTCGCGGCGAATGGTGCAATTCGCCACGCTCTGAAAGAGCTTTGCGCCGAAACAGAGACTGTTTTTGTCGCGCCACCTCTCGCTCTTTGCACTGATAATGCAGCAATGATTGCTTATGCGGGATTGCTGCGCTTAACTGCTGGCATGACCGATGATTTGACCCTTTCTGCCCGACCGCGATGGCCACTGGATCAAACCAGTCCAACTTTATTGGGCAGCGGCAAGAAGGGCCCTAAGGCATGAAGATCGCAATCGCGGGGGCTGGCGCGTTCGGTACCGGGCTCTCGATTTCATTGGCTTCCAATGGGCAGGTAACTCTTTGGGCCCGCGATTCAGATGCGGCCTTGGCGATGGCAGCGTCGCGCGAAAATACCGCCCGTCTGCCTAACCATAAAATTCCGGGTAATGTTCTCATAACCTCTGATCTTGAACATATCTTCGCCGCCGACACGATCCTGCTGGCGATTCCAGCGCAAAAGCTTGGGGATTGGCTGGAAGAAAACGCCCGATATCTGGCAGGCAAACGGTTGATCGCCTGCTGTAAGGGCATCGATCAGGCCTCTTTGCGCGGCCCTGTCGCGCAAATTGAGGCATATGTGCCTGATGCGATCGGTGCGATGCTCACTGGGCCAAGTTTTGCCACTGACATCGCCAAAAATCTGCCCACAGCCTTAACGCTAGCCTGCAAAAACATCGACGAAGGTGCCTATCTACAGGCCTGTCTTTCGACCCCAACACTAAGGCTTTACCTTAGTCATGACGTTATCGGCGCTGAACTCGGCGGTGCTCTCAAGAATGTAATTGCGATTGCGTCTGGTGTTTGTATGGGCGCCAATTTTGGCGAAAGCGCACGTGCGGCTATAATCACACGAGGGTTGGCAGAAATGCAGCGCATTGGCCGCGCGCTTGGTGCCGAGCCTGAAACACTGACGGGGCTGTCCGGCTTTGGCGATTTGGCGCTGACCTGTACGTCGGATGCATCACGTAACTACCGCTTTGGGCTGGCCATCGGGGCCGAAAAGGATTTTGATCCGAACACCACGATTGAGGGTGCAGCTACCGCAATTTCGGTCACTAACCTTGCAAAAAAGCACGGTTTGGACCTCCCGATCTGCCGAGTTGTCGCTGATCTATCATCTGGTAAAATCGACCCGGAGACCGCACTGGTCACCCTTCTCTCCCGCCCTCTTCGAAAGGAATAAACATGCGCGTTGCTCTCATCACTCGGGATAATCCTGACTCCTTACAAATCCGTCTTGATAATCGCGATGCTCACTTGGCCTATATTGCTGAGACAGGTGTTGTCGAAATGGCCGGGCCGTTTCTGGACCTGAACGGCCAAATGTGTGGATCAATGATCATCATGAATGTCGATTCTATCGCGGCGGCGCAGACTTGGGCCGCCAATGATCCATATGAGAAGGCCGGACTGTTCAAGCATGTCAGCATCCAAGAGTGGAAGAAGGTCATTGGCTGATGCAGTACTGGCTGTTCAAGTCCGAACCGTCCACGTGGGGCTGGGGTGACCAAGTTGCCAGAGGGGACGCGGGCGAAGAATGGGACGGCGTGCGAAATTACCAAGCTCGCAATTTTATGCGTAACATGGCGCGCGGTGATCTCGGCTTCTTCTATCATTCCCAAAAAGAGAAGGCCGTTGTTGGCATCGTTGAAGTCTGCGCACCAGCGCATCCCGACAGCACCACCGATGATGATCGATGGGCGTGTGTGGACATCAAGGCAGTACGCCCATTTGCAAAACCCGTAAAGCTGGAGCAGATCAAGACGCACGAACGGCTGGGCGAAATGGTCCTTGTCAAGAATTCACGGCTGTCCGTTCAACCTGTTTCAAAAGATGAATGGCTGGCCATCTGTGCGCTTGGCGGAACGAAGCCCTAGCCCCCCGTTCCTCCCTAGACTACGGCCCAGCTATATATAAACAGGAGAACATGATGAATTTTCTAGCAGTAGTCGTGGCCGCATTTGCGGGTTTTGCGTTCGGAGCAGTCTGGTATACTCCTGCGTCTGAATTGACCTGACGATTTTGGGCCTGCGATTCACTTCGTCGCATGGCCAAAGGCGGTTCAGTCTGTATTTTGAGTTTATGAGCAAGCAATACAAAACAGTCTCCTTATCCGACGAGCAGCGCATAGCACTTGAAGCGCTTTGCCGCCGCCGCAAAGTTGACGCCCTTGTTTGGAAACGGGCGCGCGCGTTTCTTCTTTTGGACGCAGGAGAAGACGCCGGAACGGTTTGCCGGATTTTGGATATTGGCCCGACAGTTTTGACGGAGTGGCGATTTGCCTTTGCCGGTGCGGGACTATCGTTTTTCGGTCTGAAGGACTACAGCCAGCGTCAGGGTCATTTGTCCGTCGTGCAAGAGCAGGCGGTGAGAGCCCATTTCACCGCGCAGCCTGCCCGCAATGCCGATGAGGTCTGTGCCTATGTTCTAGCCGAGTGCGACCAAAACTACAGCACGTCGGGAGCCGCCAAGCTGATGCGCCGCCTGGGGTTCGCGTATAAGAAACCACAATTGCTGCCTGCACAGGCCGATGAAGCCAAGCAGGCTGCGTTTATTGCCAAATATGAGGCCCTGATGAACGGGTTGGCCGCAGATGAGATGGTTGTCTTTTCGGACGCTGTCCACCCCGAACACCAGAGCCGCCCCGCCCATGGTTGGTTCCCCAAGGGACAAAAGACGGCCCTGAAGGCGACATCAGGGCGCAAGCGGCTCAACATTCAGGGCGCGCTTGACCTTGAGACTTTCCAGTTCACCTTTGTGGAAGGCGAGAAGATCAATGCCCAGACAACCCGACAGATGCTGGAAAAGTTGGAACGCAACAACCAAACCAAGACGGCCATCCACGTCTTTGTCGACAATGCCCGCTATCATCATGCCAAGATACTACAGCCATGGCTGGACAGCCCAGAACGTCGGGTGAAGTTGCATTTCTTGCCAGCATATGCCCCGCACCTCAACCCGATCGAGCGTCTTTGGGGTGTTATGCACAAATGGGTCACCCACAATCGGCACTATGCAACGTTCAACCAATTCACAGAGGCCATTTTCGACTTCTTCCGCAAAACCCTGCCAGAAAAATGGCCAGAGTTCCGCGACACCGTCACCGACAACTTCCGCGTCATATCGCTCAAGGAATACAAAGTGATTTGAGGGGAAAACCTCAGGTCAATTCAGGCGCGGGAGTATACATGACATTGTCGAAGCAGTGGATGGAAGCTGCTCGCATCAAAGCTGATGCGAATGGACGACCGGAAGGCGACAAAATGGCTTCCTACATCATGGCACTCGTTGCAATGATCCTTGTATCGGGCATGATGCGGCACACATTTGCGCTTTCGGGCATCGAAACGTTCGGCCAAGGTCTGGTTTCTGGCTTTGGCATCGGGCTGTTTTTCATTAGTCCATGAATCATGATCAACAACGGCTACACAAGCCGACCGTTCAAGCTCACATTGATTGATAGCGGTTATGCGACGTTTGGTTGCGCCATCATTGGCGCAATCCTCACATTGTTTTAGATGTCTGAAAAAATGAAAGGGTCCAAGCACCCCGCCCAGACCCTTTCTCTCACCAACGCGCACTCCTAAAAGCCACCACACGTATCACTGAAACTGGTCCGGGCCATACTGACCGCTTCTGTGGGATACACCGTGCGCTTCGATTGAAGCAAATCAATTGCCCATAAAATAAGCCTAAAATGCAATACGTCCGCCTAATAGGGCGGGCGTATTGAACAAGGTTTTCTGCGGCTTTACGGACAATTAACCGTAAGTAGATTCTTTGCCAAAGTGTTTGGTCAGCATGTAATAGACAACTGCGCGGTACTTGCTGCGCTCGGATTTTCCGTAAGTCTCGATCACGGAATTGATCCCGTCCATCAATTGTGGACCATCCGCGAGGCCAAGTTTTTTCATCAGGAAGTTGTTTTTCACTGTCTCCAACTCGGACGCTTGCGAACCTGCAACAGTTGACGCATCGTCGTTGTAGATTGACGGGCCGCAACCAATTGTGACCTTTGTCAAAAGGTCCATGTCTGGCGTCATGCCGCACTTGTTCTTAAGGTCGTCTGCGTACTTTGCGATCAGATCATCACGCTTGCTCATGGTATTCTCCCACCTAGTAATCTGGCCGGTTACGTCGGCGCTTCGTAAATGCTAATGGCATAATTCATATGAGCAAAGGGAAAATCGAAACCTGTTTCCCTGCCAATCTAGTGGCATGTGTCCCAACCACGAGCCTGTAGATGAAAATGGTCATCTTGGAGGCTGTTGTAATCAGGCCCCAGCGTCGTGGCGAACCATATGCAAGCACTGTCCCGAACAGCCCGTAAAAATTAGCCTTCAGCGGTTACGTCGTCCCAGTCACTAATCAAGCGAATGCGCCGCCCGTCTGTTGCAACCAAGTTGAAATGTCCGCCTCTGTGCAAAGTAGAAATGTCACACTTGGTGGTGTGGTAGCATGGCTGGGCTGGGTGGAGACCTCACACATCGCAGCCCTGACCAGCCATGCGGTCGGGGTTATTCTGCAGCATGTTTTGACGCCGCTGCTGCCTTCTCCTTCGCACGTTTAGCTAGCTTTGAGTTCCAGCCATCATTGCGCTTTCCAGTGGGTTGATAGCGCGTTGTTTGCTTGCCGGCGCGGCGTTTTTTTGGAGCCGCTTTGTCCTGTTCGGCTTTGATATGCTCCAGGACCGCGCTGAGATGTTTGTTCTCGGTGATCGCCGCATGTGTCACGCGCTGATCCTTGTCGAAGACCGTGTAGGGGATTGAAACACCTTTCCAGCGGACCTCAAATCGCCCATCCGGGAAGGCAAACGTATCCACATATTTGCCCGGCAAATCGCGCGTCATCTCATTCTCGGCAAGAATGATGCGTTGGCGTTCATAGGAGAACGCAAGTTGAGCCCCGACGAGACGTTCGTCTTGGAGCGCGAACACATCTCGCAGTCGATCGGGTTCGATGTTCATGGGCCGATGCAAGTTGTCAGCGCGGCGCGGGACCTTTGCAAACTTGACGTTATAGCGGTCCGTAAAACTGGGCAGAAACACATTGGCGGCGTCCATATCCGAGATGCCTGCAAGCCTGAGCTCTTTGACCAAACGGTCCTGTAACGTGCGATTGGCGCGCTCGACGCGGCCCTTCGCCTGCGAGCTGTTTGCACAAAGAATCTCGACGTTTAGCGCGTTCAACGCCCGACCAAACTGCACCTCTCATCGTTTGCAAGCAAACGACTGTCGGTCAGTGGTCATTCCATGCCCGGATTTGGCGGATTGATTTGCCACACGAAACACCGTGTGCTTGTCAGAATAGAAAGCAACCGGCCGGCCATGTGCCGCAAGATACAAATCGAGCGCCTCAAAATAACTGAACGTGCTCTCAGACGTCACAAACCGCAGCTGCATCAACGTACTGGTCGCATCGTCCATTGCCCGGCAGGCGATTGCGCAGCAATCTGCCGAGAGGGGATGAACACGAGCAGGGTGCATCGCGGACCGCGACCCTCAAACCAATGGTGATCAGATCCATCGATCTGGATCAGTTCGCCGAAGCATTCCCGACGCAAACGAGGCTGATGGAACGTGCGGCGCTGTTTGCGGCTCAACCAGATCCCGGCGTCCTGCATCCACTTGCGCAACGTCTCACGCGAAACCTTCAAGCCATGATCCTCGGCCAGCTTCTCAGCTGCAAACGTGGGCCCAAAATCGATGTAGGTCTCGCGAACCAGTGTCACCGCAAACCCACGCACCGCTGGGTCGATCCGGTTGTTCGATCTTCGGCCGCGCGCTTTGTGGCGGATCGCAGCGGGACCATCGGTCTGGAAATCCCTCAGCAATCGATGCACTTGTCGTCGGCTCAGTCCCAACACGTTGGCCGCGGTCACAGCCGTCATCCGGCCTTGTGTCACTTGGCTCAATACTTCAATGCGGTTCAGCTCACGTTCGCTCATAATCACCAGTCCCACAGCCACACTCCAATCCTGCTTCAGACAGGGAAGTGTGCCATTTCTACTTTGCAGATGTGGGACATTCTAACTTTGCGCGTACAGCATATTATCGCATAATCTATCTTATGTTAAATATTCCCACTGAACTATTGTGCCGTCCAGTACGTCCTTGGAGCGCCTCTAGATTTGTAGAGGCTTTGCTTGGTAATTCAGGAACCAAGGAGAAACGGATATGAACAAGGCAAGTTTTTAGGACTCCAGGTGATGATCGTCATGGCTACAAAGTTGGGTACAGTTGGGGCTTGGCTATGTGTACGTTTTGGCTGCTGCTACTGCTTCTGTCTGTTTTGAATATTCCACAGGAAGCGGAATATCGGGGCATTTAAGTGAAGTGTCTGTGGACGCGTCTATTATTGCGATGATCTCCCGGACAATTGCCCGTTCTTCCTCGGCATGAACCATCATGTCCCCGGCGGAATCGAATAGTGTTTCCCGATTCAGGCCAATCAAGTTCAGCCTACGGTTGGACAGGCGGTCGAATGCGCCCACAATAGCGGCGAGGTCGTTGCCGAAGCGCCAGTCGGCATAGGCCGTTCGCAGAGCGCCCAACCCGCGGCCTTGGTTTGCGGAAACGTCGTTAGGCACCGAAGCAGGATTAGTTCTGAAAAGTTTCTTGAACATAGGAAAGTCCTCCTGTGATGGTTGGTCTGGGTCAGATAGCCAGCACGATGATTAATTCTTCAAGCTGTAGGATCGCGCGTTTCATGGCAAAACCCTGCAGAGCAAGATGATTGGCAAATATGGATCTGTCGGACTGGCCGTTCAGCACAACGGCAGGACGCAACTGCGATCCATCCTGGAGGCTTTTCAGGGCCTGCTACCAGATCGGCCCAAGGTTATTTTCCTGAATGACCTGGGAAAAGTCCTTATCAAATGACGCAAGAATGATGCCATAGGCATACATCAAGCCTTTGTTCCGATAAAATACATCGTCAGCGGTTTGGCTGAACATCAACCATCCGGTGGCTTGCGCCCGATCGATTTGCGATGTTTGTGATCCGAGATCGTCAGAAATACGCGCCAACGCTTGGGCCAGCGTATCGGTGCGTCGCTCAAACACCGCCTCACCGCGTCCAAGGCGGGCATTGTAGCTTTGAAGTGCGGCGAGCCCTTGGCGGTATTGACGTTCAGACGGAACGCCAGGAAGCAGAGAGGTTGATGGCTCCCAAATCCAAATATCAGGTGGGTACTGCAAGAAGCCCGAGGCGCGCTCGAGGTCTGGATCGGCGCTGGACGAGCCGCTTCTGCGCCCGATCTGGTCCAACATCTCAAAACTGAAGCGGCCTACAGCACTAACGACACCAATCTGAAAATTTGGCATATTGTCAAGAATTCCAGACGGCGCGAACCACTGATCATTGGGGGTCCAGCCGTGTTGGTTCAGTTCGCGGTCTATCAAGGCGGCGGCGGTCGCAACTGCTGCACTGCCATTCTCCGGGACCAAGGTGGCCTGAAATTCAGGATCGGCATCAATATTATGGGTCATCGGACCGAGGACCCCATAATTGACTGCCACCCCAAGCAAAAGCGCCACAATGACAATTTTCACATGACGCCAATTAGAGCGCGGCCTGAACCGCAACCATGAACGACGCCCTGCAGTCTTGCCATCATCTGGAACAATCGTTGTATCCTCAGTTGTAGTCACTTCTGTTGCCTCCTTGCGTATCTAGAAACACAAACGCGCTGGTACCGGGTTTCATCCCTAGAAATCAGACAGGAAAGTCGGATGAAAAGTAAATTTCTACACAGGGATCAAAGTGACGACACCAGAGGTTTTTTGGCTCAACGAGGAAAGCCAATAGGCGCAAGCAAAGAATTTCAACGAAATATGGGTGACTTTATTGCAATCTTAAGAGGCTATTCTTTTGTTCTAAAAGAAAAACTGATGCCGCCGCAGATCTCGTACGGGAAACGCTTGTAAAGCCCACCACACCCGGATGAATGCCCATCATCACCGACTAGAACACCAAGCATCTTGGACAAGCTGTCCCACATTGGGGGCCGCTATGAATTTGACTGTCAGCCTGAGCTTCTGGCGCGCATGTGGTCCCTCGCGAACGCAGATGGGAAAATCAGGACACGCCGCATTGCGATACGATTGCGCCGCTTAAGCCGCGGTTTCAATCGGGCGGTTACAGATCGTCACTGCCTCGAGGTGCTGTGTTTTGTACGGTATAAATTTTCAGACAATTCCGGACGAAAAGTCAGTCATGACTTACAGTTTTCGGTGCGCTCGCGGGATGAAATTGCCACCCCACGCGTTATTTGAACATCAGCGGATAATTGTGTGACACGACGACAACTGTCGACAGGGCGAATGTCCACACCAGTCAGGCCGCACAAATTAGAGGAGAATACCCGTGCGCCAAGACACTAACTTCGAAATCGAAGCTCTGACAGACCACACTCGCCACCCTCGGAAAGAAACCCCGCAAGAGTCTGGGTTTACCCTTAGCCGTTACCGGGTCAGCAATTTTCGCTCAGTCTCTAACTCTGGATGGTTGTCTGTGGACAGTGTGACCGCCCTGATCGGGGTGAACGAATCCGGCAAGACCAATCTTATGTTGCCATTGTGGAAGCTAAATCCGGCCAGCGGTGGCGCAATTGAACCAACCTCGGACTATCCCAAGTCGCTGTTTGCCACGATCCGCAATGCGCCTGAAAAATTCCAGTTTATCACGGCCGATTTCGAGACTGGCAACGAAGCGGCGGCCTTGGCCGAACTGGCGGCCATTCCACTCGTCAAGGCCCAGAGAGTTAACGTCACGCGGTTTTATGATGGCAGCTATCGGGTTCAGTTTACCGATAATCAGAGGGATTCAGAAGGCTGCATCATGCGCGCGCTTGCTGCGTTGTGGACTGCGCAAGACGATCTTGCCGCCCATCCAAAGGAGGAGAGCGCCGCTGCTGTCGCCCGCGCAAAGCTCACTGAACTGCTGGGCAGTTTTGATGAGCAGCATGATGTCAGGAGCAACGATATATTGCTTTCGCGCAATGCGGTTGCGGCCCTGATTCCAGAGGAGCCGCCCGCGGTCAGCCCTGTCGTCACCATATTGCGCGGGTTGCACAAAGTTCTGGTTGAAGCCGTTGTAGAATTGTACACGCCCAACCCAGCTAGCCGTGACGATGTGCGCGCTGCCGTGATCGCGCGGCTACCGCGGTTCGTCTACTACTCGAACTACGGCAATCTCGACAGCGAAATCTACCTTCCTCATGTTGTCGAAAACATGAAGCGACCTGATCTCGGTGCCAAAGAAAGCGCCAAAGCCCGAACATTAGGGGTTCTGTTCGATTTCGTGGGTGTGCAAGCGCAGGAAATTCTGGAACTTGGTCGCGATTTCCGCGATCTGCGCGATGAGGCCGAGCCAAAGATGATCGAAGATCAGGGCCGTGCCGGGCTTATGCGCAGTCTTTGGTCGCGTGCGCGCGGGCACCAAGACATGCCCGACCCCGTTGTGTTGTCCCAGATTGCCGAGGCCAAACGCACCCGGTCGATCTTGTTGCAATCTGGAGGAGCCAAGGTCACCGCTCGGTTTGCCGAATGGTGGAAACAGGGCGATTATCAGTTTCGATTTGAGGCGGACGGCAGTCATTTCCGCATTTGGGTTGCCGACTCCCGCCGCCCGCAAGAAGTCGAACTTGAACACCGTTCAACTGGCCTGCAATGGTTCTTGAGCTTCTTCTTGGTTTTCCTGCATGAGGCGAAGGGTGAACATGACAACTGTGTGCTTTTGTTGGATGAGCCCGGCCATTCACTGCATCCGCTTGCCCAGCGTGACCTTTCAGCATTCTTCGAGGGCCTGTCCCAAAACAATCAAATTATCTATACGACCCATTCGCCATTTCTGGTGGATGCAGACAGGCTCGCGCGTGCACGCAAAGTTTTCATAGATCGTGACGGTTCGACCCGCGTGAGCGGTGATCTACTGGACACCGAAGGTAACGATACAAAAAAAGGTGCTGGCTTCGCCATACGTGCTGCGCTCAATCTGGCAGTTGCCGAGGCAAGTCTGGGCGGCGCAAAGCCTGTGCTGGTACAGGGCCGGGTCGAACAGATCTACCTTTCCGTGATTCGCACTTTGTGCATCGCATCGGGCCAGTTCCAACCGCGGCGCGACATTATTTTTGCCCCGGCGTGCGATGCTCAGGTCTTGAAAATGATGTCGAGACTTCTCAGCGATGCCGATGCCTGCCCTCCCCGGCTGTTGATCGACGACGCCTTCCCAAACAAAACCCTGGTAGAGATAGGCGAAGCCGGACAGACTGCAATCCGTATCTCTGACTTCGGCGGTCTTACTGGATCGGCGATCGAAGATTTGATGCCGTTTGAAGACATTGCCGCGATGATGGACCGGGTGGAACGCCGTCCCGAAAGGTTGTTTGTCGACACGGTTGTTGCCGGGCTGCCGTTTCAAGGGCAGGTGTTAAGCTGGGCAAAGTCGCAGGATATCGTTCTGATTTCCGACTGGCGTGTCCGATTGGCTGAGCGGATGCGTAAGTGGCTGCTTGAGCGAGATGACCCCCGGGTTTCCGAAGAAATTCTGGCGCGGTGGCTAAAGCTTATGCACGCTGTGGACACCGTATAAGTGGGCGGGGCTGCCGACTATATCTATTCATAAATAACGGAAAACGACAAATAGCGCACGTCTGGTCATGCATGATCTCGACTTGGAGGGCCGTATCTAAAAGTTGGATACGGCCGCAGATTCTCGATGGATCAAGACTGAACGACTACCGGCTGACGCCGGTAGGTTCCCTTTTTGAATGTAATTCAAGATACTGAAGTATGACAGCGTCAGTGACATTGCCGCTGGTTGTTGAGAAAAATCCGCGAGCCCAAAACCGCTGGCCCCAGTACCGTTTGCGCAGTTCGGGAAACTCGCGCTGTATCTTATAAGACGAGCGTCCCTTGATCCGCATCATCACCTTTGACAATGCTATCTGAGGCGGGACCGATATGAACATGTGGACGTGATCGGTCGACAATACGCCCGTCTCAATATGCACGCCAAGTTCTTGGCATGTTTGGATAATGATTTCACGGATACGCTCACGCACTTCACCGCGCATAACTTTGTATCGGTATTTTGTTGTCCAGACGACGTGAAATCGGTGTTAAAATTTGGTATGGCTTCCTGTGGAATAGATCATAATCTTCCCTCTCATTTTTAAGACCCCGCGAAGCAGTAAGGGTCTTAAAAATGAGAGGGAAGATTATAGTACATTACGCTAAAGCGGACCGGCTGGAAGCCGGTGGCTTTAATCCCGTTTGTGGAAAGTAAGTCTTCGCTAATTCAAACGGTCAGATCGCCGCGCCGCCGCAGACTTTCATCGTACTCGGCGCAGTTGGTCACCCGACGCTTTTGCTTCGTGATCTTGGCGCGACGATCAGCGTTGAATTTGTGCGGCATTTACAGCATCCTCAAGGAGACAGACCACAGCCGAGTTCAGTGGGCTGGGGTCCATGCAACAACGCCCAAATGTTGTAAATTCCGCACGATCAATGATTGCGGCTGAAAACAAAGTGAAAACTGGCGGCAAAAATCATATGCGAAATGTAGCTTTTTTTGCACCGCCGATACTTGTCCGGTGAACACAGCATCAATGATCGCTTTTTTGCCACTATCGTTCGTGCCGATCAGCGCTGTCACCCCCGGTTGAAAGGTCAATTCAGCAGCTGCGTCGCCTTGTCCAAATTGTCGGAATCCGCTGATGGTTAGTTTTGACAAATACATAAGTAACCTCAGGAAGCATTGAAATTGCTATAAATGTTCTCGACCCGTTCGACTTCGTGATCAGTAAGGGCTGCAAATTCCTTGCCACGTGCTCTGGCAGAGAGCTGGCCGTTATTCTGTTGCAAGAAACGGAACAAAAGATCGACGGTGCGCGTGGGCATGTCGAACCTGTCGTCTATGGCTGCGCGGAACTGGTCGTGGCGACGGAGGAATTCTGTTTCATAGGGGAGGTCAACTTCGATCGTTTTTTGGACGCAGCTGTAGAGAAACGCAGCATGTGGCGTTGCATCAAAGAAGCGGTAAAAATCGCCCGTCTCATTTGCGACTTCGACATTGAATTTGTCAGTTGGCGTCCATTCGATGAACGGCAGAAGCCGTGCTGAATAGCTTTCGAGGACAGCACGATAGTCATCTATCCGTTCAAGGATTGCTGACGAGATCGGGAATACGACACCTGGCGGATTGAATCCCCGCTCGGCCAAAACATGGTGGAAGATGTATCGGTGCAGACGCCCGTTCCCGTCCTCAAACGGATGAATGTAGACAAAGCCAAACGCGAGCACAGCAGAGGCAATCACTGGATCTAGAGTTTGTCCACTCGTGCGATCAAACGCGACCATGCCGGCAATCAAGTTGTCCAGATCTTCATGCTTGGCGCTTATGTGGTCCGGAAGAGGCATCTGGCTTTCGCGATCATGCGATCCGACAAAGCCGCCTTCCTGTCGGAAGCCCAATTTTATGAAACGGTCATCCCCAATGACAATCTGTTGGAGACGGAGCAGTTCGTTTTGATCAAGGGCCTGTCGGCCTGCCTCGCCAATGGCGCGGCCCCAACGTTGAATACGATCTTGGGGGGGGCGTTCGCCTTCAATGGCGTAACTGGATCGAGAGTCCTTCAGTAGCAAAAATGCGGCTGTACGCGCCAAAAGATCGCGGGGCACTTCGTCGACGATCTGTTGGGCTCTACGCGCAAGGTCCATCGCGCAGAAAGCTTCAAGCTCCGGCGTGCGAAACACCAGAGGACAGAAGTCTGGCGTCCCGGGCAGATTGTTCTTTATCCGATGCCGTGACGAGTTTGAATCGGTCGAACCATATTGAAGTCGGTCGTCCAGCACTTGCGCGTAGCGTCCGCCTGCTGCGTCCTCCAGACCGATCTGCGTTTGGATGAGCCATTCATAGAGAAACCAAACCCTCCTCGCATAACTACCATTGGGTTCATCACTGACCCATGCGATGATCGGCTCATCGCCAACAGCTTCAAACAAACGTTTGAGGATAGCGAGATCGAGCCCTTCATATTTTAGAGCGAATGTCAGATGACCACGTAGTGAAGCTTGGGGTTCATGGCGCGGTGTCATGATGCGCCATTCATCCGAAATCACAACGCGGTGCCGATCTCCGATCGCGGAGAGTTGGTGTGGGATAGGGACTATGAGGGAATAGGCGTCAATAAGCGCACCATAGCCTGCGGGAATAGCGTTCTCTGGTAACCTTCGTTGGTGAATTGTATTCACGGGCCCTGAAAATTGAATTTCTGCCGGTTGAGCGCTGATTTTCGTTTCTCCTGTGCGAATATCGTCACCAAAGGCAAGGTGTCCTGAAAAACGTTCCTAACACATGAAATGTGTTCCTAAAACAAAAAAATCGTGAAAAGGGTTACTCGAGAGGGACTGCCAATGACATCACTATACACCCGCATGCACACCCAGGGGCGGATAGTTTGTGGCGGTGAGGGCGGAAGATTGTTTGGACCTGATTGTCGCGCTCTTCTCATCTAAATTGTCGCGCTACACCTGATCATGTACACAAAGAAAGCGTTGCGCTTGGCGGGGTGATTTGAACCCGCGTTGCCCTATAATCAACACCTCACGCAGTCTACTCTTCAGAGCAGAACGCCCTTGCAGGCCATGAAAGACGGGCACAAACTTATACCAACGGCCCTGGCCTGTGGTATTATGCGGCTTGATATAGAAACCTAAGCATCGATGTCGCTCCAAAGAGCGCTCACCGGAAGAGCAAAATTTCTATCACCAAAGGTGAGTTTTTCCTGACCCAAATAAAATACGATCCCTGTACACGTCCTGCTGCGACCGGGTCCGTCTTTTGAGAACCATTTGAGATGTTTGAAGTCATCACCGCTGACCGATGCAGAAGCTTTGACCTCGACACAGACCAGATGGCTGCCTCCGTCGACCAGGATGTCAATCTCCCGCTGGTCTGCACTGCGCCAGTGATAGAGCCGGTAGTCAGCATCCTGCATTGGGACGGCACGCTGGATCTCGTTCAGAACAAAGCTCTCAAGCAGACCGCCGAGGGCTTGCGGATTATTGTCGATGGTGAAGGTATCTTCAGTGAAACCACGCAAGGCACAGGCTATGCCTGAATCTGCGAAGTGATATTTTGGGTTCTTGATTTTCCGCTTGCCCTCACCCGAGGTCCAAGCGCCCAGCTTAGTGAGCATCGATAACCGTATCAAGATGTCCAGATATTGTTCAACCGTAACGCGTTGCAGCTTGGTCAGCTTGGTCAGCTTGGCAAGTTCGGACGCATTGATCTCTTGAGCCGACCGCACCGCCATCTGGTCTATCAGGATGCGCAAGGCATCTGGCTTTCGAACCGGCGTGATATCTGCCACATCACGCTCAACCACCGCATCGATATAGTCCCGATACTGCCGCTGACGGGATCTGAGCGGCAGCGTTCTGGTTTCCGGAAAACCACCCTCCAGAATGAGATCAATGTAGTCACTTCGACTGACTGGCTCTGGATCGGCCACTTGTCCTAGCCTCGGGTTTTTTTGCATCGCCCAATCCATTAGCCGGCTGACAGGTGCTCTTTTGACTTCGGCAGCTGTCAGGGGCCAGAGCTTAAGTGTGCGCATCCTGCCCGCAAGCGAGTCAGCGACGTCAGTGGTCGCAAATACATTGGAGGATCCGGTAAGTACAAATTGCCCCTTGCGCCGATCGGTATCGACTACCCTCTTAATTGCCAGAGCCAGCTTTTTAGACCGCTGAGCCTCATCGATGATAAGCGGTGCGTGGTGCAGGTTTTCCATCAGACTGGTGAGCTGCCCTTCTGGGTCCGCTTCAATGGCGGCCAAGACCGCAGCGTCATCCAAAGTGATAAAACGGCCATTGCCAAACAAGTCTCTGACAAGTGTCGTCTTGCCAACCTGCCTCGGGCCGATGAGGTTAACCACACGCGCTGATGCGATCGCGTCTTCCAGCTCTGGAATGAGATGTCTTGGCAGATAGTCTTCTGTATCACTCATGGGCCAATATTTCCCTTTCGAGCTTTGCGGAAGGTGCGGTTACCGCGCTCGACACCACCGTTGTATTTTGGCCTTGCTGGCGGCAGCACAATGAGCGGGATCTCCATCTGTTCGCACGCTGTCTCAAAATCGGCCATAAACTCAGACCCGCCATCGACTTGAATTGAGATGATCTTATAGGGAGCTATTTCCACGAGTTCTTGCAAAAACCGTTTGGCAGAGCGTGCAGTGGCATTCGAATAAACTTGCGCGTGGATATGCTTGCTACACCTCTCCCAGGCTTGAAAGTGTTTGCACGTGACGCCGTTCTTCGTGGCAGTCATATGATCGATCTGCACACGCTCGCCAACCACAATATCTTTGTAATCCCTATATTTCCATCCCTTGGCATGCCCCTTGGAAAAATTACGCTTGCGCTTTTGGGGCGCAGATCTTGATCGTGTGATCAGGCCTTTTTTCCTTAGAAAGCTCAAAATGCGCCCCACGGTGCTATCGCTCATGGTTTGCTTTTTGTCGCGACGCAAGATGGCCCCTATTTTCTCCTTACCGTAGGTTTCATTGTCGCGGCGGGCCTCAAGCACCAATTGCTTTTCTGCCTCGCCCCACTGTGACTTGTTGCAGCGTTTGGGAGCCTTTGAAGGCGGTATGATTGCCTGCGCCAAATCCTTCAAAATACGCTTGTGACGGTAATATGTCGCGCGCGAGATGCCGACGAATTCAGCGCACTTTGATAGAGAAACGCCCTCTGTACGTAAGTCGTCCCATTGCCGAACCTGACATTCGTATTTGATACGGTACACGTCCAAACATTCTTGTGTCCGCGCCCAAGCATAAAGTTTATAAACGTTCTTGTGCAGTCCGATGATTTGCATATTGGCCTCGTGAGCTGGTTTCTTTCAATTCTCAGTCTCCGAGGTCGCCTAAATCTTGGCAACAAAATTTTGTCTCACATCTATCTGAACTTATTCAACCATTTGATCATTAGAAACCTCACCAATTGCACACTACAGGGACTTTCGTGTGCCAACTCGCCAAACCAGCATCCTCAAGTTCTTCGCGATCGGGCAAATCACGCAGGCTGCCCATCCCAAACACCACAAGGAAATGTGTCGTCGTCACATAAGTATACGGCGCTCCTGCCCTCGGACTACGCGGACCCGTGGTGATCAACTCTTGCGCCCGCAATCGTCCAATCAGATCGCGGCTGATGTCTTTGCCGAAAATATCCTTCAGCCCGTCACGGGTCAGCGGTTGATGATAGGCAATCGAAGCGAGCACAGCGACTTCGAATTCATTCAAATCCGTCAGTTGGTCACCCACATCCGCCGCCGCCCTGACGGCATCGGCAAATTGCACCCGCGTCCGCATCAACCAAGCGTCAGCGACACAGGCAATTTCAAAGGAGCGGTTCGCCAACTCCGCCTGGATATCCTCGATCAACAAATCGACCGACACCCCCTGTCCCACAACCCTCGCCAGATCCGCCCGCGGCACCGGGGTTGCGCTTGCGAAAATCACCGCCTCAATGCGTCCCATCCATTCCCGCCAGCGCAATTCTGGCGGCAAATCTTCCAAATCAGTGTCGAGCGGGGGCGTTTCCTTTGCCATGCTCACACCCCGTACAACCGGAACGTGGCGCGCCCGGTGAGCTCACGCACAACGCCCAGTTCCACCAGCCGATCACACAACCGCCGCGCCGCGCGGTCGGTCATCGTAACCGACGTGCCTTTGATTGTCGGGCTTAACATCCCCGACGACGACACCGCATCATGGCTCAGAAACAAGGCTAGCGCTTCGTCCGACCCTTTGGCCCGCAGTTTTGGCGCAATCATCTGCACCTTGGCGGCGCGTCGATCCAAATCCGCCGCTTTGCGGATCACTCCATCGCAGGCCGCAAGAATGGCGAGATGAACACGAGGCAACACATCGTCCTCCCCGTCCGCGATCACAAGGATATCCCTACGGGCCAAATGGGTCGCCAATAACGGCACGGGCCGGCCCCACCCAACCGCGCGGGCCAGCGTAAGATCCGCAAACATCAATGCCGCCGAATAATCCAGCCGCTACGTGGTGCAGTATTCCACTGGCGTTCTCAGAGGGCGCTCTGTGTTGTAGAAGCCGATCCAGCCGTCAATGATCCGTTTCGCTTGGAAGCCGTTTGTGATCTCGTGCAAATAGACTGCCTCCTGCTTCAGGGACCGCCAGAGCCGTTCGATGAAGATGTTGTCCAGGTATCGGCCTCGGCCATCCATCGAGATTTTGATCTCGGCCTTGGTCAGCGTCGTGATCCAACCTGTGCCCGTATATTGGCTGCCCTGATCCGTATTCATTATTTCCGGCTTCCCATATCTGGCGATGGCCTCCTCCAGCGCCTCAACGCAGAAGCTGGCATCCAACGTATTTGAGAACCGCCACGTCAGAACCTTACGGGTTGCCCAATCCATGATTGCGACCAGATATAGAAAGCCGTTCTTGACGGGGATGTAAGTAATGTCGCTGCACCAAACTTGATTGGGGCGTGTGATTGCCAACTTCCTCAGCAAGTATGGCTAGACCTTGTGCTGGGGGTGCTTCTTGCTGGTGTTCGGCCCCTTGTAGATGGCCTGCAACCCCATGATGGCCATCAAACGACGTATGCGGTGCCGTCCCGCCGAGGGCCCTGATTGGGGGAGATACGCCGCGATCTGGCGGCTGCCAAAGAACGGATACTTCGTAAATATCCGATCAATCTCATGCATCAGCTCAATCGTCGCCTGATCAAAGCCAATAGGCGTGTAATAGATCGAGGAACGGCTGATCTTGAGCAGCTTACACTGGCGCGTCAGGCTCAAGTCTGGGTTCTCTTTACGGATCAACTCACGGCGTTCACACGGGCTCATCCCTTAAGCCCTTGTGACAAAAAATTATTCTCCACCGCAAGCTGGCCGATCTTGGCGTGAAGTTCTTTGATCTCGCCGTCTTTATTCTCAGCCTTCTTGATCTTGTCCGAAAACACCCCGGCCATGCCTTCAATCGCCTGCCGTTTCCACGTACTCACCTGCGTCGGGTGAAGCTGGCGCTTGGCTGCAATCTCCTGAACTGTCTTGTCGCCACGCAGCGCCTCAAGCGCCACAGCAGCTTTAAACTTGTCTGAAAAGTTCCCTCGCTTCGTCATTCTCGTATCCATTCAATCATGTTGGATACACCTCAGCACGCTGTCCAATTTTACCAGACCAATTCCATATGCGGCGAATGGTAGGTGAGAGCCAACTTCGCCGATGTTCTGTGCCGCAACAGGTCGTGTTTCAAGGTCTGGAATTACCGGTGCAGGCTATCACAACAACCCATCAGGCATCTTCTGTTCCGCCGCCGTATTCGCACGCCTGAAGTAGAGCGTGACCAATGTTGATACAATCACGATGAACAATGACTGAACGACTACCGGCTGACGCCGGTAGGTTCCCTTTTTGAATGTAATTCAAGATACTGAAGTATGACAGCGTCAGTGACATTGCCGCTGGTTGTTGAGAAAAATCCGCGAGCCCAAAACCGCTGGCCCCAGTACCGTTTGCGCAGTTCGGGAAACTCGCGCTGTATCTTATAAGACGAGCGTCCCTTGATCCGCATCATCACCTTTGACAATGCTATCTGAGGCGGGACCGATATGAACATGTGGACGTGATCGGTCGACAATACGCCCTTCTCAATATGCACGCCAAGTTCTTGGCATGTTTGGATAATGATTTCACGGATACGCTCACGCATCTCACCGCGCATAACTTTGTATCGGTATTTTGTTGTCCAGACGACGTGAAACCGGTGATAAAATTTGGTATGGCTTCCTGTGGAATAGATCATAATCTTCCCTCTCATTTTTAAGACCCTTACCGCTTCGCGGGGTCTTAAAAATGAGAGGGAAGATTATAGTACATTACGCTAAAGCGGACCGGCTGGAAGCCGGTGGCTTTAATCCCGTTTGTGGAAAGTAAAGCACAGGGACCGCGTTGACCGACTGCTGTTCGACCCCTGAAAAAGTGAACGCGATGATTGCGATGGCCAGAGGCCCGTTCTGAATGCCTGTTTCAAGACCCACGGTGCGGGCGTTGCGCGGATGAAGTTTCAGGGCCTTGGCGAACAGATAACCGACGGTGATGCCAATTATCCCAAGCGCAATAGAGGCTGCATAAGTCGCCCAACCTGTTTCCATCAGGAAAGCAAAATTGCGCGGAATCCACGATACGATCAGAAACGCGATAAAGAAAATCGCAAGCATCGAACCCATGAATTCCGTCACCGCCCCCACATTGGCATTAAGCTTGCGCAGCACCATGCCGATGGCGACAGGCACCAACAGCAAAACGAGCGTCGCGATGATGTTTTCACGCGGGATATCCACGTCGAGCGCGCCAGCATAGATCACCAGCACGATAGGGATCAGCACCACGCCAAATATGGTCGAGGTCACGGTCATCAGCACCGACAGCGCGAGATTCCCCTTTGAAAAATATGTGAAAATGTTGGACGTCGTGCCGCCGGGCATACACGACATGATCAAAATGCCGATCTTGACCGGATCTGACACCGGTAGGGTGAGCGCCAGTAGAAACCCGATGAACGGCATGAACCCGTATTGCGACACAATCCCGATCATCAGCCCGTAAGGCCGCTTGAGCGCCAGTATGAAATCGCGTGGCGTGAGCGACGCGCCCATGCCCAGCATGATCACAAAGATCATCAGCGCGAGGATTGCCTGTTCCAGTGGTCCGACCATATTGCGTATCTACCTGTATTGAGTGACCTTAGGATGCGTCGCGCATCGCTGTGTCTTGGGCGCGTAAATCCTTGCGCAGGATTTTTCCAACGTTCGATTTCGGCAGATCATCGCGGAATTCTACCGATTTTGGGACTTTGTAACCGGTCAGATGCTCTCTGCAGTAGCTGCGGATCGCGGCCTCGGTCAGCGTCGCGTCACGCAGCACGACAAAGGCTTTGACCGCTTCGCCCGAAGCACCATCCGGCACCCCGATCACTGCCGTCTCCATGATGCCGGGATGACGGGCAAGGCAATCCTCGATCTCGTTGGGGTAGACGTTGAAGCCCGACACCAGCACCATGTCCTTCTTGCGGTCAACGATGGAAAAATAGCCGTCGCTGTCCATGACCCCGATGTCGCCCGTCAGCAGCCAATCGCCGCGCATGGTTTTGGCGGTCTCGTCGGGCTTGTTCCAATAGCCCTTCATGATCTGCGGACCGCGTGCGGCCAGTTCGCCGGCCTTGCCCTGCGCCACCTCGTTGCCGTCGTCATCCAGACACCGCAGTTGGGTTGAAGGCACGGGAATGCCGATTGAATTCGGGCGCGTTTTGCCAAGTGGGTTGAAAGTGATGACAGGCGAGGATTCCGTCAGCCCGTACCCTTCCAGCACAGGCTTGCCTGTCACGTCTTCCCAACGTTCCGCAACAGAGCTTTGCAGCGCCATACCGCCAGCAGATGCAAATTTCAGCGTTTTCGGTGGGGAATCCTGAAACCACACCTCATTGCTCAGCCCATTGAACAGCGTATTCACGCCGCTCATCCATGTGATCGGATAGTTTTCGAACGCACGTTTGAGGTTGGATAAGGGGCGCGGGTTGGGGATCAACACGTTGCGCGCACCAAGGTACTGAACGACTACCGGCTGGCGCCGGTAGGTTCCCTTTTTGAATGTAATTCAAGATACTGAAGTATGACAGCGTCAGTGACATTGCCGCTGGTTGTTGAGAAAAATCCGCGAGCCCAAAACCGCTGGCCCCAGTACCGTTTGCGCAGTTCGGGAAACTCGCGCTGTATCTTATAAGACAAGCGTCCCTTGATCCGCATCATCACCTTTGACAAAGCTATCTGAGGCGGGACCGATATGAACATGTGGACGTGATCGGTCGACAATACGCCCGTCTCAATATGCACGCCAAGTTCTTGGCATGTTTGGATAATGGTTTCACGGATACGCTCACGCATTTCACCGCGCATAACTTTGTATCGGTATTTTGTTGTCCAGACGACGTGAAATCGGTGATAAAATTTGGTATGGCTTCCTGTGGAATAGATCATAATCTTCCCTCTCATTTTTAAGACCCTTACCGCTTCGCGGGGTCTTAAAAATGAGAAGGAAGATTATAGTACATTACGCTGAAGCGGACCGGCTGGAAGCCGGTGGCTTTAATCCCGTTTGTGGAAAGTAAAATCCGAGCAGGTTCACCGTAAATGCGAAGATATGATAAAGTGGCAGAGCGGTCAGCGCGACCTCGCGTCCCTTTTCCACGCCGTCGCTGATCATCTCCATGGTCTGTTCCATGTTCATCATCAGGTTGCCGTGGGTCAGCATTGCGCCTTTGGGCACGCCCGTGGTGCCGCCGGTATATTGCAGGCAGGCGATATCGTCGGGCGACAGTACGCTGGAATACCCTTCGACAGCGATGCTTTTGCGGGCGCTTTGCTGGTGTCCTGCCTCAATCGCATCGGGCAGACGGATATGGGGCAAGGTGATCGGGGCCAACGTGCGGTCCCAGTGTTTTTGCACCAGCCGCACGATACCGCGCGGCATGGCGGGGAAAAACTCGGCCACTTGGGTGACGATGATATTGGGAATGGGATGACCCTTGAGGGCTTGGGTCAGCTTGTCGGCAAAAATGTCCACCACAATCAGGGCCTGGGGTTCGGCATCCGCAAACTGGTGTGCCATTTCCTCGGCCGTATAGAGCGGATTGACGTTTACGACGACGCAGCCCGCCTTCAAGACCGCAAAGGCCGCCACCGGAAAGGACAGACCGTTGGGCATTTGGATCGCAACCCTGTCACCCTGCTTGAGACCCGCCGTTTCGCGCAGATAGACGGCGAGGCCATCTGACATCTCGTCAACCTGTTTGAAGGTAAGCGAGCCATTCATTCCGTTCGGCAGGCAGGCCGTAAACGCTGTCTTACCACTATAGAGGTGCGACGCAGCGCTCACCATGTCGCCGATGGTTCGGAACTGTGCGGCCTCAATCTCGGCGCGCATAGACGGACCGTAATACGCGGTCCACGGATGAATTGGCTGGCTCATAATCCCTCCCAAGATAATAGAAACATTCTACAGACTCATCGTGCGTATATGCAAAGATTTTCGCGACATGAAAGTTATTAAACGTCAAACTTTTATGGGTCTAAATATTTGAAAACCACACAACACCAACTTTTGATTTTAAACGCATGTTTTTTGCAGAATGAATTAAAGCAAGCCAAATTGGCAAGTAAGGCTTATCCCCTTTGCTCCGGCGGCACCTGATGTAGTGCGAAGCGGCTTGCCAATCTAGAGTGTTCTGGTATTGTTCTTCCCATGCCAGCCAGATGGAAAAACGACAAACCCATGTCCCGCCCCGCGTTCGACGCCAGGTTTTCTGATGAGGAAGCGTGTTCGCATTATCTGGTGGAACATCGTTGGCCTGAGGGCTTCGTCTGTCCTTCCTGTGGCACCTGCAAGGGCTGGCCGTTAAAGCGAAATCGCGCGACTTGGGAATGTGCCGGTTGCGCACGGCAGACATCCGTGACGGCTGGCACGGTAATGCACAGCAGCCATTTGCCGTTGCGAATTTGGTTTCTTGCCGCGCACATCATCACCAGCCATTCCAACGGCATGTCAGCGCTGCAACTTCAGGCGCAACTTGGCCTTGGCAGCTACAAGACGGGTCGCCATCGTCGCTCGGACCGATGGCGCTTCTCGGCGACCTCCTCTTGCAAAAGCTGCGGCGGTCGATGGTCAACCCTGACCGCAACCCCCTGAAAGACCTTGTCGAAATCGATGAAACAGAGATGCCGTTCCGGTCCCGGCATGATCCCGAGGACCGGCCAAAGGGTGGGCGGAGCCCGGTTGGAAAGATGTTTGTCGTCTGTGCCGTCGAGTTATCAAGTGACGGACATCCGCGCCGTATCAGGATGAAACACATTCCCGACGGCGCGTCAAAGACGCTGCACGGGTTCATTGGTCAGGCTGTTGAGCCTGGCGCTCACATCATCACGGACGGCTGGCTCGGTTACGAAAATCCGCCTGCAAACACGCATGAGGCGAAGGTCGTCAGCGGCAAAAAGGCACGCGACATACTCCACTGGGTCCACCGCGTGTTCTCCAACCTGAAAACGCGGGCAAAAGGCGTCTTCCACGGCCTCAGAAAGTGCCATCTGCAACGCTATCTTGACTAATTCGTGTTCCGCTGGAACCGACGGCGACACATGCGAAGCGGCTTCGACACGCTGCTAGGGATCGGTGTTGGTCTCGGGCCAGCGACATATCGTGATTTTGTTAAACAGCGCGCCTGAAGGCCCTCGTTCACGGCAAAAGCCACGCCCTATAAACCCACCAGACATTACAAACTGATCCGATCCGCCTCTAAAGCCACAAGGGCAAGATTCTGCGCCGCGTCAACATGTGGCGCAACCGGACTAAAAGGGATAAGCCTCTTGGCAAGTCATGATACAATTATCCTAAGACTACTTTTAAAGCATTTGGTTCAGACTGCGAGATACTGTCACCCAAGAGTGAATAGAGGGGGGCGGTTTGTTCCGTTTGATCTCACGGTGCACAGTCGAACGGTGCCTGCCGATCTCAGCAGTGATCCTGTCCACAGCCATCTTCGCACTCAATATGTCTTTCATTGTGCATCAGTTACGAATCCTGCTTTAAAAACACGGAATTATGACACTTCTAATCTACAGATGTGGGACATTCTAACTTTGCGGCTACACCGTCCAATACATCAAACCCTGTTATGTCAATCGAGTCAGCCTTGGAATGGGTGCGCCAACGATTGCTGGCGACACGTGCTGTGC
Organism: Octadecabacter arcticus 238; assembly: GCF_000155735.2. GTDB lineage: Bacteria > Pseudomonadota > Alphaproteobacteria > Rhodobacterales > Rhodobacteraceae > Octadecabacter > Octadecabacter arcticus. The sequence continues at coordinate 4,445,222 of NC_020908.1, forward strand.
AATAGGACGGCAATTGTAACTGCCAATCTGACGAAAAATCACGGCTTGCCTCCCTAGGACTTCACGCGCAGCGGGCTGGACAGCGTGGTGTTCCCACATCGCCAGCCGAAGCGCTGTCGCGCAGGAAGTTTCAACGCGGTTCATGCGGGCCGACCTTACTGCCGACAGCGCGATCCGGTTGTGGATATGACATTTTTCCGACGTCCCCAGCGGGCTCATGACGGACACTTGTGCTGCTCGCGCCAACACCGCGCGGCATCGCTCAGCACCATTCGTAGCTTTGACATGGTCAGCAGTGTGACAGGATGTGCTACGTCCAACTGGACAGTTGGATTCTATTCTGGTGGTAACGGTGAGGCTGGGTGAAACAGTGCCAAGAATTCTGCAAGAATTGTCCCTACGGCCACCAAAGAAACCACGGTGCTGCTGACAGATCCAAAGATTGCACAGCGCGATACACGGCGTTTGGCCTTTGGGGCATCGGTTGCTTCATTGTCTATTGGATCATCTGGTTACACGGGTAGGCCCTACTTTTCGCGTTGGAACTTAATGCGAAATTCCGACCCCACCAACGAAAACGCCGACCCAGTTGGATCGGCGTCACCGTTATGTATTTCACATCGTGTTAGTAGCGGTAGTGCTCGGGCTTGAACGGACCGTCTGGGGACACGCCGATATAAGCCGCTTGTTCCGCATCAAGTTTGGACAGCTTCACGCCAATGCGATCAAGATGCAGACGCGCAACTTTCTCGTCCAAATGTTTGGGCAGGATGTAAACGCCGGGCTGGTATTCGTCACCCTTGGTCCACAATTCGATCTGCGCGAGAACTTGATTGGTGAACGAAGCGGACATCACAAACGACGGGTGGCCCGTCGCATTGCCAAGGTTCAACAAACGTCCCTCGGACAACAGAATCAGGCGATGGCCATTCGGCATCTCGATCATGTCGACCTGTTCTTTGATGTTGGTCCACTTGTGGTTCTTCAGCGCTGCAACCTGAATTTCGTTGTCGAAGTGACCGATGTTACCGACGATCGCCATGTCTTTCATGCGGCGCATATGTTCGATACGGATCACGTCTTTGTTGCCCGTCGTGGTGACGAAAATATCAGCTGTTTCAACGACATCATCCAACGTCGTGACCTGAAATCCGTCCATCGCCGCCTGAAGTGCACAGATCGGGTCGACTTCGGTGACGATCACGCGTGCACCAGCACCAGACAGGGATGCAGCAGACCCTTTGCCGACATCGCCGTAACCCATCACGACGGCAACCTTACCGGCCATCATCGTATCTGTTGCACGTCGAATACCGTCGACCAGCGATTCCTTGCAGCCATACTTATTGTCGAACTTCGACTTGGTCACAGAATCGTTCACGTTGATCGCAGGAAACGGCAGCTCACCCTTCTTGTGCAGATCATACAGGCGGTGAACACCTGTCGTTGTTTCCTCGGACACGCCCTGAATGTCGGCTTTGGTCTTGGCGAACCAACCGGGTGTCTCTGCGATACGTTTTAGGATCTGCGCCTTGATTGCGACTTCCTCTTCGGACTGCGGCACAGGCAGCAGATCTTCGCCAGCTTCCATGCGCGCGCCGTACAAAATGTACAACGTAGCGTCGCCGCCATCGTCGAGGATCATGTTCGCGCCATCCGGGAATGCGAACGATTTGTCGAGGTAATCCCAATGCTCTTCCAGTGACTGGCCCTTGATCGCAAACACAGGCGTTCCGCCTTCAGCAATCGCTGCTGCCGCGTGGTCTTGCGTGGAAAAGATGTTGCAAGATGCCCAGCGCACATCTGCGCCAAGTTCTACCAAGGTCTCAATCAACACCGCTGTCTGGATCGTCATATGCAGCGATCCAACAATCCGCGCGCCTTTTAGCGGCTTGGTTGTGCCAAATTCGGTACGACACGCCATCAGGCCCGGCATTTCGGTTTCAGCAATGTCGAGTTCTTTGCGGCCAAATGCTGCAAGTGTAATGTCTTTAACTATGTAATCCTTGGCCATGGGCCGCACTCCTTACGATAAAATTCCACGTTTCATAGCATCGTCTTCTGGTCTCGACAATGCTGGTTGGGTCGCCTTAGGGTCGCGGTTCGATTGTGGAGAGTGGCCAATGAAACAACCCCGTGCGTGGCAGCGAATGTTGTCGGGTCGCAGATTAGATCTGCTGGACCCAACCCCGATGGATATTGAGATCGAAGATATTGCGCACGGGCTTGCCTTTGTTGCGCGTTGGAACGGGCAGACTGTAGGTGATTTCGCGTATTCTGTCGCCGAACACTCGCTACTGGTGGAAGATATATTTGCGCGAATGAATCCCAAAGCACCGATTAAATGGCGGCTCGCCGCGCTGCTGCACGACGCGCCGGAATACGTGATTGGTGATATGATCAGCCCCGTTAAGGCCGCCGTTGGACCCGGGTATGAAACACTTGATGACCGTTTGATGGCCGCGATTCACATTCGGTTCGGGCTGCCCGCTCAGGTACCGGTTGCGGTCAAGAAACAGATCAAGAAAGCCGATAAGATCAGCGCTTGGCTTGAGGCCGTTCAGATCGCAGGCTTTACCGTCGCCGAGGCTGACAAATTCTTTGGAAAGCCAGACCCTGACATTGCTGAAACCGCGCAAATTCGTCTGCGTGCGCCGATAGAAGTGCGTCACGATTTTACCCGTCGCCATGCCGAACTATTGAACCAGTTATGACGTTTGAAACTCGTAATATGAGGGGCGGTAACGCATCGCAAAACTGATCACTTTATGGTGCGCGGGCGCCCCTCAGGGAAAAACTGCCCGCGCGAACCCTACCAAAGATCACGGTATGGGTTGTGCGAAAATCTGGCTTGGGTCCGTTTGCGTTCATGGTCTGGCACGTAACGGTCCGCATGCGGTTTAAGGTGTTCAGGAATACCACCACGCCGTTTATTAAGCATCGCTGTGAACATTGCGTCTGCAAGTAAAGTAAGCATATCGGCCTCCATGCGATTTTCCCTAGTCAGGAAGAATTTATACGTGTTAGCCAAACTTTCAAATGAACTGGCATGACATCCCGTCCCTCGCTGCCCTTCGCGCGTTTGAATCTGCAGCACGGCACCGCAGTTTTTCATCTGCGGCGCGTGACCTCAATGTGACCCACGCTGCCATCGGACAGCACGTGCGCGCGCTTGAAGATCATTTCAGTCAATCGCTTATGCAGCGACAGGGGCGCGGCATGTCCGTCACGGCCGAGGGCCGCAAACTCGCTGATGCCCTGTCTGACGCCTTCGGTCTCATCGGGGTCGCGTCTAATGATCTGCTTGATCAGTCCAAAACCCGTCCTATCCGCGTTGCTCTTACGCCATCTTTGGCGACCAATTGGCTGATGCCGCGTATTGGCGCATTCTGGGACATGTACCCCGATATCGAGCTCGAACTGCTCCCCGCTGGAAAGCTTGTCGATTTGCGGCGTGACAATGTCGATGTCGCCCTGCGGTACGGAAAAGGCGGATGGACCGGCGCGAAAGTGACCAAACTGATGGCAGCCGGACACGTCGCAGTGGCAGCGCCAAACTACCTGAAAGACCGCACGGTTGATTGCCTTAGTGATCTGAAGGGCACGCGATGGTTGATGGGCCGATCACAAACCGAAGAACGGTTTTGGTTGGCTGCCAATAACATTGACCTTGAGCTGGAAAACGTCACCGTTTTTCAAACTGATCAATTGTCCCGCGAAGCTGCGCGCGCAGGCCTGGGCATCAGTGTCATACCTGCGCCGATTGCAGAACCACATATCGCCGCGGGAACCTTCATCGCCCTGTGTTATGAAGAAAACAGCGCCGCAGCCTATCACATTCTTACCCGCCCAGAAGTCGTGTCGCCACAACGCGATGTCTTTGTTCGGTGGCTGAAAGCTGAGGCCGCCATCTAGCAATATTCACAAGCTGTGTACGCAAAAGACCTGCCGATCATCGCCCTTAACGCGGACTACGTTTCGCCAAAATTCTTTGCAACGTGCGACGGTGCATATTCAAACGACGGGCTGTTTCAGACACATTGCGGTCGCATAACTCGTAGACGCGTTGGATGTGTTCCCAACGAACACGATCCGCACTCATCGGGTTTTCAGGCGCCGGTGGAAGCGCGCCTTCGGGCGTCAAAAGCGCGTTCATCACGTCAGCCGCGTCAGCAGGTTTTGACAGATAATCCGTGGCACCAATCTTCACCGCAGCCACGGCCGTTGCAATCGCGCCGTAGCCTGTCAAGACAACGATCCGGCTTTCAGGGCGGCGCTCGCGCAGGGTTTCAACCACATCAAGGCCAGTTCCGTCACCAAGTCGCAGGTCAACCACAGCGTATGCAGGCGGGCGTGCCGTCGCGATCGCTTTGCCAGCAGCCACGCTATCCGCTGTCTCTACTGAAAAACCGCGTTTTTCCATGGCTTTGGCGAGTCGACGTAAAAACGGTTCGTCGTCATCGACCAATAGCAAGGATGTGTCGTCGCCGATTGGTTGCAGATCCATAATTCGTCCTTCCAAGTTATCGTATGAACTAGCGCTCACACCCTGTCCGGTCAAATCGTCTGCTCAACCCGCCGCGTCAATAAAGCATGAAAGACTTTCTGCCATCTGCTCAGGTGTTACATCGCGGCGATAGAATTCCTGAAAACCCTGCTCCGGAAAGACGAGGTAGGACATCGTTGTATGGTCAACGAGGTAGAATTCGTCTTCGCTGTCTTGCTTGGCATAATAGGTTCGATACGCTTGTGACGCGGCCCGCACTTGCTCGGGTGACCCTGTCAGTCCAAGCATCCGGTCATGAAAATTGTCAGTGAAATCGCGCACCACGTCTACGGTGTCACGTTCCGGATCGATTGAGATAAAAACAGGCTTCACTTCAACGCCTTGCGCATCCAGAATATCAACCGCTTGTGCATTTCGCATGTTGTCTAGCGGGCAAACGTCGGGACAGAACGTGTAACCAAAATAGATCAACGTGGGGCCAGTAATTACATCCGTGTCGGTGACGGTTACACCGTTCTCATCGACCAGTTCAAACGGTCCACCAATTGCACCCCCTGCAGACTGGCTGGCGCGGCAATTGGCAAAGACATCATCACTTCCACCAAATTGGGTGGCTAGAAACGCACCGCCCAATAAAGCGACAACGACTGAACCAGCGGCGATTGCATAGGTCTTAGACATGATTGATATCCATACTTTGGGTCGCGATTGATCTGTAATTATGCGCACCATGTTAGAAGGGTAAGTCGCAAAAGTTAATTAGGGCATTATGGCGCAGATGGAACACGACGTATTTCAGAACGAAAAACGCAGCAATTGGGTGCGGGTCCGCACGCTCGCCCAGTTGCGTTGGTATGCTGTGGCAGGACAAATCGGTGCGGTTCTGGTCGCAACCTATATTTACCACCTCTCACTTGAGGTCGGGCTGATCGCCATGGTGATTGGCCTGCCTGTTCTCATGAACATCGTCTTTTATTTCGTTTACCCAGAAAGTCGTCGCCTGTCGGAAAGGGAGGCCGACCTGATGATCGGCTTCGACCTCGCGCAGCTTGGGGTGCTGTTGTATCTGACCGGCGGGCTGAACAATCCGTTCGCGTTGTTGATGCTTGCCCCTGTGACTGTCGCATCGACGATCCTTCCGCTGCGCAGCACGCTGATCCTTGGGGCAATCGCGTTGGGAATCGTGACGCTGCTGTGGTTCGTGAGCTTTCCAATCATGACGGCATCGGGTGAATCGCTAATTTTGCCCGACTTGTTTGTCTTTGGATTCTGGGTCGCGCTGGTCATCGGCGTCGTCTTCATCGGTATCTACGCCCGTCAAGTTACCCAAGAAACACTCTCTATGAGCGAGGCTTTGGTAGCAACGCAAATGGCCCTCGCACGGGAACAAAAACTGACCGACCTTGGTGGTGTTGTCGCCGCCGCCGCCCATGAACTTGGCACGCCCTTGGCGACCATCAAACTCGTGAGCAGCGAGTTGATTGATGAACTTGGTGATCAAGACGAGTTGCGCGAAGACGCGATTTTGATCCGTGAACAAGCGGATCGATGCCGCGACATCCTGCGTTCTATGGGGCGTGCCGGCAAAGAGGACCTTTTGATGCGCCAAGCGCCCATCGAGACCGTCGTGAGAGAGGCGAGCGAGCCACATCTTGGACGCGGCAAGATCGTCAAATTTGAGACTATTCCACCTAAAAATGATGAATCTCGTCAGCCAGACATTTTTAGGCGGCCAGAGATCATTCATGGAATCCGCAATTTCGTTCAGAACGCCGTGGATTTCGCACAAAACGCAGTCTTGGTTGAAATCAGCTGGACCGACGACATCATCAGCCTTCGGATCAGCGACGATGGCCCCGGCTTTCCGAATTCGGTTCTTGGACGTATTGGTGAACCGTTTGTACGACGGCGACGTTCCCAAGAAGGACGCGTGCGGCGCCCCGGATATGAAGGCATGGGGCTTGGTCTGTTTATTGCCAAGACGCTTTTGGAACGATCTGGCGCAACGCTGAATTTCGCAAACGGCAGCGCGCGCGCGGTTTCTGGACATCGTGGCGGCGCAATCGTAACGGTAAAATGGCCGCGTGCCAGCGTCGAAGCGCGAGCAGAAACATCCCGTGGCGCGCTGGGTGACAATACGTTGATTACCTGAGTATTAACCGACAGTTAATCTAATAGACGCATCTTGAAAGGTTCTGTCGCAAACTTTTGGGATCTTTCGTTTGTTGGCTGATTTTGCGACATGGTTCTCAAACAAGCAAGCAACAGGGTGTATCGGATGTCGGTTGATTTCAAGGGAGCCCATTATCCTAAGAGCGTAATCCTGTACGCGGTTTATTTCTATGTGCGATATGGAGTTTCCTATCGCGACCTGGAAGAAATCATGGAGGAGCGTGGGGCTGAAGTTGACCATGCAACCTTGAACCGTTGGGTGGTTAAGTTTGGGCCACTGATGGCGATACAAGCGCAGTCCCGCAAGAAGCCAACCGCCGTATCTTGGCGCATGGATGAAACCTACATCAAGGTTAAGGGACGGTGGACCTACTATTACCGGGCGGTCGACAACACAGGAAAACCCTTGATTTCATGCTGTCTGAGCGTCGCGACAAGGCTGCGGCCCGTCGGTTTTTCAAGCGCGCGATTGGCACGAATGGCGTGCCTGACCGTGTCGTTATCGACAAGAGCGGCGCCAATCTGGCGGGTCTGCAAAGAGCCGTGTTGCATGGATGTGGCGAAGTCCAAGATTGCCCTTACCCATAATTCAGGTCATGCAACAGCCTCGTACTTGGCACGGCCAAGCCCGTTCATTTTGTTGAGAATGTTAGTCCCAATCCTGACTTCAGTTTTTTGGTTTGGAAAGTTCCGAGCTTTCAGTTTGGGGCCGATGACCATCTTCCAGCGGCCTATTTGTGCTTCGCCTCGGCTCCGGTGATTGTAGCCGCTGCTAACTTGCCATGCCAGGCGCCCTTTGTCTCGAATCTCCGCGATGTGTTTATCTCGGGGCGTTGGATCACGGGCAGCATCGAGGCTGAGAACGGCCGTGATCGGAGGCGGGATTACAATCTCTATCGCTTCACCAAAACGGTCCACAAGCAGATCGCTGGTAGGATCGCCATCATAGGCGCCATCTGCCAAAAAGCGGCTAACAGGAGCGTCAATTTGATCGAGAAGTTCGGGCAAAGCAGTTGGGTCGCCCACGTTGTCTTTTGTCAAATCGGAGCAAACGATATCTCCAGTTGTGATATCCAGTCCAAGGTGCAGCTTGCGCCACGACTTACGTTTGGGCTTTGTTTTATGCTTGTTCTGCAACCATTCGCCTTCACCAAATATCTTCAGACCCGTACTATCAACAACTAATTCGATTGGGCCGGCCCTTTGGGCTTTGGATTTTTCTGGTATGCTGAGCCCCGCACCTCTCCGCGAGAGGGTCGAGAAATCCGGAATGGGAACATCCAGTCCCATAAGCCGCGCCAAACTGCCGACCAATCCTTGCGTCTGCCGCAAAGGTTGTTTGAAAACCATACCCAGCGTCAGGCATACTGATATGGCCATATCAGAGAATGTCGGTTGGCCGCCTGGCGTCTGCCGTTTGTCGGCAAGCCACTTATCTGCAACCTCAGGGCTCAACCAAATTATCACATCCCCGCGCTGACGCAGGCCTTGATTGTACACTCGCCAGTTGGTGACCTTCTGTCGCTTCTTTTCAAACTTGTGGCGGCGGAAAGCGTTGAATTTGTGCGGCATCATGAATATCCAAGTCGTTAGCAAGCTGGGTGTATAGCAGACCCGCTGGGGTCCATGCAACAACGCCGAATGCTGCCATGACGTTGCGCACCAACCCTCCGTTATCATCCTGATTGACGCTGGATTCTCACCGTGATTGTCGCGCTACAGCCGATGCTGCCTGCACCTCGACTGCACGGCCACCGACAACCTGGCGCATGACCGGATCAAGGGCCAGTCGGTCTGCGTCGTTGACGTCCTCGTAGCCCGCAAGCAGACCATAGACCGATTGTCGAAAAATCCCCCCGAGCCGGTGAACGGTTTTCTTGCCCCGGCGGTTGTTATTGAGCGCACCCGACGCAAGATTAGACAATCCGAGCACGTCATCCAACTCGCGCATCACCAGCAAACCGCCATCGGAACTGAGCTGCGTGCCAAGAAATTTCAGCCGCACCCGCGGTCAAAACCAAGCCGCCCATCACCCGTTTTGCCTGCACCCTCTGGGTGATCCATAATCCGCAAACTCCGGCCCAATTAACATGCTGAAATAAAACACATTACTGGCAATCAGAGGCGCGAAAACGTCGAGTTACTTGGGGAATGCGGGTTAACATGCTCGGGGAATATGATTTCTCTGAAGAAAAGCTCAAAGATACCCTCAGAATACTGCCCCCGAAAAAGGCAGCATAAAATCAGTGCAAAAATGGGGGATGTAAAAACAAGAAAAACCCAGTCAATCCAATGTCATACCGCAAACGCTATGTCGGGTTTCGTACCTTTATGCTAAGGAACCCAATTGCGCCGCATCCTTGGCGTTGCGCGCCATCAGTTGTTGCCTTTTGTCGGCGGGATGCCGTCCCGCAAAGATCTGATGGGCGAGCTTCCAGCGGCAGTAACTGATATGCTGATGACTCCGCCACCTTTTCGCCCCGGCGGCAACGGTGGTGCCTGATCAACTTTGGGACATGATGCTTTAGCTCAATCCAGCGCGCGAAAGCATTGCATGTAGCAATACCTCACACCCCGCCGCTAGATCTTCGGGTGAGGCGTATTCATCGATATTGTGACTGATGCCGTCGCGGCACGGCACAAATATCATTGTGGTCGGGACCATTGCAGCGATGTTGGAGGCATCATGCAACGCGCCGCTAGCGATTTTCCGGTTGGTGAATCCCAATTCGTCCGCCGCATTTTGCACTGCCGCGATGCAATCAGCATCAAATTCGCGCGGGGGGACCGACAACCGCCGTGATACCACCGCTGTGCAGCCATATTGCGCGGCTTTTCTCTGGCATTGGTCAGTACAGGCTGCCTGCAAGCGCTCCAATACCTCGATATCGGGATGGCGTATGTCGATGACGAACTCCACGGCGCCCACAATCGTGCTTGGCCCGTCTGTTGCTGGAACAAGTCGGCCAACGCTGACCCGTGCTTCGGAGCCCTCAGACCGTCCGGCATCGTTGATTGCAACCAGCATCGCCGCAGCTGCAAGCAACGCGTCGCGACGCCCATCAAGGGGCGTGGTGCCTGCGTGTCCGTCCATACCGGTCACCGCAACATCCAGCCACTGCAAACCCTGAACCGCAGTAACAACTCCGACCTGAACGCCTGCGTTCTCTAATACAGGCCCCTGTTCAATATGCAGTTCGAAAAACGAATCCATCGGCAGATCGGCCGGGCGCATAACCCCGAGCCAGCCGCTGCGCGCGGCTTCGTCCGCAAAGCCCACGCCGTCGGCTGCGCGAATACCGTCAAGCGTGACGTCATCGATCGCGCCTGCGTACCAGTTCGACCCCAGCAACCCCGGCGCGAAACGCACGCCCTCCTCGTTGGTCCAATTGATAACGGCCAGTGGCGCGTCGGTTTCCACTCCCGCGTCGTTCAGCGCCTCCACCACCTCCAGCGCCGCCAACACGCCTGAAATGCCGTCAAATCGTCCGCCATGTGGTTGCGTATCAAGATGACTTCCCGCCGCCACAATCGCCCTGTCCGGCTCGCGCCCGCGACGAACCGCGAACATGTTCCCTGCTCGATCACTGTGTAGCACCAGACCTGCATCACGACACCAACCGGCAAACAGATTGCGCGCCTGCGTGTCTTCATCCGAAAGCGCCAGACGACAGTTGCCAGTCTCCCCGATCGCACCTATTTGGGCCAGCTGCATGTGACGTGCCCACAGCCGTCCGGAATTGATCGGGATGGCGTTTCTGCCACGCGTTACATCACTCACAAGCTGCGCTCCTTGCGACCTGACACCAGTTGCGACACCATCAGCGCCAGCACCAGTGCGCCGCCATAAAACAAATCCTGAACGAAAGTGCGAAACCCCAGCACGGACAACCCGTTGATACCGGTCACTAGAAAATAGACGGCAATGACGGCCCCCCACGGATTGAACCGTCCCGGTTTTATGCAAGTCGCCCCGAGAAATGCCGCGGCAAAAGCAGGCAGTAACAGAAACGTACCGGAACTGGGATTGGCGGATCCGGTGGTGCCTGTATAGAGAATGCCGGCGATGGCACCCATTATACCCGACAAAACGAATGCCGTCAGCCGTACCCGCCCCACCGCAACCCCTGTCAGACGCCCCACCTCGCGCCCGCGACCAGTGAACAGCAATTGCTGCCCGAAAGCGGTATAGCCCAGCATGTACCAGATCAGAACGGCCAGCATCATCGCATAGTAAAAGGCTATGGGAATGCCAAACACCCGCTGGATGATCACCCATTCCATCAGCATCGGAGATACACCGGAAATTGTCTGCGAATTACCGATCCACAGAGTCACACCATGCAGAAACGTGCCAACACCCAATGTCACAATCAGAGAATTCACCCGAAAGTAGAGCGTGATCGCGCCGTTAATAAACCCGATCAACGCCCCGATGGCCAACGCAATGGGGATCACAATCAGCAGCGGCACATCCATACGCGCATCCATGAGGGCCGTGCTCATCGACACAAGTGTCAGCACCTGCGCGATAGACAGGTCAAAATCACCCGCCGTGAGTGGAATAATCAGACCCAACGTGACAATTACCAACACCGCCTCTGATCCGAAAATTGTGGAAAAGTTCGACCATGTCAGAAAGGTATCCGGACGCATCACCCCGAAAAGCGCAATAAAGCCAATCCAGACGATCACCAGCCCGAACCGTTCGAACTGATACTTCCAATCAAGCTGCTGCATGGCTGACCGCTCCCTCGTAGCACGCTTTGGCGATTGCGACCTTGTTCACGTCATCACCTGTTAATTCGGCTTTGATCCGGCCCCGGTCGAAGACCAACACCCGATGCGCAATCGCCTCCAGCTGGTCGAATTCGGAGGTGGCGCAAATCACCGCGCCGCCCTGCGCGCTAACTTCGGCCAAGCGGTTATAGATTTCCTGTCGCGCACCAACATCGATACCCTGCGTTGGCTCGTCCAGCAAAACCAGTTGCGGCTGTAGTTGCAGCCATTTGCCAAGCACCAGCTTTTGCTGGTTGCCCCCCGACAACTCCGATGCCACTTGCCTAGGATGATTGGCCTTGACCGCGAAATGTTTCAGCAGATCGGCGGTTTCCCGGAACAGTCTGTCGTGTCGCAGAAACACGCTGCGCCCCAATAACGGCAACATCGCGTTTTCCGTCAGCATAAGATCGGGTACGATACCCAGTCGTTGCCGGTCAGCAGGAATAAAAACAATGCGCGCCGTGATGGCCTCAGCCGGGCGCATTGTCGTGAGATCAAAATCACGCCCGTCCAGCGTCAAAGTGCCTGACTCTGCCCGCTCGGCACCCGCCAACAGCAACGGCACCGCATCGTGGCCAGCACCGATCAGACCCGTCAGGCCCAGAATCTCACCAGGCTGGACCGAAAGGGATACATCAACCAGCCGACGGCCCGTCAATTTGCTCACCCGCGCAATCGCTGGCGCTCTGACAAGCGTGGAAACCCGACGTTTCCCGGAAACAGCCCGACCGACGATGGCATGCACCAGCGTATCGCGGTCCGTCGTTGCCGTGTCGAAAACACCGATCACCTTACCATCGCGCAGAACAGTAGACCGGTCCGTTATTTCCAGCACTTCGTCGATATCATGGCTGACAAAGATGATCGCAACGCCGCTTTGCTTGAGCTGTCGAATAATCGTAAACAACGCGGCTACATCTTTTTGTGGCAGAAACGGCGTCGGTTCATCCAGCACCAGTACCCCCCCAGCGCCATGGTCGCGGTGTTCGCGCACCCGATCGGCGGCCCGCACAATGGCAAGCTGCGCGCGCTCTACCGGCGACAGGTCGGCAACGGTCTGATCGGGCGACAGGTTCAGCTTGTATTCAGCGAACAGATCGCGCGCGCGATCCGCCTCGGCCCGCCAGTTGATCCGCCACGGGTTCAGCCGCTCGTGATCCCCCGCAATAAGATTTTCCAGCACGCTCGCCTCTGTCAGCAGGCCAAGGTTCTGATGCACAAACGCCAGCCCATGCGCCTCGCTGCGCCCTAACGGCATCGGCAGCGCAACAGCGCGGCCATCAATCACCAACGCGCCACCATTGGGTGCATGAAAGCCTGAAAGCACCTTGATCATGGTCGATTTGCCCGACCCGTTGGTGCCCAACAGCCCATGCACTTCGCCCGGCATGATGCAAAGGTCGGCTGCATCAAGCGCGCAGACCCCGCCAAAGGTTTTGGTTACGCCCCGCACCTGTAGGCGCGGGGCGTCATTCGTCCTCACTCGTCCAACATCCAAAGCGTGCGGTAACCCTGCACATAAGCATCGCCGTATCCCATCGCCGGATCTGCAGGTTCGCCGACTTCGGCAATGTTTTCTGACGTAAATACCCGCAAGGGCACCTTGCTGTCGGTAATCGGCGCGAAACCGCACAATAGACGCATTTCGGCGTCCAGCATTGCATGCGCAATCCAATCAAGGTTCTCTCCAATGTCCATTTCCACCGTACCTTCGCGGATCAGGTCGAGCACAAAGGGCGTACCGTTGAAAGTGACCACCTTGACGCTGTCGCGTTTGCCTGCAATTGCGATGGCAGGTGTTACAAAGGTCGACATGCTATCGTAGATCGGGATGACATAGTTGATCCCCGCATCTGCTTGCAGTCTGCCCTGTACCGTCGGCTGTATTTTGGTTGCCCAATCCACAATCGGCACATTGACGATATCAAATTTACAGTCCGGGCAATTTTCCGCGAAGGCTTCTGTCAAACCGTCGGTCAGGCTGTCAGTCGAAAGCGCCTCGTTTGAAACCAAGATGAGGGCGTTCACCTTCCCACCGGTCTGCGCAATGGTCCAGTCTGCCATTAGCTTACCCGCTTGCTTGTAGTCGATGGCGGTATTGCCGTCCACGCCCGCGGGTGCCGCCAGTTCAAGTCCGGTCAGGTGAGAGCTGACAACCTTCAACCCCTTGCCCTGCGCCGCTTTGACCTGTGGTTCAAAGAACCGCGGATCTGCTCCAGCCAGTAGGGAAATTAAACCAAACCCATTGTTCCCGGCATATTCCATGCCTTGAATCCACTGGGTTGGATTGCCTTGATTCTCCCATTGCTCATGCTTGAACCCAAGCGTTTCAGCTAGCTTGCTCTTTAGATCGGCAATGGTCTTGATGAATGGAATGGCACTGGAAGCGGGGATCGTCAGGATCGACTGGCCCGCCATGCAGGTCTTTGCATCAAAGGGCTCTCCGGGTGCCACGAAATCAGGGATGCCGGAATAGGTGTCGATATTGGCCTGTGCGTTTGCCACGCCGTCTTGCGCCAGTGCGGGCATCGCTGTCGCAAGCAACACTGCCGACATCATCGCGGTAGTTTTTAGGGTCCGTCTCATGTTCGTTTCTCCGAAATTGTTGGTTATGGTTTGGTCCTGCCCAACGCGCCCGCTTCTAACTGGCGGCGCGCAATTTTTCTGTGGCTTCATTATCCACCGTGGTTCCGTCGCGGATCACCACGCCGTATTTGCTCTTTGCGGCCTGATCGTCTATCAACCCGTCCAGAACATCATCCAGAACGGCCTGCGGTGAGCGCAGCATCGGGTTGCCATACCCGCCGCCACATGGGCCATAGGCGGTGATGCGGTCACCCTTCTTCAACTGGCGATAGGGAATTTTGGAGGGCAGCGCCTCGACCTTGCCGTTGGCGCGGATCAGATCGACATTGGCGGGTGATCCGTCCGACCCCCCAGCAAAGCCCCAGGGGTTGAACCGCTGGCCATCCCCTTCGACAGACACGGCACCGTCCTCAAGCAGTTCAAACGAACGGATTGATCCGATGCCGCCGCGCCATTGGCCCGGTCCGGCAACTTTCTCGCGCAGTTCGTAATTTAGGACCCGCAGTGGCAGATGGCTTTCGATATCCTCGACTGGATTGTTGCGGGTGTTGGCATAAAGCGTATCGACTGCGTCCATCCCGTCCTTGCCGTAGCGACCGCCATAGGCACCTTCCATGATTTCCATATGAACCCAGGGACCGGCATTTGTGGTTCCAGAAAACGCCATGACTCGCAGGTTGCCGATGCCCGCACTAACCTGTTGCGGCACGGCAGGTGCTATAGCCTTCATCACCGTGTCGGCCAAGGCATTACCGGGACAGAACCGTGCAATGACAGGTGCCGGAAAAACCGGATTGGCCAGACATCCCTTGGGGGCGAAAATCGTGATCGGGCGGGTCAAACCTGAATTCTGTGGGATCGTCCCGAAACTGTCACTGTCCAGCAGAATCGAGCGCAACGTCAGCCAGACAGCGCAATCCACAGTCCCGACTAGTGGCATGTTGATGGGCTTGTTGGGCGTCTGCGGGGCTGTACCCGTCAGATCGACATGCATATCGGACCCCTTGACAGTCAATGTCACTTCTATCGGAAGCTCCTTGAGGGCCGGATCATCGCTATCAAGATAACCGTCGATATACGTGCGGGCGTTGTATTTGCCGTCAGGGATCGCGGCAATCGCGCTGCGCATCATCTTTTCGGAATAATCCAGCAGGTCCTCATAGGCACCTGTGACCGTTTCCAGACCGTATTGGTCCAACAGAGCGCTGTAGCGGTCCGCACCAATCCGCGCGGCGGCGACCTGCGCTTCCATGTCACCAACAACCAGATCGGCAATGCGGATATTACTGCGCAGGATTTGCCAGACCGGCTCCACCTTCCTGCCTGCATCATAGACCCGCACGGCTTTGAATTGCAGCCCCTCGGCATAGCAATCCACCGCATCTACGATCCCGCAACTGCCCGGCGTCAGCGCGCCGATGTCTAGATGGTGTGCCGTGGTGACGGAAAATCCCGCGAGGACATTGCGGTAGAATATTGGCACGATGAACCCAACATCCGGTCCGTGGGACGCGCCGCCGTAGGCATCATTGTGCATAAACACATCACCCGGCCTGATCGTATCACCGCGACCGGCCAGTTCGCGTAAAACACCCTCGATATAGCCCGGTATCGGCCCCGATTGTAGCGGCGTTGACATGGTACATTCACACAACTGCCGCCCCGTGGCGTCGGTCAGCGCCGTGCCAAAATCTTCGGACTCGCGGATGATGCTGGAATAGCTCATCCGCATCAGCTTGTGACCCATCTCGATAGCGATGTTTTCAAGTGCGCCGTGGATTACAGCGGCAAGGAAAGGATCAATTCTAGTCTGCATCTTATGCCTCCTCGCGGGTCATTAGAACATTGGCAAACTTATCGACATGAAACCGCCAGCCGGGGGGCACAACTGTGGTGCTGTCGGTCTGAAGCAGGATCGCGGGGCCGTCCATACAGTGCCCCACCGGGAATGACGCCCGGTCATAATAGGGGGTGTCAAATGTCTGCAATTCTTCTGCAATACGGAAGACACAGCGCCTCTGACCCACCGGTGTGGCGTCGCCCGTTACCGAGATTTCGGGCGGGGTGCCCAGCTTGTCCACTTCACCCAGACCGCGCACTTTGATGGTCACAATCTCGATCGGACTTGCTTCAAAAGCATGACCATATTCGGCGCGGTGGCGGTCATGAAAATCCTGCCAGACCTGTTCCAGCGCGGCGTCGTCCAATACCCCGTCGGGCATGTCGATCTTAAGCTCGTAGCCCTGCCCAACATATCGCAAATCACCTTCGCGCAACATCCGTCTTTTGGTATCCGGCACGCCGTCACGGTCAAAGATGCCGTTCAACTCGGCCTCCATGTTGTCAAAAAGCCCGGTCAGGCGCGCATGATCAACCGCGCCCTTGACGGCAAACGCAGTGCGCAGCGCGTGATATTCAAGGTCCGCTGTCAACAACCCCATTGCCGAAGTGATGCCGGGATGCGGCGGGATCAACACACGGCGCACGCCCAGCATGCCTGCCACTTCGGCGGCATGCAGCGGACCTGCCCCGCCAAACCCGCTGAGCGTGAAATCGCGCGGATCGATACCCTTTTGCACCGTGCGCGACCTGATGGCGTTGGCCATATTGGAATTCAGCACCGTCAGCGCGCCTTCGGCCGTTTCTTCCGGTGTGCGACCCAGTTGATCGGCAAGCGTCGTGATCACCCGACGCGCGGCTTCCACATCCAGCTTCATATCGCCACCAAGAAAATTCTCGGCCGCCAGGCGCCCCAGCAAGAGGTTGGCATCAGTCACGGTAGGCCTTTCACCACCTTTTCCATAGGCGGCAGGTCCCGGATCAGCGCCCGCACTTTCCGGACCGACCCGGAACGCACCCCCGCGATCCACATGGGCAATGGATCCGCCCCCGGCGCCGATAGTGTGAATGTCAATCATCGGCAACATCACCGGAAAACCGGCAATCGATGCACTTCGCGCATCCGCTTCGGTCAACCGTCCGTCCATAACGATACCGATATCCGCACTGGTCCCGCCGATATCGAGAGTAATCAGCCTGTTCGCGCCGATATGACTGCCAACCCATGCCCCGCCACGCACCCCTGCAACCAACCCCGACAATAGGGTGGAGGCGGGTTTTTGCGCAATCATCTCCGGTGTCGCCACACCTCCCGACGACGTCATCACACGGAGTTCACCCTTGAGGCCCTGCGCGGTCAGCTCTTCTTGTAGCTGCGTGATATAGCGACGCACTTTGGGTCCGATAAAGGCCGACATCGCACCGGTGGTGAAGCGCTCGAATTCGCGAAACTGCGGGGCGACATCGGACGATGTGGTTACGAAGACGTCCGGCATTTCCTCGCGCAGGATCTGGGCAGCGCGCTGTTCATGAGCCGGATTGACGTAAGAGAATAGGAAACCCACCAGCACCGCCTCGACGCCTTGTTCCAACAGCGTTCGCGCCGCGCTGCGCAGAGCGGCTTCATCCAGCGGGATCAGTTCCTGACCTGCCGCGTCCAGTCTGCCTGCAACAGTCTGCCTGTGGCGGCGCCGGATCAGCGGGCGGTTCTGCCAAGGCAGATCCTGCATGATCGAGTAGTGCTGCGGTCGCTGGTGGCGACCGATGTGCAGCACATCGCGAAAGCCTGCATTGGTGATCATGCCTGTGACGGCGCCGTCATGTTCCAGCATCGCGTTGGTTCCGACGGTTGTGCCATGAAACAACGAATCAATATCAGCCATTCTGATCCCGGCCTTCTCGCAGATTGCCTTGAGTCCGTTCACCACACCAATCGCTGGGTTTGCAGGGGTGGAGGACGTCTTGTGAATTGTCAGTTCCTGCTTTTCCAGATCGGCCAGAACAAAGTCCGTAAAAGTCCCGCCAACGTCCACGCCCAGCACGATCATTCTGTCTCTCCCTCTTCACGTTACGATGAGATTGATCCAAATGGATGTATCTTGCAAGAAAAATCCTGTACCAATGGTCAACAGGATCGCAATCGCATAAGAAATGACCCTATGAGTAAACAAGAAAAACTGGACGCCATATTTCAGTCCGACCTGCGGTACCTGATGCTAGTAAGTTACATCGTGCTGGGCAACAACGCGGTGACCAACCGGTATATTGAGCGAACCTATCAGATGCCTGTTCATGCGTGGTCCACGCTGTTTTCTGTCGTGATGTTCCCAGGCATTCGCGCCAAGGAGATCAAAGCGCTGTTCCCGCGCCCCCAAAACACGATCAGCCGCGCAGCATCGCTTCTGGAGGCACGCGGGCTGATCGAGCAGCGCATCTCGGCCACAGACGGGCGTGAGAAAAAGATGTTTGCAACGCCAGAGGGCGAGGATGTGTTGGCCAAGATTCGAGCCACGTCGGTGTTGCGGCAGGAAGAACTGTTCGCCCCTCTTTCAAAGCAGGAGCGCGAGACGTTCTTTGACCTTGCCCGCAAGATCGCCACCGGCTCCGGCTCCGGCCTGCTACACACCACTACTATGAAGCCCGCTACACATGTTACTCAGGAGATCTGAGATGCAATTGCCTGCCACGCCGTTCACCTGCCTTGACTGGGATGCCGTAACACCGCAGGAATATCCCGGCACCACCGGAACATCATACTGGCGCTGCTTTGACTCGGGCGATTTGCGGGTCCGCGTTGTTGATTATGGGCCTGATTTCCTGGCGGATCACTGGTGTGACCGTGGCCATGTCCTGCATGTGATCTCGGGGGAACTGGTGGTTGAACTGGCTGACGGCCGCGAAGTGCCGATGAAATCCGGCAACAGCTTTTGCGTGTCTAATAATGGTGATTCCGCGCACCGCGTGCGCACGACACAGGGCTGTCAGGTGTTTATCGTGGACTGACACACTGGTGTGTCTGGGAAGCATGCATTATTGTGGGGGGGGTAGTTCAAACAACAGCCGTGTTGCATAGATGGGTTCCAACATGCCCATATCGTGCTGGGCGGCGAAAGCTATGTCGCACTGGCGGAAGGGTTGCAGAATGCCCTTTGGACACTCGGAGGCGCACCTTACGACCATCGCACTGACAGTCTGTCGGCGGCGTTCAAGAACCTGGATAAATCCGCCCAGGCCGACCTCACGGACCGCTTCCAAGCCCTTTGCAGTTATTACGGCATGACGCCAACCCGCAACAACAAGGGCGTTGCACATGAGAACGGCTCCATTGAAAGCCCCAATGGGCACTTGAAGCGGGCGATCGAGGACGCGCTGATCATGCGCGGTTCACGCGACTTCGAGGGTTTATCTGCCTACCGACGCTTCATTGATGAGATTGTAGGGCGGATCAACGCGCGCAATGCAAAACGCATCGATGTTGAGCGGGCATGTCTGAAGCCTTTGCCTGCCGGTCGAACCACAGATTACGAAGAAGTCACACTGCGCGTCACATCCTCGGGAGGTTTCACTTTGCGCAAAGTGTTTTACACTGTGCCCTCTCGGCTGATCGGCCATCACCTGCGGATCCGCCTCTATGACGATCGTCTGGAGCTGTTTTTGGGGGGAACTGCTTTGATGACAGTGCCGCGTGGTCGTCCATCCAGTACTGGAAGTCATGGCCACGTGGTCAACTACCATCATGTCATTCATTCCCTGCGTAAGAAGCCCATGGCGTTGATGGGGCTGGTCTATCGGGATCAGTTGTTCCCGCGCAGAGCGTTCCGCGACATGTTCACAAGCCTTTTGGAAGAAGGCGGTGAGAAGGCGGCTTGCCGCATGACCGTCGACCTTCTGGCGTTAGCCCACGACCGTGGATGCGAGGCGGAACTGGCTGCCCAGATTGAGGAAGATCTGCGCCAGAAGCGTCCGCCTGACATAACTGCCTTGCGGGCACTCTTCGGTCCGTCAGAGAAAGCGCTTCCTCATGTCGAGGTGACACTTAACCTTGATGTATGTTTCGTCCATGCGCCAAGATACGGCGGTCGGCTTCTTGCGGGACTGAGCCTGTACCGCCATCAGAGGTGCAAACTTGACTACCCAACGGTTCAGCGTCCCATGATCAACATCAACGCCACGCTCCTCCATGATCTCTTCAAGATCACGGTACGAGACTGGGTAGCGAAGATAAAAGAAGACCGCGAAAAGGATCACGCCCTTCGGGAAGTGCATACCCTTGAAATCGATCATGGCTCTACATCCCTTACCCGTTATGGTTGCCCACAAACTATTGCGCCATTACGCGTCACCGCGAAAGACAAAAAACTTTGCGACAGAACCGCATGAAGAGGTCGGAACGCGCCCTACCCGAGACGGAATTCAGGCGGTGCGTTCGAAATTGGGCCTGCCAAGTTCGGTCATCTGGTTGAGCACGCGGACGCCAATCTTGGCTTCTGTTTTCTGATTTTCGAAGGTGCGCGCCTTGAGCTTGTGCCCGATGACAACCTTCCAACGGCCGATCTGCGTCTCGATGCGGCTGCGCTGATTATAGCCGGATGACTTCTGCCAAGCCATCCGACCGTGGGCAGCTATGGCGGCAATATGTTGGTCCCGAATGCTCGGGTTTTGAGCCGCGTCGGGGCCCAGGACCGCGTTCTTGGGTGGTAGGGTCGTGACCTTGATTGACGCGCCGAAGCGTTCGGTAAGAGCCTCAACTGTTGGCTTGAAGTGGTCTCGATACCGACGGAGGGAACAAAAAAAATTCCTTGGGAGTTATTGTTATTGTGAACCCGCAACTGAAAAGCCGATTACCGTTTAGGGGGGCACTGAGCATAAAGTAAAAAGGCGCCCCAAGGGGCGCCTTTTCCATCATAACCGTCGTATCAGTTCGACAGCGTGAACGGAGCGGAATAGTCGTCCAAGTTCTCTGGTGTGATTAACAGGCAATCGAACAGCTGCTTTTCATCCGCGACCATCGCTTCACCATTGGTGATGTAGTAGTCGGCTTGAATCACCGCTTCGCGGGAGAACACGGCGACCGGCTGCAGAACGGTGTAGGCCATTTCGCCCGCTGCAATTGACGCTACGGCATCAGGCGATCCGTCAAATCCGCCGACGACGACACCGTCGAGTGTTCCGGCCTCTTTCATTGCCGCAATCGCACCGAGCGCCATTTCGTCGTTGCCGGCGATCACTGCGTCGATTTCGGGGTTCGCCTGAATGATGGACTGCATTTTGGTGTAGCCCTGTGTGCGGTCCCAATTGGCGACTTCTTGTGCGACCTGCTCAAGGCCTGGATACTGCGACAACACGGTGTTGTAACCGTTGGACCTTGTGGCTGCGTTGTTGTCCGACGGGTTGCCGAAAAATTCCACGTATTTGGCTTCTTCGCCGACAAGACCCTGCCACGTCACCGCACCAAGAGCCGCGCCTTGTGCGTTGTTGGACACAAGCTGCGCAATCGCGATGCCGCTTTCATTGATTTCGGCGTTGACGAGGAACACAGGAATTCCCGCATCGGTTGCGCGACGCACGACCCCTATGGATCCGTCGGCATTTGCCGGATCAAGGATGATCGCGACCGCGCCGTTAGTGATTGCGGCATCGACGAGATTGGCTTCAACGTTAGTGTCACCTTTGTGGGCGGATACGGTAGCGTCATAGCCCAACTCTTCGGCGGTCGCCTTGGCCACTTCGCCTTCAGTGAACCAGTAAGGGTTCGCTGGATCGTTGACGATGATCGAGATCAGGCCATCGGCCCATGCAGATCCCGCCATCAATGGCAGCGTCGCGGCTGCAGCAAGTAGTGTGCGTTTTGTAAATTTCATCATAGTGGTCTTCTCCCTGGTTTGGTTTTTTGCCGGCTATCCGGCTGCTTTCGCGGTAGGTTTCTGGTTTGAAACCGCGCGAATTCGGTTGGGGGACCGCGCCGTTCTAGCGCGCCTTGCCCCCATACTGAATGGAATTGAGCATCACGGCGAGGACGATGACGGCACCGGTAAATACAGTCTGCCAATACGACGATACACCGATAATAACGAGGCCCGCGCCTAGAAAGACGATCACGAAGGCGCCCAGTAACGTGCCGCCCACGGTGCCGCGCCCACCCATCAAGGACGCACCACCCACAACGACGGCCGCGATGGCCGTCAGCTCGTAAGTCAATCCGGCGGTTGGGCCCGCGGACGTCAATTGCGAACTTAGCACGATACCCGCGATTGCGGCGCAAATACCTGACAAGACATAAACCGCGATCTGGACCTTTCTGATCGGCACGCCGGACAATTCGGCTGCGCGTGCATTGCCGCCTGTGGAATAAAGCCACCGCCCAAACGCTGACCTTGTCAGCAAAAGATAGACGCCCACGGCCACCACCGTCAGCACGAAAATGCTGATTGGCACACCCCAGATGCGGTAGAACCCGAGCCATTCAAATCCGGTGTTCCCGAACGAAGGATCACCCGATAGATTGTTGAAGGTCAGACCGTTCGTCATCAAGAGCGCGACGCCGCGCGCCACATACAAAGTACCCAACGTCGCGACGAACGCAGGCACGTTGAAGAAAGCAACAAGGACTCCGTTCACTACACCGACGAATGCACCCATGCACAGCGTCAGCATAACGACCGCCCAGACGGGGAAATAAATGATGACCCCCGAGGTTTCGAGTTCGACACCCTGCATCAGGTAGCCCGCGAAAACACCGCACAGCGCCAGCGTCGAGCCGACGGACAAATCGATGCCGCCCGACAGGATGACCAGCAACATGCCGATGGCCAGCAGCCCAAAAATCGCCACCTGAGATGACATGATCAGAAAGTTCGAAACGGAAAAATAGTTCTCCGACAGGAACGAGAAGATCACGATGATGGTGATCAGCGCAAAGAATGCACGCCCTTCCAGCAGCAGAGGAACGAGGCTGAACCCCCGCAACTTGCTAGGTTTGGAGGCGGTCCGCACCGTTCCCGCTTCAGACATTGTGTGTTCTCCCTTGCTGTCGGTCATACGATCATGCTTTCGCCCGAGGCTGCCATGATCGCCTCTTTTGAAATATCTTTGGTGAATTCCGCCGCAATCCGACCACGCCGCATCACGATGACACGATGCGCGATGGCTAAACATTCGGTGACTTCGGATGTGGTGTAGACGACAGCCATGCCAGCCTTGGCACGTTCGGCTAAAATTCGGAACACTTCAGCCTTGGCGCCGATGTCGATGCCGCGGCTGGGTTCATCGAGCAGTATGACCGATGGCTTCGTGGCCAACATCTTGCCGATAACGACCTTTTGCTGATTGCCACCCGATAGTGATCCGATGGGTGCATTCGGTCCATCCGTCTTAACGGTCACTTCGGCGATGGAGCGATCGATGATCTGGTTTTCCGTCTTTGGCCGGATCATCATGTTCTTGGTGAAATTTCCGATGGAGGCAAGGGACAGGTTGCGCCCGACGCTCATGGTTTGAACCAGCCCGTCACGTTGCCGGTCCTCTGGCACCAGAACCAATCCCGCAGCGATTCGCCGTGCGATCGTGAGGTGGGAGATATCTTCACCATGAAGCAAAATTCGTCCGCCACTTGGCGCAAGCCGTCCCGCTACAGATTCCATCATTTCCGTGCGGCCCGCGCCCATCAACCCGTAGATGCAAACAACCTCACCGGTGGATACCGACAAATCCATGGCATCAACGGCCAATCCCGCCCCAGAAGCGGCAGGGACGCTCAGCCCTTCAAGCTGAAGCGCGGGGGCGCCCAATGCGCTGTCGGGCGGGCTGCCGAGGTCGAAATTATCGCCGACCATATTGTGCACAATCCATTCAAGGTCGACTTCAGAGCGCGGGGCCGCAGCCGTCATGACGCCGTCGCGCAGCACAACGGCGTGATCGGTGATCGTCAGCGCTTCTTCCAAATGGTGTGAGATGTAAACGATGCTGACACCACGCGCTTTAAGGTCGTGAATGACCTTGAACAACACATCCACCTCGGACGCGGACAGCGCCGATGTTGGTTCATCCATAATCAGGATACGTGAGTTGACGGAAAGTGCGCGGGCGATCTCGACAATCTGCTGCTGGCCAAGGCGCAAATTCTCGACCGGGGTCAGCGGATCAATGTCTTCTTCCAGTTCCAGCATCAGGGCGCGGGCCTGACGTTCCTGTTCGGCGTACTTTACTCCGAAAGGCCCAGTGATCTCGCGCCCCATAAAGATATTGTCGCGCACGGTCATGTTGGGAGCAAGCGACAGTTCCTGATGGATAATCGAGATGCCCAGATCTCGCGCTACGACGGTCGACGTGATTTCGACCGGCTTTCCGTCGAGGATCAGCTCCCCCGAGGTAGGTAACAGAACACCCGACAAAACTTTCATCAATGTTGATTTGCCAGCGCCGTTCTCGCCGAATAACGTCGTGACCTGTCCGCGATGTACGTCAAAATTGACACCCTTCAGCGCCTGCACGGCCCCGAAGCGTTTCGAAACATTGAGCGCGGCAAGGACCACGTCACCGGTGTCGGCCGTGGCGCAATCAGTTTGCGGAGCGGAGTGGGCGATCATCAATCCACCTCGATTGAAACCGGCGTCACGAGCCAGTTCTTGGCGTTGATCATCGTGAACACACCCGTCACGGAAATGGTTTCCCCACTCAACGTCTCGCGGTCGATGTCCGACAGGGTTTCAGCGGCCATCGCGCGGTTGATGCCCGCGCCGGCGTCTTGATACTCGATCTGGTTGGTGAACGCCCCGAAATCGATGTCGCCGGGAATATCGCGCAATTCTGTGCCATTGATCGCTGGGCCCGTCTGGACCCGCACAGTCATGCCATCGGGCAATCCGGCGATATCGACGCCAAAGATGCCGGACCGCCCTTCGCCTGCCACCCCTGTAAAGGCCACGGGCAGGACTGGAAATGCCCCCGCCACTGTGCCGTAGGTCTCGATGGCGGCCTGTTTGTCGGCGTCCAGCTCGGTCGCCAGAGTCACGGCATCCGGTGCGCGGTCAATGACCAACGCCTGGATGCGCGGAAATTCGGTTTCTCCAAATGCATCGGGGTCGAACGCCTGCTGGCGCAGATCACCAGAAGAGCCGATCCGAACGACGGTGGTATCGAAGGCAATTACCACGGTCACGGCCAGCACACCGGCAGCAAGGATCAAAAGGCGTCTTTTCCCAGTGAACCAGCTATTGGATTTTGTGGCTGTTCTGGCCATTGCGTCGTCCCCTCCCTTTAAATTTCGAACCCTGCGCTTGCGCTGCTTTGGTGCGACACCCCTGCCGATGGCAGGGGTTGTCTCATCTCGAAAACCGTAAGTGAAAAAAATTTCGTTGTCTGCAAAAAAATTCACACTCTGCAAATTTTTGTGCTAGATATCTGATGAAATGCGTATCCCACATAACGATAGGCCCTTGTAAGAAAGACAGCGAATGGCATCGAAAAGACCCTCACAGCCGACGAAGCCCCAATCTGACCCGTATTTTCAGGTATGACCGAATCGTCTGATCTCATCATCGGCATCGACGCGGGAACGTCAGTCATCAAGGCCGTCGCGTTTGATCTGAAAGGTCGTCAAGTCGGCGTGGCCTCGGTGCTAAACAGCTATCAATCGGGAAAAGACGGCGCGGCCACGCAAGACCTAGCGCAGACCTGGAGCGATTGCATCACTGCCTTGCGCGGGTTGGTTGATAAGATCGAAGGCGTTGCGAGCCGCGTCGTGGCGATCGGCGTGACCGGACAGGGCGACGGCACTTGGCTGGTCGGGGCGGACAATGCCCCGGTCTGCGATGCGTGGCTTTGGCTGGATGCCCGCGCGGCCCCCACCGTTACCCGATTGGCCGATGACGCAAGCGAGCGCGCTCGGTTTGAGGCGACAGGCACCGGGCTGAACACTTGCCAGCAGGGCAGCCAGCTTGCCCACATGTTACACCACCACCCCGATATGCTGAACCGCGCTGAGGTTGCGTTACATTGCAAGGATTGGCTATTCCTGAACCTAACCGGTGTCCGGGCGACAGACCCCTCAGAGGCCAGCTTCACCTTCGGCGACTTTCGCGACCGCCTCTATAGCGATACGGTCATCGAGGCCCTAGGGCTGTCAAAACAGCGCCGCCTGCTGCCCGAAATTCTGGACGGCACGCAACAAACGCATCCGTTGGGTGCTGACGCAGCAGCGGCGACGGGGTTGCGCACGGGAACGCCAGTATCTCTGGGATATGTCGATATGGTCATGACGGCGCTGGGTGCGGGCGTCTACACTGGTGATGCGGGTTCGGCCTGTTCAACGATCGGGTCCACGGGCGTGCATATGAGGGCCGTGACGTCGGATAATGTTCAACTGAACGATCAGGGAACGGGCTATATCATCTGCCTGCCGGTGCCGGACATGGTAGCGCAGGTTCAGACCAATATGGCCGCCACCTTGAACATCGACTGGGCGCTGGCCTTGGCCGGTGATCTTTTGCGCGACCTTGGCCTGCCGCAGGATGACAATCTCGTCGACTACCTCGACACGTGGATCGCCCGGGGCGCCCCAGCGGCGCTGATGTATCACCCTTATATTTCCGAGGCGGGTGAACGCGGCCCATTTGTGAACGCCGACGCGCGCGCAAGCCTGATCGGCTTGAACTCGACGCACCGCTTTCCCGACATGATCCGCGCCATCGTTGACGGCCTCGCCATGGCGACCCGCGATTGTTATGCCGCGATGGGCTCGATGCCGGCCGAACTGCGTGTGACGGGTGGGGCGGCGCGGTCCACCGAATTGCGCAAGATTCTCGCCAGTGCGCTGAACACTCCCGTGCGCGTGTCCTCCCGCGACGAAGCCGGTGCCGCGGGCTGCGCCATGATGGCCGCCGTCGCGATCGGCGCCTACGCCGACATGGACGCCTGTATCGCGGACTGGACGACGCCCCTTTTGGGCACGCCCGAACCCGCCGATCCAACCCTCGTTGCGGTATACGACCAGCATTTCGAAACCTACCGCGCCACGCGCCAGACTTTGCTCCCCATCTGGGACAGCCTGGCCGCACAGCGCCTCGTTTAAGGAGCAATTTTATGACGAATATTCCAACGGTGGACCTTTTTGTCATTGGCGGAGGCATCAACGGCGCCGGCTTTGCGCGCGACGCAGCCGGTCGCGGCCTCAGTGTGGTGCTATGCGAGAAGGACGATCTGGCCGAAGGCACATCGTCGCGGTCCGGCAAGCTGGTCCATGGTGGTCTTCGCTATCTGGAGTATTACGAATTCCGGTTGGTGCGCGAGGCGCTGATCGAACGTGAAATCCTGATGAACAACGCGCCCCACATCATCTGGCCCATGCGCTTCGTTCTGCCGCACAGCCCTCAGGACCGCCCCGCGTGGCTCGTCCGGCTGGGGCTGTTCTTGTATGACAATCTGGGCGGGCGCAAAAAACTGCCCGGCACCCGCACTCTGAACCTTCACCGCGACCCCGAGGGGGCCTCGATCAAGGATGCCTTTAAAAAGGGCTTCGAGTACTCCGATTGCTGGGTCGATGATGCCCGCCTCGTGATCCTGAATGCGGTGGACGCAGGCGAACGCGGCGCGACTGTGTTGACCCGCAGTGCCTGCACGTCGGCTCGCCGCGAAGGCGATGTCTGGTGTGTAACCACCACCAATTCGGTCACCGGACAAATCCTCGAGTTCAAGGCCAAGGTCCTCGTCAACGCGGCGGGTCCATGGGTCACAGATGTAGTGACACGCGTGGCGGGATCCAATTCCGCGCGCAACGTGCGACTGGTCAAGGGCAGTCACATCATTGTGCCTAAATTCTGGAAGGGGGAGCATGCCTATCTGGTGCAAAACCACGACAAGCGCGTGATTTTCATCAACCCATACGAGGGTGACAAGGCTCTCATCGGCACAACGGACAAACCCTACGAAGGACATGCCGAAGACGTCGCCGCAGGCGAGGATGAAATCCTGTATCTGATCGACGCTGTGAACCGCTATTTTAAGGAACAGCTGACCCGAGACGATGTGTTGTCCACCTTCTCCGGTGTCAGGCCGTTGTTTGATGACGGCAAGGGCAACCCGTCCGCCGTGACCCGCGATTACGTTTTCGACCTCGAAGAGGCCGGTGGTGCGCCGATGCTGAATATCTTCGGCGGTAAAATCACCACGTTTCGCGAACTAGCCGAACGCGGGATGCACAAGATCGCGAAATTCTTTCCCGATTTAGGCCCGGATTGGACCGATGCGGCCCCCCTGCCCGGCGGTGACATGAAAGACGCAGATTACGACACGTTCTGCGGCACGCTTAAAATAGATTTTCCATGGATGTCGCGCGGTCTGCGGCGTCACTACGGGCGGCTCTACGGCACTAGGGTTGCGTCCGTGGTCGGGGATGCAAAATCCGTCGACGGGTTGGGACGCCACTTTGGCGGCACCCTTTACGAGGCCGAGGTGAACTATCTGCTGGCCCACGAATGGGCTCAGACTGCCGAGGATATTCTGTGGCGGCGCACCAAACATCGGTTGCACCTGAGCGATGCCGAACAATCTGCGTTCACCGAATGGTTCGATCACACAAGATCGCAGGCAGCCTGACATGCCGCTGTCGCTGTCGCTGAACACCAATCCGCTGGTCAATCGGTTTGCCGAACCCGATGATCTGATCGACACAATCGCGCGCGATATCCGCATCCGCGACATCCAGCTGACCCATGAGTTCATCAACCCGAGCTGGCCTGCCGCCGTAATTCGCCGCCTGACCCGCGACATGGATCGAGCGTTGCAGCGCACAGGCGCGCGGGTGACGTCTGGCATGACCGGCCCCTTCGGACGACTGAACCATTTCGGCCATCCCGACGTGGACGTGCGCCGTTATTATGTCGATTGGTTCAAGACGTTCGCGGACATCGTCGGCGATCTGGGAGCCACATCCGTCGGCACGCAGTTCGCCATTTTCACCTACAAGGACTTTGACGATCCCGCCCGCCGCGAGCGCCTGATCGAGATCGCGATCGATTGCTGGGCCGAGGTGGCGGACCACGCCAAATCCGCTGGGCTAGACTACCTGTTTTGGGAACCAATGAGCGTGGGCCGCGAGTTTGGCGAAACGATCGTGCAAAGCTTAGCTTTGCAAGACAGGCTCACTGCCGCTGGTATGGCAATCCCCATGTGGATGATGGCCGATATCGACCATGGCGATGTGACCTCGGACAATCCTGACGATACCGACCCCTTCGCCTGGGCGCGGGCGGTTCCACACGTCAGCCCAATCATTCACATCAAGCAATCGATGATGGACAAATCCGGCCACCGCCCGTTCACTGCCGCGTTCAACGAAAAGGGAGCGATTCAGCCCGCACCGCTGTTGAAAGCACTCAACGACAGTGGTGCTGCTGACAACGAAATTTGCCTTGAGCTGTCGTTCAAGGAACGCGAACCGAGTGACCGTCAGGTGGTGTCCGACATTGCCGAAAGTGTCGCATTTTGGGCCCCCCATATCGATAGCGGAGTTGAGGATTTGAAACTATAGATGCGGTTTGTCACTGGTCTAAAATGGCGTGTCTGACACCCGTTCCGAGCTGAAAAAGGACGTATCATCATGGTAAAAGATCGCCTTTCAGATCATGCCGAGCATTCGCTCGCGATTCGTGCGGCATGGCTGCACTACGTCGGCGGACTTCGCCAGGCCGAGGTCGCCAAACGCATCGGCGTCACATCCCTCAAGGCGCACCGTCTGATTGCACGAGCCGTGTCCGAAGGTGCGGTAAAAGTCAGCATTGAGGGTGAGATTGTGGAATGCCTTGAGCTTGAGGCCGCGATGACCGCCCGCTTTGGTCTCGAAGTCTGCGAAATCGCGCCAGACCTTGGCGAAGACGGGGTTCCGTTCCGAACGCTGGCCCTTGCGGGGGCGGCGTTTTTGCGGCGTTGGTCGGTTAGCAGTGATGCGTTGACCATCGGCATCGGGCATGGCCGTACGCTGGCCGAAGCGGTCCGCGCGATGCCGGGGTTCAAGACGAACAAGATAAGCTTCGTGTCCCTACTGGGCGGACTGACCCGAAATTTTGCGGCCAACCCCCACGACGTGATGCACCTTCTGGCCGAAAAGACCGGCGCGCGCGCCTATGTACTGCCCGTGCCGTTTTTTGCCAACTCTGCCGAGGATCGCGAGGTTCTGCTAGCCCAACGCGGCGTTAAGGAGGTGTTCGGGATCGCTGAGAATGCGGAGCTAAAATTCGTCGGAATCGGCACGGTGGGTGATGATACGCAGCTGGTGAACTCGGGCATGATTGAACCTGCCGAGATCGAGGAAATTTCACGCGCGGGCGGTGTAGCCGAAATGTTGGGCCATTTCTTTGACAGTGACGGGGTCGCGCTGGAAACACCCCTCATCTCTCGCACGTTGGCCGTGTCTCTGGACGAAGGGCGTAAGGATCGCGTCTTTGCACTGGCCGGCGGCCCCGAAAAGGAGGCCCCGTTGCGTGCGATCCTGAAGAGTGGGCGCCTTTCGGGGTTGATCACGGACGAGCGCACCGCGCGGGCGCTACTCGCCGAGTGATCCGTCAGTACTCCAGCGCCATCGCCGCAAGCGACTTGGCGCGGATGTTTTCAGCCTGCCCTGAAGTTCCGAACGCCTCGAATTTCAGGATACTTTGATCGCGCATCATGTCCATCGCGGGTTTGAGGTATTTGCGCGGATCGAATTCGTCGGGCGCAGTCACCAGCGTCTTGCGGATCGCTGCCGTGGCCGCTAGCCGCAGATCAGTGTCGATGTTCACCTTACGTACCCCGTTGCGAATGCCGCGTTGTATCTCCTCAAGCGGCACACCCCACGTCGGTTTGATGTCGCCGCCAAATTCATTGATCTGTTCGCGCAGAAACTCTGGGACGGAGGAGGATCCGTGCATGACCAAATGGGTGTCTGGAAGTTTCTTGTGGATTGCCTCGATCACGTCCATCGCCAGAACTTCCCCGTCGGGTTTTCGGGTGAATTTATAAGCGCCGTGGCTGGTCCCCATCGCGACGGCCAGCGCATCGACGCCGGTTTCGGCCACGAACCGCGCCGCCTCGTCCGGGTCGGTCAGCAATTGATCGTGCGACAGTTTCTCGGTCGCGCCATGCCCGTCTTCCTGATCGCCCATACCGGTTTCGAGCGACCCAAGGATGCCCAGTTCTCCTTCGACCGACACGCCCGCAGCGTGAGCCATCTGCACCACCTGCCGCGTGATACTGACGTTATATTCATAGTCTGCGGGCGTCGTCCCATCCGCGCCCAAAGACCCGTCCATCATTACCGACGTAAATCCGTGCTGGACCGCCGTGACGCACGACGCAAGCGTGCTGCCGTGATCCAGATGCATACAGACGGGAATGTGGGGATAGATTTCGACGAGCGCATCGATCAATTTTGCCAGCACCGTGTCGTTGGCATAGACCCGTGCTCCGCGGCTGGCCTGAAGAATGACCGGCGCGCCCACTTTGTCGGCGGCTGCCATGATAGCCAGCCCCTGTTCCATGTTGGACATATTGAATGCGGGCACCGCATAACCGTTGGTGGCCGCATGATCGAGGAGTTGGCGAAGTGTGATACGGGACATGTGAATTTCCTAAGATTGAGCAGTGTTAAAATAGGTTTGAAGCGTCACCATTTCGTCCGCTGATCCAAAGAACAGCGGCACGCGGGCGTGTAGGTCGGCCGGCTTTAGATCAAGAATTGGACGTACGCCATTCGTCGCGCGCCCGCCCGCCTGCTCCATCAGATAGGCAATCGGGAACGCCTCGTAGGCGAGGCGCAGAAATCCGTCTTCGTAACCGATCCTGTTGTCCGCTGGGTACATGAACACACCTCCACGGCGCAAAATCCGGTGCAAATCACCCACCGCAGCCGCGATCCAGCGCATGTTAAAATCGCGCCTGCGCGGGCCATCGGAACCGATATAGAGATGGTCAATATAGTGGCGCAAACCAGCGTCCCAGCGGCGGTAATTCGATGCGTTGAAGGCGACTGTCGAAGTGTCGGCGCGTACCGTTACATTCGCGTCACCGACAACAAACGTGCCCTTGCACAGCGTCGCGATCGCAACGCCATCCCCCACGCTGAAACCGAAATCGACGCTGTGCCCGAACGACACGTAGCCTGCCGCTATGATGTCACGCCCGGCGCGCAAGACAGTGTCGCCCACGTGAAAAACACAAAACAATGCGCCCAGAGGTGCACCGATTCCGATACTGCCGGAGCCATCTATGGGATCGATGGCGACATCGAAGCCCCCGCACGCGTCAAGCTCGATCACATCGTCCGCTTCCTCGGATAACACTTTGGCGACGGACAATTTGGCCAATGCATCAACGAAATGATGGTGCGTGGCGACATCCAGCGCCTTTTGCCCGTCGCCGGACTGATTGGTTCCAATCAAAGTCGTCGGATCGCCCGGCAGGCAGCCCTGCGCCAAACGTGCCGCGACCGAAACGCTCGCCAGTGCGATCCCGCATACGAGTCGCGCCAGCGATTGCTTGCCCGTGTCTTGCCCCGCCCAACTCGAAAGATGCGCGGCAAGGTCCGGCCCACGCGCATCGCTATCGCACGTCAGACGTAAGACACTGTCACACGCAAAATTTTCAGACATCAGGGCCTCCTTCGTTGGAGAAGTCCTAACGTCAACGCGTAAAAGTAACAATACGGAATCACAAAATAACATTATTGACGTTCTATTTTCGATGTGGGATGTGATATTTAAGGAGGACCACAGGTGAAACGAGACGAGCGGCAAAGCGTGATCATGGATTTGCTTGTGGCTGACGGTGACGTCGACCTTGAACAGCTCGCTGCCCGGTTCGATGTCTCAAAAATGACGATCCACCGAGATCTTGATGAACTGGAAGCGGCCTGCCTTCTGAGGAAAGTGCGCGGTGGCGCCACGATCCAGTCCGGCACGCAGTTCGAAAGCGATTACCGCTTCCGCGAGCGTCGGAGCGGTAATGCAAAGGCGGCGATGGCTGATTGCGCACTGGACTTGATCGAACCCGGAATGACCGTGATGATAAACGACGGATCTATGGCCGCCGTGCTGGGCGCCAAGGCGGGTGCAAAACGCCCTCTCACTGTCATCACCAACAACGCGGCGGTGATCGACACATTACGCAACGAGGCCGGTATCACCCTGATGGCCTTGGGCGGGGTCTATTCCAGAAAATTCAACGCTTTCCTTGGAAAGATTACTGAAGATGCACTGCGTGGATTGCGCGCCGACATCGCGTTTATCTCGTCGCCTGCCGTCGCGGGCCTTGAAGTGTTTCACATGGATGACGACGTAGTCCGCACGAAACAGGCAATGATGGAGCGGGCCACGACCTGCTGTCTCCTGGTCCACCACACGCGGTTCCATCAGACGGCACTGCACAAACTGGCGAACCTTTCGCAGTTCGACTACATCATCACCGATCAAGACCCGGAAGCCGGCGCGCTTGCCACGCTGGATGCAGCTGGCATCGCGCTGATAATAGCAGACCATCGAAAGGATGCTTCATGACCCACCCCAATCCGCAGTTCTGGATCGGCACCAGCTGGAAAATGAACAAAACATTGGCCGAGGCGACGACCTTCGCCACCCGTTTGTCCCAAGCCGACGGCGCGAGCGAACTGTGCATCCAACGGTTTGTCATCCCACCATTCACTGCCGTGCACCAGGTGGCGCAGATCCTGCTAGAAACATCCGTGAAAGTCGGAGCGCAGAACATGCACTGGGCCGACGACGGCGCGTGGACGGGCGAAGTGTCGGCCCCGATGCTGCTGGATTGCGGCCTCGATATGGTTGAGCTTGGCCATTCCGAACGTCGCGCGCATTTCGGCGAAACCGATGAAACCGTCGGTTTGAAAACACAGACCGCGATACGTCACGGCCTGACACCGCTGATCTGTATTGGCGAAACGCTGGAAGACCGCGAAGCTGGCCGCGCCCAAGACGTTCTTACCGCGCAGGTGCGCGCGGCATTGGGCAAGATCGATTCGAACCTGCACGACGCGCAAATACTGCTGGCCTATGAACCCATCTGGGCCATCGGGGAGCACGGCACCCCCGCCACATCCGATTACGCCGACGCCCGACAGGCCCAAATCATCGACGTCGCGCAGGACATTCTGGGGCGCCGCATCCCCTGCCTCTATGGCGGGTCAGTCAACCCAGATAACTGCGCTGAGCTTATCCAATGCCCGCATATCGACGGACTTTTCATCGGTCGATCCGCTTGGGACGTCAATGGATACCTCAATATTCTTGACCTATGCGCCGCCACATTTGACACACGAAAGGAAACACCATGAAAATTGCAATCGCAGGCGACACCGCCGGAGAAGGTCTAGCGAAGACACTGGCCGACCACTTGAAGGCTACTCACGACGTCACCGACCTGTCCCGAGTGCAGGGCGAGGCAGACCAGTTCTATGCTAGTCTGTCAGATCGTGTGGCATCAGCTGTCATGGACGGGGAATTCGATCGTGCCATTCTCGTGTGCGGCACCGGCATTGGCGTTCAGATCGCGGCCAACAAAGTGTCGGGCATTCGCGCAGCGCAGTGCCACGATACTTATTCTGCCACCAAGGCCGCCACATCCAACAATGCCCACATCATCACAATGGGCGCGCGGGTGATAGGCGTCGAACTGGCCAAAGACATTGCGGAAGCCTTTTTGAACGCCTCGTTTGATCCGCAAGGTCGATCCGCAGGCAATGTTGATGCCATCGACGCGGTTGACTCGAAGTATTCAAGATCCTGATCGCGCCGTGAAATGCCCGTGTACAGTTTTATAGCCACCCATAAGGTCATGGCCTAGGCTGCCGCTATGACACGTCTACTGGCAATCGACAGCGGCCTGACCGTGACAAAAGCCGTTATTTTTGACGGTTTTGGCCAGCAGTTAGGGGTAGCGCAATGCAACGTACGCCAGTTGATGCCAAAACCGCACCACGTCGAACGCGACATGGACGATTTATGGCGTCAGACCGCGACTGCCATCCGCGAAGTCCTTGAGGCGACAAAAACTAACCCAAACGACATTGCGGCCATTGGTGTTACAGCCCATGGCGACGGCCTGTATTTACTGGATAAACAGGCCAAGCCCCTTGGACACGGGATCCTGTCGCTGGACAGTCGCGCAGCGCAAATCGTGCGTGATTGGCAAAGGGACGGCACCGACCACAAAAGCCTCGCGATCACAGGACAGATGCCGCATGTGTCCGCCCCATCATCCCTGCTGGCATGGATTAAACAAAATGACCCCGACAAGTTTGCAAATATCGGACACATTATCGGTTGTAAGGACTGGCTGCGGTTTTGTCTGACACACACCTTGGGCACCGACCGCACCGAGGCCAGCACATCTTTTACGGACGTTAATACCCAGACCTACAGCAAAGATGCGCTCGCGCTGTTCGGCCTGTCAGAACTGGCCCCCGCCCTTGTTGACGTCGCCCATTCGGCCGATGTCGTCGGCGCCGTGACAGACACAGCGAGCCACATTACCGGATTGCGTCCCGGAACCCCTGTTGTGGCAGGTGTGCACGACGTCACCGCGTCCGCCTTGGGGATCGGGGCCCATGCGCAAGGTATCGTCGGCATTGTTGCGGGCACTTATTCGATCAACGAATGTCTGTCGGACGCTCCCAAGACCAACGCTGCGTGGTTCTGCCGCAATGGGGTTGATCAAGACACGTGGAACAGCATGGCGATTTCACCAGCATCGACGACGAATTACGACTGGTTCATCGACACGTTTTGCGCAGCGGAACGCGACCGCGAAGCAGCACTTGGCAACACCATTCACACCCTTCTTGCGCGAGAGATTGAGGCCGGCTTGTCGCGCGCATCTTCGATCCTCTATCACCCTTACCTGTTCGGGTCCCCCTTTGGCGCCGCGCCCAGTGCCGGGTTGAACGGGCTGCGCGGCTGGCATGACCGTGGCGATATTTTGGCCGCCCTACTTGAAGGGATCGCGTTCAACCACCGCCAACATATCGACGATCTTCGCGATGCATTTCCGGCGCAGACGGCGCGTTTGACAGGCGGCGTGTCCCGAAACCCCGCGATTGCACAACTCTTTGCTGACGTGCTCGCGATGCCCGTTGTCATCACCGACACGGACGAGGCTGCTGCATGGGGCGCGGCGCTTTGCGCAGGTGCGGGCGTCGGTCTGTTCGGTCGCTTCGATGCCGATCCGCGCGACCTTGCTGATGTGGCGGTGACCTACCGACCACGTGTGGACCACGTGGCACATTACGCGACCCGCTTTGCGGCCTACAGGAATATCGCAACTTCGATGCCTGACATGTGGTCACAATTGAACGCACTTGGGGGTCTGGGCCCGCGTGGATCACATGACTGACCGTCACATTCAGGATTACGACGTGCTGATCATCGGGGCCGGGATCAACGGCGCAGGCCTATTTCGTGATCTGAGCGAACAGGGGGTGCGCTGCTTGATCGTAGACAAAGGCGATTATGGTTCAGGCACCAGTGCTGCCCCGTCCCGCCTGATCCACGGCGGATTGAAATACCTTGAGACGGGTGAATTCCGACTGGTGGCTGAATCCACTTATGAACGAAACTTGCTGCTCAAAAATGCTGCCCACCTCGTTACTCCCTTGCCGACGCTGATCCCGATTTATTCGTGGACCAAAGGCATCTGGCCCGCAATCCGCACGTTTTTCGGATCGAAAACTGCGCCGAGAAGCCGTGGCGTATTATTGGTCAAGATCGGCTTGCAACTTTATGACTTCTATAGCTCAGGCAACCGGCAGATGCCGCGCCACAAGATGTTAAGCGGGCGCCGCGCCCTGTCGTCAATCCCCGCCCTGTCGCGCGAAATCGTCGCAGCAGGCACCTACCACGACGCGGCGATTTCCGCACCTGAACGTCTGGTGCGCGAACTGGTTCAGGACGGCATAATAGCACAGAATGAATCGCGCGGAATGAACTGGACGAAGGTTGAACACTACGAGAAGGGCCTGATCTATCTGACAGGGTCGGACGGCGCGCAGATCATAGTGCGCCCAAAATTTCTCGTAAACGCAGCTGGTCCATGGATCGATGCCGTCAACGCAGTATTCGGTTTGCAGACTGCCCTGATAGGCGGCACCAAAGGGTCGCATATCCTCCTCGACCATCCTGAACTGATGCAGCAGCTCGACGGGCGGATGATCTATTTCGAAAGCAACGATGGCCGCATCCTGCTGGTGTTTCCCTATCTGGGCCGCGCGCTTGTGGGGTCTACCGATATACCCGACACCGATCCTGACGCAGCAGCCTGCAGCAATAACGAGACAGAGTACTTTCTGCGAAGCCTGACGGACCTCCTCCCCGGTCTGGCATTCAACCGCGACCAGATCGTTTCGTCCTATGCGGGCATCCGGCCTTTGCCGAATTCAGACGGTGTCGCACCCGGTCTCATCAGTCGCGACCATTCCGCACCGCAGTTTCCTGCCGAAACGGATCGCCCGTTCCCGGTTGTCGCACTGGTGGGTGGAAAATGGACAACCTTCCGCGCCTTCGCCGCCGACGTCGCCGATACCGTGCTGGCACAACTGGGGCTTGATCGCCAAACACCGACCGACGCGCTACCAATAGGCGGCGGTCGCGACATGCCACGCACCTCGTCTGAGGCTGCCGACTGGATAGCCACGACCGCCCTCCGAACCGGTGCGAATCCGGACCGAATGATGGACTTGCTGTCGCGCTACGGCACCACGGCCCATCATATCGCCGAACACGAGGGTCCAGCGCCCGCATTCATCGAGAACACGACATTTAGTGAAGCGGAGATTGACTGGATTGTGCGCAACGAACAAGTTGTGCATCTAGAAGACATCATGCTGCGCCGCACACAAATTGTAATCACAGGTCAGGCGACGCGCGCCGTCGTGCGTAAGATAGGCGCGATCGCGGCAATAGCACTGGGTTGGGAAATAGACCGGGCAGATGCAGAATTTGAACGCACGATCATTGTGCTGACCCAAAGGCACGGCATCACGTTTCACAAGGATAGAGAATAAAGCGTGTCGACAGCACGCAGAAAACTGGCGTTGTTGCAGGGATCGCCCCTGCGCTGATATCGAGGCGCTTTGTTCCTTTCAGGATGCTGTAAATGCCGCACAAGTTCAACGCCGCTCGTCGTGACAAGATCACGAAGCAAAAGCAACGGGTGACCAACTGGTCCGAACACAACGAAGGCCTGCGACAACGCGGTGATCTGACTGTCTGGATCAGCAAAGACGCGCTTGGCCTGTGGTCGGCACCGCCTCGTACAACCCGAGGTGGCCAGCGAAAGTATTCGGACCTAGCGGTTGAGATTTGTCTGACGCTGGGCGTGGTTTTCAAACAACCGCTGCGCCAGACCCAAGGCCTGATGCGCAGTATCGCGGGGTTGCTTGGGGTTGAGATCGCAGTGCCTGATTTCTCCACCTTATCGCGCAGGAGCAGTGGGCTAACACTGCGTGCGACGCAGAAGCCCGGAGGCGGTAAGCTAGTCCATTTGGTCGTGGACAGTACATCTTCGGCGAGGGTGACTGGCTCGAGGAAAAGCACAAAACAAAGCGCAAACGGCGCTCTTGGCGCAAGCTCCACCTCGGTCTTGATCTTGTCAGTGGCGAGATCGTCTGCTGTGATCTAACCAAGGATGACGTCGGCGATCCGACGGCGCTGCCAGGCCTGTTGGATCAAGTCGACGGTCCTGTTGATCTGTTCCTCGCAGATGGAGCTTACGACGGAGAACCAACATCTGAATTGCTTGCCACTCGGTTCGGATCGACGATCGACGTCACGATCCCACCTCCCAAAAACGCAGTACTGAGCCCCAATGCAGCCAAATATCCGACGGAACGTGACTGTCATGTCGCCGAGATCACAGCCCGCGGGCGGATGGCCTGGCAAAAAGCAACTGGCTACAATCAACGCAGCCGGGGCGAAACCCTCATGGGCCGCTGGAAAACAGTTATTGGGCCGAAGCTAAAGGCGCGCAACTTCGAAAATCAGAAAACAGAAGCCAGGATTGGTGTTCGGGTTCTCAACCGGAGAACCGGCCTTGGCCGCCCAAGTTTTGAACGCACCGCCTGAATTCCGTCTCCGGTAGGGCGCGCTCCGAGTTGACCTTGATCTATGCAACACGGCCGCTGTCTGCCCGTTTTCGCCCCTGGGCGGCGGCCTTTTGACTGGAAAATACGCTGATGGGGCGGCTGGGCGGCTTAAAGATGACTGCACCTATGCCGCGCGCTATGGACAGCCATGGATGCACGAAACCGCCCGCGGACTGAGCGCGCTGTCGGACCGTTGCGCCATCCCGGCTATTACGCTCGCGGTGGCATGGGTGGCACGTCATTCGGCAGTCACATCGACATTGATCTCTGCACGCAATGCATCGCAATTGAAGCCATCGCTGGATGCATTGAACCTAGAATTGTCGAACGAGATTTTTGCGGAAATAACGGCCCTCAGCCCTACTCCAGCGCCTGCAACGGACCGCTCTGAGGAAGCCTAGCCAAGGTTTAGGCCACATCGTCGCAGTGAACTTTTGGGCCACTGCGATGTCTGGTGCCCCTGGGGCTTCGAGTAGCACATGAGGTGAGCAAGAAATACCTTAGTTGAGGTATTGCAAGCGCAGATCTTCGGTGTTTTCGAGGGATAAACCGATCCTATTCATGCCGCGCGTCATCATCGCCAGCTTTGCGCCTTCTTCGAGTTCTTCCATCGCGTAGACGGTCGCCTCAAGCTCTTTGCCCGCAACAACTGGCCCGTGATTAGCCAGCAACACAGCAGACCTTTTACCCGCAAGTCCCCGTACCGCTGCCCCCATTTTGGGATCACCGGGTAGGAAGAACGGCAGCAATTTCGGTTCTGTCGCAAATTTTATTGAAGTTTGAGTGCGGGGATCGGCTGGACACAATTACGCTGCGAGCGCCGCAAATTGCTGAAACGCGGTAAGGCCGTTGGCATGGAGCTGCCCCTTTCGGATCATGTGCGCGGTCTCGATCCCAGCCAGTGTCGCCTCGGTAGAATGGAAGGCCTTGAAGCCAAGCATCGGCCCCGTAATCCGTTTTACGAAGCGATGATCCTGTTCGATGATGTTGTTGAGGTATTTGACCTGCAGGATCTTGATTGTGTTGCCGGAGCCCGTGAACTTCAGGATCACATTGACGCTTTGCAGGCCCGCCAGATTAGCGCCGCTTTTGTCGATGACGACACGGTCAGGCACGCCGTTCGTGCCAATTGCGCGCTTGAAAAATCGGCGAGCCGCAGCCTTATTCCGACGCTCGGACAGCATGAAATCAAGGGTTTTCCCTGTGTTGTCGACCGCCCGGTAATAGTAGGTCCATTTGCCCTTAACCTTGATGTATGTTTCGTCCATGCGCCAAGATACGGCGGTCGGCTTCTTGCGGGATTGAGCCTGTACCGCCATCAGCGGTGCAAACTTGACTACCCAACGGTTCAGCGTCCCATGATCAACATCAACGCCACGCTCCTCCATGATCTCTTCAAGATCACGGTATGAGACCGGGTAGCGAAGATAAAAGAAGACCGCGAAAAGGATCACGTCCTTCGGGAAGTGCATACCCTTGAAATCGATCATGGCTCTACATCCCTTACCCGTTATGGTTGCCCACAAACTATTGCGCCATTACGCGTCACCGCGAAAGACAAAAAATTTTGCGACAGAACCCTTTAGACTGCAATCTTTGCCATCATCAAAACAGCGTCGGCTGCCTCGGAACCCTTCTTAAAGAAATGATCACGGTAGAACCCGATGTGTTCCGCC
Source organism: Octadecabacter arcticus 238 (assembly GCF_000155735.2). Lineage (GTDB taxonomy): Bacteria > Pseudomonadota > Alphaproteobacteria > Rhodobacterales > Rhodobacteraceae > Octadecabacter > Octadecabacter arcticus. The sequence continues at coordinate 4,485,900 of NC_020908.1, forward strand.
GTTGGCTGGAAATGATGGGGCGTCAGGGACACGGAATAGGTCGGAATGCCAGTCTCTAGCTGCGCCTGCATCAGCCCGTTCACCACTGCTGCCGCGACGAAATCATGGCGGTAAATGCCGCCATCTACCACCAGCGCAGCACAGACAATTGCGTCATAACGCATTGTTCTACCTAACTGTTTCGCAAGTAGGGGCATTTCAAACGCACCGTGGACATCGAATGTTTCGATCTTTGTACCCGACGCGATATCAGACATGCGATCCTGAAACCCCACTAAGGATTGATCCACGATATCGGCGTGCCAGTTTGCCTTGATATAAGCGATGTTTAGATTTTGCGTCATTGGGCCATTCCAAAGTTACCGTTCATGGTTTCCAAGGCGCAGCACGACCATTCGGGGCACATAAAGCGCCCGTTCTGACCGTTCTCTTCCATCCGGACTTTAACCGTCGGTTCCGGAGTTTCACCGGCTCTGCTGACCCAATCCCGTTTGGAATTGGCGCTCGCGGACTATGACCGCCGGTAGGGAATTACACCCCGCCCTGAGAACAGTTTTTCTGTGCCCTAAAAGGTGCGCTAGGACAAGCCGTGAGGCGTCGAAAGATGCATTTTTCGCGTCAGTAGAGGACTATTCATCCATGGTTTTGCAGTCAAATCATAGTGTCGCAAATTTCTTGGGCTATCCGCTGTTCGTTCCGACCCAAGGCGGCGCTGACCACGACTGCAATAAGGGACCGGCGCAATATCACGTCTTCAAGCCGTTTAACCCGTTCGGTGCGAGCGGTCCTGTCGATCTCAGCGATGGAGTATTCAGGTGCATCTGCCACCAAACGGTTCGCTGGAAAGCCTGCGATATGGGACGCGTCTATCCACGGACCAGCAGCGTTGTTCACCACTTTCGGCCGCACGCACCAAGTCAACTTGCGACATGAGGCGCCTCTTCCTATTTTGCGATTGTTAAGGAGACTCTAAGCTCAGCCAATTCTGCAACGGTTTCATCCATGAACAGGCATTTTTGCGGCGAAGGCAGGGGCCACTTACGTTTCGCCATTCTTGAGACGCAGATTTTAACGGCATCCATCCTTTTTGCGAACCACGTCAAAGATGCGGTGATCTAGGGTGCAGATGTCGCGACGATCCCGCCAACTGTGATCAAGGGCCTAGCCAAACATGTCCTTACTGACAGCGGCTTGGATCAGTTTGCCAAAGATTGGGTCGCTACAGGTCAGTCGATTCTCTAATAAAATAGATTGGTGTGGTCGGGGCTTACTCGAGAGGATGGGCAAGCGTCGACGCTTTTTCTTGAAAAGGGGCGTTGCTGCTACAGCCAAGCGTATCTAAAAGTAGAGCGGTGCCTTTTTCGTGGGCCAGTGCTTCATTCTCAACCCAGTTCGAAAAGGCCTTAACGCCTCGCCTGTTGAGGTAGCGAGAGGGCATGACCAGCCAATAGGCAGGAAAGGACACCGTGCCCAATTGCGGGGCAAGCGGTACTAAAGATCCTGCTGTCAGTTCATTTGTCGCCAGAGAGGTTGTCTCCAGCACCACTCCCAAACCATCCTGTGCAGCACGTAATGACGTGGACGATCGGTCAAAACGTAGGCCGGACTCGCCGTCTACATCTGGGATGCTTGGATTCAAACATCAAGTGCAACGGTTGATTTGAAGGCCGCGATTTCGTCGGCCATGGCTTCAGCGGGTGTTCTCCAACCGAGAGTTTTTCTCGGACGGTTGTTCATCAGGTTTGCAACGTCGTTCAGCCATGTTTGGCTTGCACCGTTCAGGTCAGTTCCTTTGGGCATGTACTGACGCAGCAGTCCGTTGGTGTTCTCGTTGCTGCCACGCTGCCAAGGCGCATGCGGATCGCAGAACCAGATATCGATCTTCAACCGTCTGGCGAGTTCGGGGTGGCAGGCCATTTCGGAGCCGCGGTCGTAGGTCATGCTCTTGCGCAAAGCAGCGGGTAGTCGTCTCATCTGGCGGGTGAAGCTGTCGAGCGCGGCCTCGGCCCCATTGCCGTCCATTTTGCAAAGAATGACAAAGCGTGTCTTGCGCTCGACCAAGGTCCCCACTGACGAGCGATTGAATGCGCCCTTGATGAGGTCGCCCTCCCAATGGCCTGGTACCAGTCGCGCTTCGATCTCTTCAGGGCGGTTGATAATGCGCAATGATTCCGGGACCATAGCACTGCCCGCCGCTGTCCTGCGCTTGAGCCCACGCTTAGGCTTCGCTTGACGCAACGCCTCGATCATCGCCGCCTTCAGCCCACCACGTGGCTGCGCGTAAATCGCGGCATAGATGGTCTCATGGCTCACATGGGCGGATGGATCATCAGGCTTCATGAGACGCAGTCTCTGCGCAATCTGCTCAGGCGACCAGTGCAGATGTACGAGCTTGCCATGAACGAAACGATAAAGATCGCTCCCCTCCACAAGCTTGCGCTCGCGGCGGCAGCGCGCACGCCGGGCATCATAGGCCTGCCGCGCCGCTTGCGGGCAATAGCTGCCGTCTTCCTGCCGACCTCGCGCCAGCTCACGGCAGATCGTGCTCGCCGGGCGATGCAAAAGCTGGCCGATCAACCGCTGACTGCTGCCCCTATTATGCTCGGCTAATATCACGCCACGGTCCTCGCTGCTGAGGTGCTTGCTTCGTATGTCCATCACAACATCCTATGCCCAAAGGGCTCTGAGTGTTGCATTTGAAACTTGAGCCTAAGGAGCGTGCCGTGGCATTCGAATAAACTTGCGCGTGGATATGCTTGCTACACCTCTCCCAGGCTTGAAAGTGTTTGCACGTGACGCCGTTCTTCGTGGCAGTCATATGATCGATCTGCACACGCTCGCCAACCACAATATCTTTGTAATCCCTATATTTCCATCCCTTGGCATGCCCCTTGGAAAAATTACGCTTGCGCTTTTGGGGCGCAGATCTTGATCGTGTGATCAGGCCTTTTTTCCTTAGAAAGCTCAAAATGCGCCCCACGGTGCTATCGCTCATGGTTTGCTTTTTGTCGCGACGCAAGATGGCCCCTATTTTCTCCTTACCGTAGGTTTCATTGTCGCGGCGGGCCTCAAGCACCAATTGCTTTTCTGCCTCGCCCCACTGTGACTTGTTGCAGCGTTTGGGAGCCTTTGAAGGCGGTATGATTGCCTGCGCCAAATCCTTCAAAATACGCTTGTGACGGTAATATGTCGCGCGCGAGATGCCGACGAATTCAGCGCACTTTGATAGAGAAACGCCCTCTGTACGTAAGTCGTCCCATTGCCGAACCTGACATTCGTATTTGATACGGTACACGTCCAAACATTCTTGTGTCCGCGCCCAAGCATAAAGTTTATAAGCGTTCTTGTGCAGTCCGATGATTTGCATATTGGCCTCGTGAGCTGGTTTCTTTCAATTCTCAGTCTCCGAGGTCGCCTAAATCTTGGCAACAAAATTTTGTCTCACATCTATCTGAACTTATTCAAAACCTACTCATTTCCATGGTTGCCGCTGCGGCGATGGTCGCACCTGCATTTGCGGACGAAATCGTCATCGGTACAAACGGCAAGCCTGGCAACCCACGTGTTTCCGGCGCTGAAATGTTCGGCGCGCTGCTTGAGCAAGCCTCGGGCGGTGAGCACACTGTCAACGTCGCGCATTCCGCGACTTTGGGTGATGACCGCCAGATGCTGCAATCTGTCCGCCTTGGAACGATGCAGATCACAGTGAACTCTGATGGACCAGTATCCGAAATTGTTCCCGACCTGAGCGCGTTTGGCTTGCCATACCTCTTCACGAACCTGCCACAGGCGTGGGAAGTTCTGGACGGCCCAATCGGCGACGACATCGCGGCCCAACTTGAAGACAAGGGCTACGTCGTTCTTGCATGGTGGGACAATGGCCTGCGCCAAATCACCCACACAAGTAAGGCGATCGAAACACCTAAAGACATCGTCGGCATGCGCATTCGCACACCACAGAGCCAAGTGACGATCGATGCATTCACTGCATTGGGTGCAAACCCAGCGCCGCTTTCGTTCTCAGAGCTTCCAGCCGCGTTGCAGTCTGGTGTTTTTGAGGGTCAAGAAAACCCACTTGCAAACATCTACTCCTCACGTCTGCATGAACTGACACCCTACATTGCTCTGTCCAACCATAAATATGAAATGGCACCGATCCTCGCATCTAAGCGCTGGTGGGATACGCTGTCCGAAGACGATCAATCTATGATCCAGACGGCTATGGATGCGGCGACTTGGTATAACCGCGGCGTGTTTCTGATCAGCGACTTCGAGCTGACCCAGAAGTTGATTGAAGAAGGCGCGTTCATTAACGAAGTTGACGTCGAAGCCTTCAAGGCCGCGACTGCCGGCGTATACACCAGCTGGGAAGAGCAGCTTGGCGATATCGTTCCGCGCATTCAGGCAGCTGCAGCAGCTGCTGCACGATAAGGAAAACTGAGCATGCGTGAAATATTAACCGCATCTCCCGCGACGGGGCCTTTTGGCCCCGTCATCGGCCATTTGGACACAGCCGTTCGCATGGTTTGCGCCGCTACACTTTGGTTGACTTTTCTCGCAATGCTGATCCCGACATTTGCGAATGCTGTACTGCGCTATACCACTGATGCCAGCCTGATCTGGTCGGTCGAGATTGTTCAACTGACTTTTCCTTGGTTCATTATGGCCGGTGCCGTTCTAGCAGCCCAGCACGGGCGCCACATTGGGGTCGAGTTCTTTTTGACACTGATACCCAAGCATTGGGCCCAGTTTGTATTGATACCTGTGCAGTTGCTTGTGTTGATGGCCTGCGCCGCCGTTGCCTATGTTTATCTTGGCTTTGGCAGATTTGAAGGTGGCATTGAGTTTGCCGCAGGCGACGTCATGTTCACGTCATTGGGCGTTGCTCAATCGTGGAGCTACGTTGCGCTGTTGATCGGATATTTGCTGCTAGGCGTAACAGCTTTGACCACCATCTACCGTTTATTGATGGGTGATGTCAGCCCGCATCAAGATGAAATAAATTCGATCAGCTGACCGCTGTGACGGAGGAAACAAATGTCTAGCACTGCCGCACTTGTGTTTGTAGCACTACTCTTTTTGGCGACCCCCGTTGCGCATGCTTTGTTGCTTGCAAGCGGGATCGCGATGGTCTCGCTTGAAGCGATTTTCTTGTACGAAGGCATCCTGAACCTCTACAGACCCACTGCAAGTTTCCCGATGCTCGCTATTCCGTTCTTCATTCTTGCAGGTGATCTGATGATGTCGGGCCGGTTCGGCGAATATCTCATGACATTCTCACGGACCCTAGTTGGTCACATGAAGGGCGGCCTCGCACAGGTAAGTGTTGTTGGTTCGTTATTCTTTGGTGGCGTATCGGGTTCTGCGGTTGCCGATGCATCTGCGATGGGCAACGCCCTGATCCCTACCCAGAAAAAGCAGGGCTATCCGGAAGGGTTCTCAGCGGCGGTCAATGCATCCTCGTCGACAATTTCTGTCCTGATCCCGCCATCAATTCCGTTGATCCTGTACGGTCTTGTGACCGAAACTTCGATCCCCAAATTGTTTTTGGCAGGGATCGTTCCGGGCGTCATGTTGACGGTCATCATTTTTGTCGTTTGTTACGCAATTTCCAACATCCGCGACCTGCCACGGTCGCCTGTTGAAGAAAAAAACCGGCTCAGCCTCTCGACGCTCTTTGATCGGCGCGACGCGCTCATGATCGTTGTCGCCACAGGCGCGCTTATCTGGTTGGCCACCACAGGAATTATCTCGATCTGGCTTGTGCTGCTTGCTGGCGTGGTGATCGCCGGACTCCATACGACATTTGTGTCTCGACGGTTCGCATGGGGTAAATTGCCCGCTGATCTCGGCAAGGCCGTCCCTGCGTTGATTATGCCGATTATGATCGTGATCCTCGCCAAAGGTGGTGTGGTCACTCCTACTGAAATCAGCGTCTTTGCCGTGGTCTATGCCCTGTTTGTTGGCTCTGTGATCTACCGCGACCTGACCTCTGCCATTGTACTTCGCTGCATTTTGACAGCGGGTATGATGACCGGCGTCATCATGTTGGTGATTATGGGATCAAGCGTGCTGCAATGGATCCTGTCGTTTGAGCGGGTGCCAGAAAACTTAGCTGGCTTCATGCTTGAAACTCTCAAATCCCCATGGGCGATCATCCTTGCGATGAACGTGCTGATGATCATGATTGGTACGTTTCTTGATCTGCCCGCTGCCGTCCTTTTGCTTGCGCCGATCTTTTCTACGGTTGCCGCGAAAATCGGTATGGACCCGATCCAGCTGGGTGTGATGATGGTCGTGAACCTTGCGATCGGTCTCTACACACCTCCGGTGGGAACGACGTTATTTGTCTCGGTGGCCATTGAACGGGTGCCGATGGGCGCGGTCGTCAAACACCTTTTGCCATTCTATGTTGCCGCTCTTGTTGTTCTCGCATTGGTGAGTTTCGTGCCCGGCATCACAACGGTGTTCTTGTGATTTGTCACAAGATTGACCTTGGCTGAGGCCTACCAAAACAACGCCGATACGAAGGACAGGAAAGATATCATGAAGTTAGGTTTGGGCAGCTATGCCTACCGTTGGTCGATCGGCATAAACGACCAGTTCCCTACGAAGCCACTGGATGCATTCGACCTTTTGGATCGTGCCGAGGCATTGGGGTTGGAGGTTGTGCAATATGCCGACAACATGCCGCTGGATCGCTATAGTGAAGCGGACCATCACAGGTTGTATGAAGTGGCACAGGTCAAAGGCCTGACACTTGAACTTGGTACCCAGTGTTTTGATGCAGAAGAAGTTGACCGGTATCTGAAAATCGGTCAGCGCCTTCATTCTAAGATTATGCGTGTGGCATTGGACGAAGCTGATGGCCATATTTCCGTGTCCGAACTCGCCGAATTGCTACGTCCCCGCATCGACAAGGCCCGCGCCGCCGGCATGAAAATCGCGATCGAGAACCACTTTAATTACCCCTCCGCGCGAATGATCGAGCTGCTGGACAAAGTGAACGATGACCATCTTGGCGTCTGTCTTGATGTCGCAAATTCCATTTGTGCCAACGAGTGGCCCGAAGAAACCATCGCGATGCTTGCGCCATACACAATCAATCTGCACTTGAAGGACTACGAAATCACGCCCGACAAAAATGGGGTCGGTTTTCGCATCCATGGTGTCCTTCTTGGACAAGGCCGTGCGCCTATCGATTGGACGTTGGACATGCTCAAACATTGCCCAGCGGATATGAGCGTCATTCTCGAACATTGGTTGATGATTGATGACGAAGGTCTGGACGTTGCTGTCGCAAAAGAACAGCCATGGATCGAACAAACCGTTTTAGCCGCCAAAGACTACGTAAAAGGACGATAAGATGACCGAAGATATTCGTACTAAGAAGCTGATCAATGCGCCCGACGATATCATTTCCCAAGCCATCGAAGGCATGTTGTCTGCTCATCCCGATTTATTGACAGTTGAAGGTGCCACCAGACGTGCAGTGGTCGCTAAAGATGGTCCGCGGGATGGCAAAGTCGGCATCATTATCGGCGGTGGTTCAGGGCATGAACCAGCGTTTGCCGGATATGTCGGGCGTGGGCTTGCCGATGCCGCCGCGGTCGGAAATGTGTTTGCGTCGCCTTCACCCGAACAGATTGTCGATGCTGCCCGTGCCGCCGATGGTGGGGCTGGGGTCTTGTTTGCTTACGGCAATTATACTGGCGATGTGATGAATTTCGATATGGCTGCGGAAGAATGCGAAAGCATTGGCATTCCGGCCCTTTCGATTCCAGTCACCGATGATGTGGCGTCTGCGCCCAAAGGGCGTGAAAATGAACGCCGCGGGATTGCGGGCGACTTTTTTGTTTTCAAGATTGCCGGTGCCGCTGCTGAAGTAGGCTATGATCTGGACGCGTGTTTTGGCGCCGCCAAACGTGCCAACCAAAATTGCCGGTCGATGGGCGTTGCCCTGACCGCGTGTTCATTGCCACAAACCGGTAAACTCAATTTCGAAATTGGCCATGACGAAATGGAAGTGGGAATGGGCGTCCATGGCGAACCCGGGATGCGTCGCGGCAAGCTGGAAACAGCCGATGAGGTCACAAATGAATTGGTCGAACTAACTCTGGCCGATATGCCGTTGACCTCAGGTGATGAAGTCGCGGTTCTGGTCAATGGGTTGGGTGCAACCAGCCTTCTGGAATTATACATCATTCACCGCCAAGTCGCCAAGATCCTCAGCGACAGGGGTGTTGGCATTCATTATTCATGGGTTGGCGAATACTGCACTTCGCTTGAAATGGCGGGTGCTTCCGTCACGTTTTTGAAATTGGACGATGAGTTGAAACGCCTTCTGGACACACCTTGCCGCACGGCATCGCTGACTGTTGCTGGCGCGCTTGAGACCAAAGGTGTTCACACCAAACGAAACCACGATACCGCGCAAGCAGACGTCAGGGTGGATCGTAGTACACTTGCGACTGACGGTAGCATCACGCCCGAGCTGTTCCGGACCATGATGCTGCGTGTTGCGGACCAAATACGTGAAAATCGTGACTGGCTGTCCGAACTTGACGGTGTGATCGGTGATGGCGATCACGGCGTGACCATGGACATCGGTTGGAGCGCGGTCCGCAAGGTTATTAGCGAACCATTAGACAATACGATCACAGAGACGTCGCATCTTATTGCCAAGACATTCCTTGACGCGGTCGGCGCGTCCTCGGGGCCGTTGTATGCGTCAGCGTTTCAGTATGCGGGCACGGCGGTGTCTGACCGTCTGAACCTTGATACGAAAGCATTGGCGGCGTGGATTGAAGGCATCTGTATCGGAATACAATCGCGCGGTGGCGCCCAGATTGGCGATAAGACCATGATTGACGCGTGGGCTCCTGCCGTCACGAAGGCCCAAGAAGCACAGATCGCTGGTGCGGACATGTTGGGCTGTCTGGATGCGGCCTGCGCCGGTGCGCGTGACGGACGGGATTATTCCGCCACAATCGAAAGCCGCCGTGGTCGTTCGGCCAAGCTTGGAGAGCGCTCAATCGGGCACGTCGATCCCGGTGCAGCATCTACGGTTGTTGTCCTTGAAGCGATGAAGTCCGCATTGCAGGTGTCTTCTTAGACGCTGAAACTTGCTTTGCATCTCGCTCAATCGACACGTCACGCAAGACGGCGTCAACTGGGCGGGGTGCTACCCAAAATGCGCCCAACGCCATTGGGCCCAAAAGCTATCAACGCGTCCACTGGTAGATGAGGTTTTAGATGTGCCGAGAACCGATTTAGGACTCTTTTGGTGAAACGACGTTGCTGCCGGTCATTGCTTCGTAGGCTTTGACAACAGCAGAGTCATCCAGCTTACCGTGCCCCATTCCGCAAGCCCCGACCAACATTTGAAATGCCGCTGCCGACAAAGGTAATGGCATGTTATTCTCGCGGCCTGTTTGCAGGACCAACCCAACGTCTCTCACAAAGATCTCGACGGTTGAGCGCGGCGCATAGTCGTCGTCAAGGATATGAGGCACGCGATCGTTGAACATCCAGCTTTGACCAGCCGATTGAGACACGATGTCGAATAATTTTTGTGGATCGCATCCGGCCTTGCTGCCAAGCGCCATAAGTTCGGCGGCGGCGACAAGATGCACGCCGGCGGCCAATTGATGGACGACTTTGTAGGTCGCGCCCATTCCTGGTTCTCGTCACAAATCGTGGACGGTTTTCGAAATGGCCTTCAAGATGGGTCCTGCGGTATCGAACGCCTTCTCAGAACCAGAGCACATAAGCGTCAATGTGCCAGCCTCTGCGCCAACCTTGCCACCCGAAACAGGGGCATCCAAGAATTCAAGACCAAGGCCAATGACCCGTTCCCCAAGTGCGCGGGCCTCAGAGGGTGCCACCGTGGAGCAGAGCATTACGGTTGCGCCCTTCGTCATACTGGCGGCAGCGTTCCAGCCGCCGAACAACACGTCTTCTGCCTGCGCGGCGTTCACAACCATCAGCAGCAATACATCGACACCCGTGGCCGCGTCTGTCGCAGTAAGTGAGGCTTGGCCGCTTGCTTCGGTCAAAGCAGTGCGTGCACCTGGAAATACATCATACCCTTTGACAGGAATATCGGCGTCAAGAATGTTACGTGCCATCCCCAAGCCCATTGAGCCCAAACCAATCACTCCAACAGTTCGCAACGCCATTTACTTGATCTCCAGAGTTTGAAATTTTGCGCGAAACGCGTGTGACAGATAAACATGTCCGAGCAATCTTCCTTATTGTAAGTTTGGGGCAGATTACGCTTCAATACTGGTTTCTTAATGATCAGTTAAGGTGTGCTTCACCTATCATCAGTTGGCACGAGCCATCTTAGAGCGCCGCGGTCCCTAGCGGTTCGGTCACGGATTTCGCCCTGACTCCAATGCGCATTGTCTTTGCTCTAACCATTCTGAGCGCGCCGCTGACGGCAGTCATGGGCCTTGTTGCATAGATCAAGGTCAACTCGGAACGCGCCCTACCCGAGACGGAATTCAGGCGGTGCGTTCAAAACTTGGGCGGCCAAGGCCGATTATCCGGTTGAGAACCCGAACGCCAATCCTGGCTTCTGTTTTCTGATTTTCGAAGTTGCGCGCCTTTAGCTTCGGCCCAATAACTGTTTTCCAGCGGCCCATGAGAGTTTCGCCCCGGCTGCGGCGATTGTAGCCAGTGGCTTTTTGCCAGGCCATCCGCCCGCGAGCTGCGATCTCGGCTACATGACAGTCACGTTCCGTCGGATCTTTGGGCGCATTGGGGCTCAGTATTGCGTTTTTGGGAGGTGGGATCGTGACCTCGATCGTCGATCCGAACCGAGTGGCAAGCAATTCAGATGTTGGTTCTCCGTCGTAAGCTCCATCTGCAAGGAACAGATCAACAGGACCGTCGACTTGATCCAACAGGTCTGGCAGCGCCGTCGGATCGCCGACGTCATCCTTGGTTAGATCACAGCAGACGATCTCGCCACTGACAAGATCAAGACCGAGGTGGAGCTTACGCCAAGAGCGCCGTTTGCGCTTTGTTTTGTGCTTTTCCTCGAGCCAGTCACCCTCGCCGAAGATTTTTAGGTCAGTACTGTCCACGACCAAATGGACTAGCTTACCGCCTCCGGGCTTCTGCGTCGCACGCAGTGTTAGCCCACTGCTCCTGCGCGATAAGGTGGAGAAATCAGGCACTGCGATCTCAACCCCAAGCAACCCCGCGATACTGCGCATCAGGCCTTGGGTCTGGCGCAGCGGTTGTTTGAAAACCACGCCCAGCGTCAGACAAATCTCAACCGCTAGGTCCGAATACTTCCGCTGGCTACCTCGGATTGTCCGAGGCGGTGCCGACCACAGGCCAAGCGCGTCTTTGCTGATCCAGACAGTCAGATCACCGCGTTGTCGCAGGCCTTCGTTGTGTTCGGACCAGTTGGTCACCCGTTGCTTTTGCTTCGTGATCTTGTCACGACGAGCGGCGTTGAACTTGTGCGGCATTTACAGCATCCTGAAAGGAACAAAGCGCCTCGATATCAGCGCAGGGGCGATCCCTGCAACAACGCCCAAGCGAACCCTAAGTTCTGGGAATTGGAGATGTGGACCTACTACTTTGCCCTTGTTATCCTATCGCTGCTGTTTCTTGATCCTTAAGCGCATCTGCAAGAAACTTTGCGAATGGCACGATATTTTCTCGGACGCTTGCGGCTTCCAGCGCGGTCATGTAGGCGGCGCGGTTTTCGACTTTTATCACCGTCCATGGTTGTCCTGCTGCAGCCAACATCACATTCATCAAGAACCGAGCCGTACGGCCGTTCCCATCTAAGAACGGATGTATGAATACAAAGATGAAATGACCGAGCACTACACGAACCGCAGGATTGGTCTCCACCCGTAGAAGCTCGAAGAACACTGGCATACATTCACGGACGGCTTCGGCGCTCATCGGCACATGCTGAGAACCCCGAATATAGACTGGCGCGTTTCGATAGCCCGCAAGCTGCGCCGCCTTCAGAATGCCCGCCCCCACAGATGGCGTGAACAACGCCCGGTACCATGCTGTCAGATCACGCTCTGCGACTTCTCCAACATCTTCACCTTCAAGAACGGCGCGCACGCTTTCACGTACGCTTTGAAACGCCTCCCAATAGCCGCGTGCCGCAAGTGCATCTTTCATCGCAAGATCTTCTTTGTCACCATCCGAGTTCCAACCTCCTGAGCGCACTTTCTCAATCAGTTCGGGTGAGACCCGATAGCCCTCGATGGACAGCGAATGATAGGCATCGGTCACATAGATTTCATCCATCGCGGTCAGATAGGCTTCGGCGTCATTTGTGATCGGCTGAGCGGCAGGAAAATGCGCGATCACTGCTTCGCGCATGGCTTCCCACTTTAACCGGATGCGGTGCACATGCGGTGACGTTTCCCGCCCGGCATTGAGGACAGTCACGCTTTCCGCAAACGGATCGCTCATCCGCACATCATGTGACGCCGCTTTCATAGTTGAGACGATTTCGTCGGCAATTCTTGTCTTGCCAATACTTCGAAACGCCCCCGCCAATCGCCCTGCTGCACTGGTGTGGCCACCCTCCAAAAGTCGAGCCAAGAGGGCAGAAGCATCTAGTATAATAGCTAGGATCGTCCGCGCATCTGTCGCGTTCTGTTTGAAGAAATTTTCAGGAACAAGGATCAATGCCTCTTCTATTGAGAACAAGCGTAACCCATCTTTAACGACAAGCGAGTCTCCCCGCGCAAACGTCGCACGGGTCTCGAAGATCGAGGTCTTGTGTGGGAAGTCAGTTTTCATATTGCCCGCCTTCGGGGCTCGGACGAGCAGCTGCACCGGGACTGCCGTATCGCCTGCATGCAACTTCAGGGACTGCTCGGGTGACAACGACCAATCCTCACCAAATCGATCCGAGAGGTATTGGGCACAGAACCCCCAGAAGGAGGTGTACCAAGCGGTGCTTTCACCGACGCGTTCGTCAGGCCGGGACATGATGTACCAGCCTTTGATCACTTCTTTTATAAATCCAGCTTTCAGCAGTCGTTCCCGATGGGTTCTGGTCAAATTGGTAGACCTAATAGCGATGACACCCTTTGACTGAAGGTCGCTGATAACCTCCAAGGACTCCGCCAATTTCTCCGCTGCACTTGCCATCTCACAAACCCTCCACCTGTTCGGTCGTTAGGGTTTGAAGCTGTAGTATGTTTAGGGTTTCATGTCGATCACTTTTTAGGTTTTTGAGTTGTGCAATCTTTAGGATATTAAACCCTATCAAGAAAAAAACGGCACCGTACATGTCATCATTGATGTACAGATATACGTTTTCTGCGCTGTGCAAACACACGTAATCTCTGTCGATCATTACCGCGCTTACCCTGCTTCACCTAAGATACTATCAGATCGCGTGCCTTGTGACCCAGCAGGCATTATTCATCAATGACGCCCACCCCGGCATCGTCCAACAGCTCCCGATCTGGCAGATCTCGCAGGCTTTCGAGATCAAACGCCACGAGGAATTTCTCCGTCGTCACGAAGGTGTAAGGCGCACCTCTACGGGGACTGCGCGGCCCGGTGGCAATGAGATCCCGCGCATGCAGCCGCCCAATCAAATCACGGCTGATCTCTTTACCAAAAATGTCCTTCAGCCCATCGCGGGTAATAGGCTGATTGTAGGCCACAGCGGCCAAAACAGCGACGTCAAATTCGCGCAAATCCAAATCCTGTCCGCCCACATCCGCCGCGGCGCGGATCACATCGGCATAAGTCGCGCGCGTCCGCAGCATCCAGCCACCAGCAACTGCCGCAAGCTCATAGGGTCGGTCGACCACATCCGCGTTGAGATATTCAATCAACAGATCAACTGAAACCCCCTGCCCCACGACACGGGCCAAGTCTTCGCGCGGTACCGGCGACGCGCTGGCAAACAGAACCGCCTCGATCCGGCGCATCCATTCCCGCCAACGCAGTTCATGCGGCAGGTCTTCCAGCTCGCGGTCGATATCTGCGTCAGGCCGATCCGTTGCCATCTCAGACCCCGTACAGCCGGAAGGTGTCGCGCCGGCTCTGTCGCAAAGTTTTTGGGTCTTTTTTCTGAGATGGAAATGTAACACTGGTTTTCACTGGGGCGACGCAAAAGAAACAGGCGGAACGATGGTTGATTTTAAAGGCGCGCATTATCCAAAAGGTGTGATCGTCCACGCAGTGTTTTTCTACGTCCGGTATGCCGTCTCGTACCGCGATCTTGAAGAGATATTGGCAGAGCGTGGTGTGTCCGTCGATCACGCCACCCTGAATCGCTGGGTTGTGAGATATTCACCGTTGATCGCCGCAAAGGCCCAGGCCAAGAAGCGACCAGCAGCCGTTTCCTGGCGGATGGATGAAACTTACATCAAGGTCAAAGGCAAGTGGACGCACTATTACCGCGCTATCGACCAATTTGGGAAAACTCTTGATTTCATGCTCTCTGAGCACCGAGACGAAGCAGCGGCCGCCGCATTCTTCACCCGCGCAATCGGCAACAACGGCTTCCCCGACAGAGTTGTGATCGACAAAAGTGGGGCAAATCTCGCCGGGTTACAAAACATGAATTGCCTGCTGATTTTGAACGGGTGGTTCTGGTTGATCGAAGTCCTGCAGGTCAAATATCTTCATAACATAATTGAGCAGATCACCGTTCCATCAAGAAGTTGACACGGCAAATGAAGGGGTTCAAATAGCCGTGTTGCATGGATGTGGCGAGGTCCGAGATTGCCCTTACCCATAATTCAGGTCATGCAGCAGCCTCGTACTTGGCACGGCCAAGCCCGTTCATTTTGTTGAGAATGTTTGTCCCAATCCTGACTTCAGTTTTTTGGTTCGGAAAGTTCCGAGCTTTCAGTTTGGGGCCGATGACCATCTTCCAGCGGCCTATTTGTGCTTCGCCTCGGCTCCGGTGATTGTAGCCGCTGCTAACTTGCCATGCCAGGCGCCCTTTGTCTCGAATCTCCGCGATGTGTTTATCTCGGGGCGTTGGATTACGGGCAGCATCGAGGCTGAGAACGGCCGTGATCGGAGGCGGGATTACAATCTCTATCGCTTCACCAAAACGATCCACAAGCAGATCGCTGGTAGGATCGCCATCATAGGCGCCATCTGCCAAAAAGCGGCTAACAGGAGCGTCAATTTGATCGAGAAGTTCGGGCCAAGCAGTTGGGTCGCCCACGTTGTCTTTTGTCAAATCGGAGCAAACGATATCTCCAGTTGTGATATCCAGTCCAAGGTGCAGCTTGCGCCACGACTTACGTTTGGCCTTTGTTTTATGCTTTTTCTGCAACCATTCGCCTTCACCAAATATCTTCAGACCCGTACTATCAACAACTAATTCGATTGGGCCGGCCCTTTGGGCTTTAGATTTTTCTGGCATGCTGAGCCCCGCACCTCTCCGCGAGAGGGTCGAGAAATCCGGAACGGGAACATCCAGCCCCATAAGCCGCGCCAAACTGCCGACCAATCCTTGCGTCTGCCGCAAAGGTTGTTTGAAAACCATACCCAGCGTCAGGCATACTGATATGACCATATCAGAGTATGTGGGTTGGCCGCCTGGCGTCTGCCGTTTGCCGGCAA
Organism: Octadecabacter arcticus 238; assembly: GCF_000155735.2. Classification (GTDB taxonomy): domain Bacteria; phylum Pseudomonadota; class Alphaproteobacteria; order Rhodobacterales; family Rhodobacteraceae; genus Octadecabacter; species Octadecabacter arcticus. The sequence goes on from NC_020908.1 coordinate 4,501,494, forward strand.
GCCACTTATCTGCAACCTCAGGGCTCAACCAAATTGTCACATCACCGCGCTGACGCAGGCCTTCATTGTACACTCGCCAGTTGGTGACCTTCTGTCGCTTCTTTTCAAACTTGTGGCGGCGGGAAGCGTTGAATTTGTGCGGCATCATGAATATCCAAGTCGTTAGCAAGGTAGGTGTCTAGCAGACCCGCTGGGGTCCATGCAACAACGCCATTTTGTTGGCTGATACGTTGGCCTATTAACAAACCGGACTGGTCCAGGCACGGCCATTCCTCGCGTGGAAAACCTTCGCACCTGCGGCAAGTTTTGCGCTACTTGGCATTAGTCGTCGCCAAACCGGCCATTGAACTTCGTCAAGAGACAACAAATCTAAACTGTACTTTAACTGTAACTCCCAAGGACCCCATCGGATATCGGGTTTTGTGTTGCCCTTGCGACGTTAGAGCCGAGCGATGATCTGTTGTGGTGATAGGGTGAGTGTTTCGAGGATATTGCCCCCGTGTTTTCTGACCGTCGAGATGACGGATCTGATGTCAGCGAAGACCTGCGCGCCCTCGAGGGTGCGGAAAGTTCCCGAGATTTTCATGCGCAACTTCATCATGCGCAGGTCCCGTTCGGCCTGATTGTTGGTGAAGGGAACTGTGAAGTCCGTAAGGAACCTTAGGACGTCATCACGGTAGTCGCGCAAGCGGACCAGAAGGTTATGGCCTGGCCGCCTGGCTTTTCGGCCTCGCGCACCAGTGCGTCTAGCCAGTGGGTCTTGTCGCTCATGGAAGGCGAGGCCCTCGGTGAGGATCGCCATGTATTTGGTGAGGATGCCGTGGTGAACCGACGTGGGGAGTTCGGTCTCGCCTCGCCCCTGAGCCGCGCACTTGAGCTGATTGGCGCTGTTGAGCAGCACGCTCATCGCGCACGCCCACGGCTCCTTTTCGATTTCTTCGATGGCCTTGAGTTCCCGTAAATGATGCGCCCCGCACAGGGCGTGCGCGTCCACCCCACTCATATGGGCGTAATAGGACTTCCAGTGGTCATGAACAATTGTCCCGCCGGTCAGGAAGGATGGAACAGCACCGCGCTTGGTGCTGATGCGATAATGCGTGAAGGCGAGATCGCTGATTGAGTGCAGCCAGTGCAGCTTACCAGCAACACGAAGTCCGGTCTCATCCAGATGCCGAACGCCGCCTTCATTGAGCCGGGCCAGAATGTGTTCGACGACGCCACCCAAGGTACGCGCTGTGCCGTTCACCCAGTTGGTCACGCTGGCCGCGCATAGGCTGGTGGCACCAAACAAATCACGCAGGAGTTGGCAGACCCGATCCTCGGGGATCAGCTGCTGAACATTGCAGTAGACCGCCGCCGCCCGAATGCGCTTACCGTATTGCACGTGTGCATTCACGCCATCGGGAAAGGTGGCTGTCGTCGTGGCTCGGCAATGGCCACAACAATAAATCGCTGCCTGATGCTCTGTGACCTCCAGACGCGGCACCGGTATGTCATAAACCTGACGCCTCTCCACCGCCTTGATCATCCCAGCCGTCAAGCCATGCTGACAGGTGCCACAGGCCTCAGCCTCATGTCGCTCCACAAAGTCAGGCGTTGCTGTCTGACGTAGGGTGTCGCCTCGGTGGCCAACTTAACCACCACTTTTCTTACCGGACTTACCACGCAGGCTACGCGGTACCGGCTTCTTCAACCCATCACTCGAAGGCGGCTTGCTGCTATTACTGCTGTTCTTAGCCAACTGACGCCGCAGATCCGCATTCTCTTGCGCCATGCTCGCCAACGCGGCTTCCAACTCGGCGATCCTGCGCAGAGCCGTGGCGAGGAGTTGTTCAAGAGCAGTAACTTGGTCCATTCCGCCAATGATTCAGAGAAATCGTCACAGCGCCACGAAATTCAGACCACAACAGAAAATTCATGCGCCTAATGGCCAAGGAGACTCACATCAAAACTGACAAAAACCCGTTATCGGCTGGGGTGCTTGGGAGTTACCTTTAACTGCAATTTAATCCATCTAAACGCTATGCTTGTCGCGGGATAGGGTTTTCCGCTCCGCTTCAGTGAGAACCGCGATAGCATCGCCGACGCTAAGACCCTTGACTCGCGCCCTATCCCAAATGCGCCTGCACGATTTTGGAGACCATGGAAGCGCCGCTTCTGCGAGCCAACTTCGCAAGGGTTGAGGCAACGTATCGTATGTCATCATGGGGTCTGCGGAACGGCGTCGTTTTTTAAGTGTCGTAGATCCAAGATTATCAGTCATGTTGCTTCTTTAAGATTAAGGATTGGATCCAATACTAGAACAAGCCGCGTTTCGCCTGGCCGGTCAATCTGAGGCGATCGGTCTTGTAGGCAGGAGCGAAATCCTTCTGGCCAAAGTGTGGCGCGCAGCAGTATCGGGGTGCCAGTTTGGACTGGTAGCGGTGTGTTATGTTTTAGTCCCGTCGTGAGATACGCCACCTTGGTTTTCCGTCTTAGGATATGTGCAAACCGGCCCGACGGTTACTGGTTACAAGAATGCCAAACAGAACTGTGACAGAAACTTTTGGGGTCATTGGGGCTTATCCTTACGCAGTTTTGGCGATTTGAAGGCTGCGCAGCATGTCGAGGTTGTAGACAAGTTCAGCGCTGGTCATATCACGGGCAATGACAACGATACGCGATTGACGGTTTTTGCCGTGCCAGTCGTTCAAGGGCACTGGGGGATCAAAGAGATGCTGCACACCGTGGAACACGAAGGGCATCTCAATGCCGATTAGATGTACGATGCCTTTCACGCGCAGAATGTTGGGGCCGCGCAGCATGATGAGCCTGTCAAGCCAAAGATCAAACGCATCAGCAGGAATGGGGTCGTCCAGGATAATAGACGCTGATCCGATCCGAGCGTCATGTTTAGGTGCGGGTGCTGTGGATGCGGCGAATGAGCCGAGGCCCGAAAGGTTATCAAGTGGATCAACCGGTGCGGTTGGCGTCAGCCACGCCACGGCATGATCCGACGATCCCTGAGGGCGCATGCCGCTCAAATCCCAAAGGGCTGTGGTTGGCACCCCACCACGATCAGCCCGCAAAATGTCCGCAGTTGGGTTGATTGATCGCAGTCGTGTTTTGAGCGCGCCTGATGTGCTCTCGGATACAAGGTCGGTCTTGCTCAGGACAAGAAAATCCGCCATCGCAACTTGCGAAACGGCTTCGAACTGGCGGTTGAGCGTGTCAGGACCTGTTGCTGCATCAACCACCGTAACAACCCCGTCTATACGGAAATTCTTTGCCAGATAGGTGTCCAACAAGAACGTCTGTAGAATTGGTGCGGGGTCTGCTAGGCCCGTTGTCTCTATCACGACACGGTCAAATGTTAAAAGGTCTTCTTTTTTGCGGGCTGCCAAGTCTAGCAAGGTGCGCGACAGGTCGCCGCGAATGGAACAGCAAAGGCAGCCCGATTGCATCAAGACGATATCTTCGTCCACGGCCTCGATCAGATCATGGTCAAGCCCAGCCTCACCGAACTCATTCACAATGACAGCGATCCTTGGTCCGGTTGCGTTGGTGAGGATCGCATTGAGGAGTGTGGTTTTTCCCGCACCAAGAAAGCCTGTCAATAAGGTAACCGGGAAGCGGGTATCTGTGGCGTCCATGGTATCGGTCATTCTGTCCTAACTCATCATCTTGTAATGTTATGACATAACATTGATTGTGAGGTCAAGATGCCTCAATTCAAGTAGGCAACAATATACTTACGCTGATGGCGATAATTAAAACGCTTCCAGTCACGTGCAGTGATGCCGAAATGGCTTAGCGATACTGCGCCCCAAAACCAGCCAGCTGACGGATGTGGCACCAGTTAGGCTAAACGCTACGGTTCTGATCCAGATCATGATCTAAGTTCAACAATTCAACAGGATAAGCGTTGTAAATTCATTGTAAGCCTATGAAACTTGGAGCGCCTCAAATTGCCCATCAGTCCCAAAAATGAACCCGGTGCGCGCATCGACGAAGACATGCGGATGTGCCTTGGCGAGTCCACCAAGGCACATCACAATGAACAACAGGACCCAAAAGTTGCGCAACACGGGATACTTGTGCTCCAATTTTTGGTCTGGGGCTTTACATGGCTGATGCGACTACATGCAGCCTGCAAGAGCGGTTGAAAGATTGCGGATAAGTTGAGGGTAAAGTGCTGGACCCGGCTCAAGATCGGAGCCAAGCGGATCGAGGATGCCTGTTTGCGCTTCGGTCTCGTCGAGGACGGTAGCGACAAGGCCCGGATTGAACTGCGGTTCAGCCAGAACGCAATCGATGCCTTGCTCGGCGATCCGACTTTGGATTTCCACAATCCGTGCCGGACTTGGATCAGACGCATCGCTGATGGAAATTGCCCCAGATGCGGGGAAATCAAAGTCCATTTCAAAATATTGATAAGCGTCGTGAAAAACGATGAATTGGCCATCACGCACGGGTTCGAGCGTTGCATTCACCTCGTCAATCAAGATTTCGATCTCAGCTCGACCTGCGGCGGCATTCGCAAAATATGCGCCTGCGTTGTCGGGGTCGGTGGCAGAAAGCTCGCCCGCAATCACGTTCAGCCACGTCATTGCATTTTGTGGTGACAACCATGCGTGTGGATCATGCGCGCCATGGTCATGTCCGTCATCCATGGCGACCTCGTCGTCGTGATCATCATGGCCAGCCTCTTCATCGGCATGGTCATCATGCGCCTCTTCATCATGATCATCCTCGCCGTCGTGGTCGTCATCATCGTCATGGGCTTCGAACAAAGCACCTTCCCGGATATCCAGCTCGATCGTGCCATCTGCCTCAAGCAACTCTGTCACGGAGGCGTCCGGTGCCAAGGTTTTAATCGCATCCGTGAGCCATGGCGTCAGATCCGGCGCAACCCAAAATATAAGATCGGCGCTTTGCAGCGCAGCGGCCTCTGACGGGCGCAGGCTGTATTCATGCGGGGTTGCCCCGGGCTGGATGATCAGATCGGGCGTGCCGACACCCTCCATGACCCGCGCCACCAGAGAATGGACAGGGGCAATGTCTACAGCGACCAGCGGCGTGTCCGCGTAGGCTGTTCCACCCATCAAAGTGGCAGTAAGGGACAGGGTAAGAAGCTTTCTGGACATCGAGGTCTCAATGTGATTGTATAACATTACACATCATTTAGACGAAATGTAATAACATGACAAGTGAGTCGAACAAAACAAATGCTGCGGACACCCCATTGGGATTTGCGCAACATGATCATCGCACATGCGTGAGCGGGGGTCTTGCCGCAGCCGAGGCTCGTTGTGCGGCTGAAGGTCTTCGCTTTACGCCTGGGCGGCGCAAGGTGCTTGAGATTTTACTGCAAGATCACCGCGCACTTGGCGCTTACACGATTCTGGACAGGCTGCGCGAAGACGGGTTTGGCTCGCAGCCCCCCGTTGCATATCGCGCGTTGGATTTTCTTGTCGCAAATGGTTTGGCCCATAAGATCGAGCGGCTGAATGCCTTCATTGCCTGCGTTCACCCAAGCCACTCCCATACGCCAGCATTCATGATCTGCCGATTGTGCGCTGCGGTGGCCGAGGCCCAGTCCTCCCCCGCGCGGGGTGCGTTGGGCGATGCTGCGCGCGCCACCGGCTTCCGGATAGAGCGCACTGTCGTCGAGGCGAGCGGTGTCTGCCCGGCATGCGCAGACGAGGCCGACGCATGAGCCTTGTCCAAGTTGAAGACCTAAGTGTGTCCTATGGCGCACGGACGGTTCTGTCGCGCGTATCTTTGCACGTCGCACCCGGTGAGATTATAACAATTGTCGGCCCAAACGGGTCAGGTAAAACCAGCCTGTTGCGCGCTATTATCGGTGCAGTTAAGCCGTCCCAAGGCCGCGTCATACAACGAAACGAAGTGAAAATCGGATATGTTCCGCAAAAGCTGCATATTGATGAGACGTTGCCAATCACAGTTTCAAGGTTCTTGAAATTACCGGGCGGCGTTACAGCTGAAGACATCAATCATGCGCTAGCGCAAGCAGGCGTACCGGACTTGGCGAAAGCGCAGCTTTCACAGCTATCTGGTGGTCAATTCCAGAGGGTCTTATTAGCCCACGCATTGATTGGAAAACCTGATCTGCTGCTGCTGGACGAAGCCACGCAGGGGCTAGACCAACGCGGTTCAGCGTCGTTTTACCAACAGATCGAAACGGTCCGACAGGACACGGGCTGCGCGGTCCTTATGATCAGCCATGAGCTACACGTCGTGATGAGCGCATCTGACCGTGTTATCTGCCTCAACGGTCATGTCTGCTGTGAAGGCACACCGGCGGTGGTCGCATCTGCGCCAGAATACCGGGCATTGTTCGGGACAGGAACGGGCGGTGCACTGGCACTTTACCGACATGATCACGACCATGATCATGATCATGGCGATCATAACCACGACCATGACAATACAGAGGCTGCAGAATAATGCTTGATGATTTTATGGTACGTGCCGCTTTGGCCGGTATTGGCGTGGCCTTTGCCGCCGCACCTTTGGGGTGTTTTGTGGTGTGGCGACGTATGGCCTATTTTGGGGATGCCACGGCACATGCCGCCATTCTTGGTGTTGCCCTCTCGCTGGCGTTCTCGATGTCAATTTTCGTAGGCACAATGACGGTGGCGTTGCTGATGGCGCTGGTGGTCAGCGTGCTGTCTGGTCGGGGCTATGCGATGGACACGCTGCTGGGGGTGCTTGCGCATTCCGCACTTGCCTTCGGACTTGTCGCAGTGTCGTTGATATCGGGCGTGCGGATTGACCTAATGGCCTATCTCTTTGGCGATATTTTGGCAGTCTCGCGCGGAGACCTTGCTGTGATCTGGGGCGGCGCTGCACTTGTTGTCGCGCTCATCGGTTGGCGTTGGTCGGCCCTGCTGACCTCGACATTGAACGAGGATCTGGCATACGCCAGCGGGATTAACCCGAAACGTGAACAACTGGTGCTGACGATTGCGCTGGCAATAACCGTTGCAGTCGCGATCAAAGTCGTTGGTGTCCTGCTTATTGCCGCCATGCTGATTATCCCGGCAGCCGCCGCACGCCCCTTGTCACGCACACCCGAGGGCATGGCCGTCGCCGCCGGTCTGATCGGGATGCTGTCCGCAATAATCGGTCTGCGAGCGGCGTTTGTACTTGATACGCCTGCGGGCCCCTCCATTGTGTGCGTCGCGGCGATTACGTTTCTCGCGACAAGCGTTTTAAGGGGTTTTAGACACCAGCGGTAAGGCGATGTTGGATCTTTGGGCGGATTTCTTGATGGCGTCGAAACCAGGAATAATTTTGTCTCGTAAGCCGTGCGCTCCAATTTGATCCTCCTAACGCTAAACGCGAATGGCCGATCTCTCTGCCGCAAAGCAGCATAGATTATCATGCAACCCGCTGCGCACGCAGTGGGAGAAACGAATTTATAGTTCCGGCTCGTAGCCGACTTGCGGCAGCGCAGCGCCAAGCCAAGTTTTTGGGGGCCTGAATGTCAGCTTCCAACCCTACGGGATGGATGGCTCGCGCTTGCAGCGAAGGTCCGGTTTCCTGAAGGTTTTTCGATGTGGGCCGCTGCGCGACGTTTGTTGCTGGATCGGTGTCGGCCCACGTTGACAAACCTCGGAAGGAGGAAGCTGCGGGGGCTTGGTTGGAGCTATGGGGAAAGCACTGATCGGCGGCTGACCGAACCTAATTTTCGTAGATACAGCAGAGGCCAGTGATGGCGCTCAAAACCATGCGCCGCGGTGATATCGGGGTCGTTGACGAGCTGCCTCGGCAGACTTTCTGTGTTTTGCCGTGCTTGGCACGAGACGACGCTTTCCCGGAATGCTGCGCAGATCGGAGCCGATGTTGACCAATTTGACGGGCACTTCATCTTGCTGCCTACTCCTTTGGTGGGGCACGACATTGGGGTTTCTGACCACGGCGGAAGGTCTCAATAATGCGCATTGCTCCACCGCAGTCTGGACAAGGTTCTCGTAACGTTAACGGGATGATATCGGCGCTTGGCGGATCGTCGGGCTTTGCGATTTCTGCCCCGAGCAAGGTGCGGATCTTAGCGAGATTGACCTTGCGGGTTGCGCTGACCAGCAGGCCATAATGCCGGATGCGGTGGAAGCCGTCAGGCAGTGTATGGATCAGGAAACGGCGGATGAACTCGTCTGTGGCTAGGCGCATTGTAGTCTGTTGTTCGCCGGTCTTGATCCGGTAATTCTTCCAGCGGAAAGCGACCGTCTCAGCATCCGCGCTGATCAGGCGGCTGTTAGAAATCGCCACGCGGTGCGTATATCGGCTGAGATAGGCGAGCACCGCCTCGGGTCCTCCGAAGGGCGGTTTGGCATAGACCACCCATTCTGATTTGCGTAACGGAGCCAGCCATGTGGTGAAGGTGTCGGGGTTCGCCAGATTGGTGTGGTCACCAAAGAAGGTAAGTTTGCCCGCGCGATGTAAGGCCAGAAGCCCCTCAGTAAACAAGCGTCGGAACAGTCGAGACAGTACACGCACGTGCAGAAAGAACCCCGGCTTGCACGCGACCCACCTCTTGCCGTCTTTTGACAATCCGCCACCGGGAATGACCATGTGGATGTGTGGGTGATGTGTCAGCGCCGAGCCCCAAGTATGTAGAACGCTGGTTAGACCGATGCGTGCGCCAAGTCGCTTGGGATCGGCGGCGATGGTCGTGACGGTCTGCGCAGATGCTTTGAATAAAAGTCCATAAATAGCTTTCTTATTCCAATATGCGATGCGGGCGATCTCAGCAGGCAGGGTGAAGACGACGTGGAAGTATTCCACTGGCAGCAGATCGTCGGCGCGTGCGGCCATCCAGTCGCACGCGGCAGGCCCCTGACATTTGGGACAGTGCCGGTTTTTGCAGGAGTTGTAGGCGATGTGCTGATGATTGCATTCGCTACATGCCGCCACATGCCCGCCGAGCGCCTCGGTTCGGCAAGCCTCAATCGCTGACATAACCTTGAGCTGAGCCAGGCTAACATGCCCCGCATTGGCCCACCGCCACGTGGGGCCATAGGAGCGGAAAATGTCAGCGATCTCCAGCTTGTGCCCGGTCTCCAACCTCGGGTGCTACTCGAGCCCCCGTCGTAGCGTGCGATCTTGCAATTGCTTGAGCCCCTCGAACGGGCTGACCGTATTGCGGATCGTTTTGGCGGCAACGTGGGTGTAGCGGGCTGTCGTGCTCAGTTTTGAATGCCCAAGCAAAACCTGGATTACGCGTACGTCCGTTCCAGCCTCCAGAAGGTGGGTCGCGAAGCTGTGCCGCAGAGTATGCAGCGTCGCAGGTTTGTTGATCCCAGCCATATGTTTGGCGGATGTGAAGGCGCGGTTCAATTGGCGCGGGGACAACGGGTTGATCTTTGGTTTGCCGGGAAACAGCCACCCCTCAGGACGTGCCTCAAGCCAGTACTCACGCAGCAGGTCAAGCAGCCCCGGCGACAGCATGGCCTTGCGATCTTTACCATTCTTACCCTCATCTACATGGATCAGCATCCGGCCACTGTCGATGTCCACCACTTTGAGATGGCAGACTTCTGAAGCCCGTAGTCCTGCGCCATAGGAGATACCGAGTGCCGCACGATATGTGAGACCTGGTCCAGGCACCGCCGCCAGCAGATCACCAATTTCCTCGACGCTCAGAACAACAGGCAGCCTCCTCGGTTTGCGTCGGAACTGCATGTATCGTTTCATCTCTTCGCGCCCGCAGGTCACACCGAAGAATAACCGCAGCGACACAATCCGGGTATTGAAGGTCGACGTCGTCACATCGGTGTCCGTCATGTGAAGCTGATAAGCCCTGAGTTCGTCAGGTGTCGCCGTATCCGGCGAGCGACCAAGAAATGTCGCAAAATGTTTGATCGCACGGATGTGACCCTTCTGGGTTGTCTCACCAATCGCGCGGATACGCATATCTTCAATCATCCGCTGGCGCAGCGCCGTTGTCTTCTCTTCCTTCATGGCAACCTCCTGTTTGTGGATTGAGAAAGCCCCAATCGTCAAACAGATTTGCCAAATCACAAAACCAAAAGTTCAGGTCAGCATGCAACCACAGCAACAAGCGCAATTGCCGCGAGAGCGGCTTAGTCCTTCCGCCCTCGTGGCGAATGCTGCATCTGCGATGCTTGGCTGGTAACATTTGATGCAAGCTTATGACCAATAGCGCGCATGAGGGCGGCTTACAGGAGTCGATTGGGAATATCCGATTTTGGCTTGATAAGTGTTTATTTTGGGTATGCCCTCTACATGATGTGTTCATTATTTCGAAGCGGACTCAAAATGAACACGAAACTGGTGTGCTTCAGTGTCCACCGCAGGTGTCATCACGGGTATACCCTAAATGCCGCGCCCGGCCGCTAATTTGCCTGGCTGCCTAGGTTTACGGAACCAGCCAGTCGGTAAGACGATTGGTCAGTCTGGGGTGTTCAATCGGTCCCTAATGACTTTTCCTAGCTTGAACCAAGGTATGACCTTTGGCGCCACATCCACACTGGCCCCGTTCTTCGGGTTTCGCCCAATTCTGCCTTCGCGCTGCCTGCAACTGAAGGCGCCAAAGCCCCGAATTTCGACGCGGTTACCGCGTTCAAGCGCTGCCGTGATCGTCTCAAAGATAGTATCGACAACGGCCACCGCCTGTTCATGCATCAGGTGTCGGTTCTCAGCGGCAATTTTTGCGTAAAGCTCTGATCTGATCATCATGCGTCTCTGTAAGTGGCTTTGCTTTCTATCATGTGTGCGACATTCTGGCCGTGAGCGATAGTGGAAAGACCCTGATTTAGCTAGCAGCGATGGCTATGGACTAAGTTGGGCCTCTCCAGTCGAGCTACGCCCTCTCTGCGAGCCCCCACCACTGCGTTCTCACCTTGATTGTCGCGCTACAATCGTATGCTACTCTCACCCAATAGGATAACGGGGAGATGGCGCAGGCATGGCGAAGCAGGTAACACATAAGTGGGCTTTCAAGGCAGGAATGCGGGCGCGTTCTTACAATTGGAAATCTTCAGCCAAAGCCATAGCCCGACTCAAGTCTACGGTTTCAGAAATCAAAGCGGTGAATTGCTCTGACCCGGCGGCGGCGGCCGAAGGGGTGATTGCGCTTGCCGAGCGGATCTGGCCCGCTTTTGAATATATTGATACGTCGTCCGGAGCTTTGGGCAGTGCTATCAACGGGACGCTAGAAGCGCTGATACCAATCTTGGTCGCGGCACCCGCCGATGAGGCGACCCGTGCCAAATGGCTGGACCGGCTGCGCCAGGCAATCCAGGACGATGGCGTTGACTATCTTTTCCCTTTCTCTGAACACTTTGGAGAAATCGCCAAATTTCCAAAACTGATGAACCAGCATGCCGATCTGGACCTCGACATAATCCGGCACGCCTGGTCGGATTGGGAGCGGTTTTCTTATGTCACGACTGTAACGCTAACCTTATCCTGTCTTCTTGAGGTTGAACGCTATGAAGATTTGACTGAGGTGTTGGCGCTACCGAAGTCGCGTTCCTGGTACTATGAGCGATTTGCAGCGCAAGCACTTTTGCGGCAGGGGCGAGATGATGAGGCTTTGGCCTTTGCGCAGGTCATGTTGGAAGCAGGTCGCCAGTCCTACAATTATGCAGAGATTTGCAAGTTCTGCGAAGACATTCTGGTGCGTCAGGGGAAGGCAGATGATGCGTATAGTCGCTTTGGTTTACCAACGGCTGCGGGCAACACCTATCTATCCATGTGGCGCAGTTTATTCAAACGTTACCCCGATAGAGACCCGCGCGGAATTCTCGAAGATCTGATGGGCCTCTATGACGCCAAGGGCAAATGGTTTGCCACGGCCAAGACAGCTGGATTTTTGGATATCGCACTCGACTGCGCGGCAGACACCGCCGTGGAACCTGCAACACTTATTCGAGCCGCACGAGACTTTACGACTAAGGATCCGGCATTTGCTGCCATGGTGGCGCTTCAAGCCATTGCGCATCTGCTTGCAGGCCGAGGCTATGAGGCAATCCCGTCTGATCTCGATGCAGCCGCCAGTCATCTCTTGGCTGCTACCACCAAGTTGGACCAAGTGGGTTGGGCACTTCAGGCGCTTCGCCGACTAGAAACGGCCCCACCTCCACATGCAGATGGGCTCATGATGCTGCGGCTGCGTGCTACGATCGCCCTCTTTGAGAACGCGGTGGTGTAGTTTTAGTCACGCGAGCCCGCGATTGCGTAGAAACTTAAGGTCATTGATCATGCGAGATTAGGGACCAAAGTGGAAACCATAGCGCCGAAGCTGTGGGACGGTTTCACAGCGAGCTGCGTCAGAAGGCTGACAACAGATAGGAACAACCGCGTCGAATGTGAAAATCCCACAACATTTTGAAGTTGTAGGACTCAGTTTTGGAACGAATTTTGAGACCGCATATTTAGCCTCCTACCACCTTCCCATAAAGTATAGTTTACGGGACTGGCGCTTTCAGTCAAACTTTTACATGAACGGTCCAAAGCCGACTTCCGTCCACCGTCATCATGCTGCGTCGCTGCTTTCGTATTGCTGCCATTCATGCAGGGCGCAGCATTTTCGAAGCTGAAACGTCAGTCAGCCGGACGGAGCTGCCGTTCGCTGCACACGCGTAAATGGCTACTTTAGGAGATCACCCCAGTTGTTAACTGGTAGGTTTGACAAGCCTTGCGGCTAACTGGCTTGCCTTGCAGCGTAAAAACTCCCGCTCCGGCTCGTTTTCAGACAATTCAATTGCGTGTTCGAAACTTTTCTTCGCCAATTGGGCCTCACCCAACCGTCCCAGAAAATCTGCCCGTGCAGCCCAGTAAGGCTGATAACGATCCAACGCACCACCCGCAGCGACCTCATCCAACATTGCCAAACCGCGCGCCACCGATATTGCATAAGACACTGCAACCGATTGATTGATACGAACCACTGGCGACGGCTGCGCGCGGTACAATACTTCGTACAAAGCCACGATCTCTGGCCAATCTGTCTCATCCCAATCCGCCGCCTGCCCATGTACGGCATGTATGGCCGCTTGCAATTGAAACGGCCCGATCCGTCCTCGCCCCCAAGCCAGCCTAAGCAACGCCACGCCTTCTTCGATCTTCGTCCAATTCCATCGTGATCGGTTTTGCGCATCTAACGGCACAAACGCTCCAGTCATGTCTAGCCGCGCCGCTCGTCGTGCATCATGAATCAACATCAGCGCAAGCAGCCCTGCTACTTCCGGTTCCTCTGGCATAAAATCGAAGATGATTCGCCCCAAGCGGATAGCCTCGCCGCTCAGATCGCCACGCTCAATACCTTTGTTGAAAATCAGATAAATCACTTTCAACACTGAACTCAATCGCTCCGCCAACTCGTTCGGCTCAGGCACGCGGTAGGGAATGCCCGTCGCCGAAATCTTCTTTTTCGCCCGCGTTAAACGCGCCGACATAGCATCCACATTGTCCAAGAAGGCCATTGCGATTTCTTCCGTCGACAGTCCACCCAGGGTTCGTAAAGTCAGCGCAACGCGGGTCTTCTCCTCCAATGCAGGGTGGCAACAGGTAAAAATCATTTTTAACCGTTCGTCGCCAAATCCTTCTACCTTGTCCTCCGCGACTCTATCTAGCTCCATCAAGTAGGCGATCTCGCCCTGCTTTGAAGCGAAATTCGCGGACCGCCGTATCCGGTCGATCGCCTTCCTCCACGCGACAGAAATCAACCAACCAGCTGGGGATTTAGGTAACCCTTTAACCGCCCAAGTATTCATCGCGACAAGGACCGCGTCTTGCAAACAATCCTCAGCCAGTTGAAAGTCGCCTAGGCGCTTTACCAGCGACGCCAAAATGCGCCCCCACTCTTCACGAACACAACGTTCAATCGCGCGGTCTAAAGATCGTGGGGGCAGCATCTGCTAACTCAACTATCCCAGACCATCACCGGACGTACTTCAATGCGACCATGCTCTGCTGTCGGGATTTGTGCGGCGTATTTCACCGCCTCGTCCAAATTCTCACATTCCAACAAATAGTAGCCACCCAAGTGTTCCTTGGTTTCCGCAAATGGCCCATCCATAATTTCAGTTTTCCCACCACGCACAGATACTGATGTCGCTGTCTCGACGCCTTGCAGCGCATCGGCATGCAACATCTTGCCATCCTTTGTCACAGCTTCCGTGAACGCCTGATAGCCGTGCATGAACGGCCCAAACGCCTCGGTCCCGGGTTGCGGGCCAACAGCGGGATCAGCGTAGATAAGACACATAAAGTAACTCCCAAGCACCCCAGCCGATAACGGGTTTTTGTCAGTTTTGATGTTTGAATCCAAGGTCTCCTTGGTTATTAGGCGCATGAATTTTCTGTTGTGGTCTGAATTTCGTGGCGCTGTGACGATTTCTCTGAATCATTGGTGGAATGGACCAAGTTACTGCTCTTGAACAACTCCTCGCCACGGCTCTGCGCAGGATCGCCGAGTTGGAAGCCGCGTTGGCGAGCATGGCGCAAGAGAATGCGGATCTGCGGCGTCAGTTGGCCAAGAACAGCAGTAATAGTAGCAAGCCGCCTTCGAGTGATGGGTTGAAGAAGCCGGTACCGCGTAGCCTGCGTGGTAAGTTGGGTAAGAAAAGTGGTGGCCAAGTTGGCCACCGAGGCGACACCCTACGTCAGACAGCAACGCCTGACTTTGTGGAGCGACATGAGGCTGAGGCCTGTGGCACCTGTCAGCATGGCTTGACGGCTGGGATGATCAAGGCGGTGGAGAGGCGTCAGGTTTATGACATACCGGTGCCGCGTCTGGAGGTCACAGAGCATCAGGCAGCGATTTATTGTTGTGGCCATTGCCGAGCCACGACGACAGCCACCTTTCCCGATGGCGTGAATGCACACGTGCAATACGGTAAGCGCATTCGGGCGGCGGCGGTCTACTGCAATGTTCAGCAGCTGATCCCCGAGGATCGGGTCTGCCAACTCCTGCGTGATTTGTTTGGTGCCACCAGCCTATGCGCGGCCAGCGTGACCAACTGGGTGAACGGCACAGCGCGTACCTTGGGTGGCGTCGTCGAACACATTCTGGCCCGGCTCAATGAAGGCGGCGTTCGGCATCTGGATGAGACCGGACTTCGTGTTGCTGGTAAGCTGCACTGGCTGCACTCAATCAGCGATCTCGCCTTCACGCATTATCGCATCAGCGCCAAGCGCGGTGCTGTTCCATCCTTCCTGACCGGCGGGACAATTGTTCATGACCACTGGAAGTCCTATTACGCCCATATGAGTGGGGTGGACGCGCACGCCCTGTGCGGGGCGCATCATTTACGGGAACTCAAGGCCATCGAAGAAATCGAAAAGGAGCCGTGGGCGTGCGCGATGAGCGTGCTGCGCAACAGCGCCAATCAGCTCAAGTGCGCGGCTCAGGGGCGAGGCGAGACCGAACTCCCCACGTCGGTTCACCACGGCATCCTCACCAAATACATGGCAATCCTCACCGAGGGCCTCGCCTTCCATGAGCGACAAGACCCACTGGCTAGACGCACTGGTGCGCGAGGCCGAAAAGCCAGGCGGCCAGGCCATAACCTTCTGGTCCGCTTGCGCGACTACCGTGATGACGTCCTAAGGTTCCTTACGGACTTCACAGTTCCCTTCACCAACAATCAGGCCGAACGGGACCTGCGCATGATGAAGTTGCGCATGAAAATCTCGGGAACTTTCCGCACCCTCGAGGGCGCGCAGGTCTTCGCTGACATCAGATCCGTCATCTCGACGGTCAGAAAACACGGGGGCAATATCCTCGAAACACTCACCCTATCACCACAACAGATCATCGCTCGGCTCTAACGTCGCAAGGGCAACACAAAACCCGATATCCGATGGGGTCCTTGGGAGTTACCACATAAATTGCATTTATTTTCCTCCAAGTTAACCAGACACCCAATGGCCTCTGTACCTTCTAGTCGAATGATAAACGCTCAGACCGACATTGGCGTAGCGTTTATTTTGAAAAACTGTCTGGTGGATAACGATAGATCTGTCAGTGAAGGAGGAACAACCTGGCTGTATACACCCACATTCCCCAAGTAGACCTCTGATTTTGCTATCCTGATTGTGGTATTTCGTATATAAATCATGGTGTTGACGGCTGATAAGGGAGCATTTTATGGATCACCCAGAGGGTGTGGACTCGCAGCGGGCAGATCGGGTGGATTTCGACCGTCGTGTGCGGCTTGAGTTCAATGGCACGCAGCTCAGTTCCGACGGCGGTCTCTTGGTAATGCGCGAGCTTGACGACGCGCTCGGGCTGTCCGATCTGGCGTCAGCGGCACTGCGCGACACCCGCACAGGCAAGAACTCCGTCCATCGACTCGATGGGCTGTTCCGGCAATCGGTGTTTGGTCGTCTGGCCGGATACGAGGATGTCAACGACGCCGACCGGCTGGCCCTCGATCCGGTCATGCGTCAGGTTGTTGGCGGCAGGGCTGTCGATGCGCAGGCAGCATCGGCCTCGCAGATGGGGCGGTTCGAGACCGAGACGCTGGCCCTGCCCGAGAACCGGGCGGCGCTGGCCGATCTGAACGGCACGTGGATTGACCGCTTTCATGATCGCAACGGGCTGAAGTACATCACGCTGGACATGGACAGCTCGGTCAGCCCGACCCATGGCGATCAGGAAGGCACAGCGTGGAACGGGCATTTCGACTGCACCTGCTACCACCCAAACTTCTTGTTCAACCAGTTCGGCATGCTGGAACGCTGCGCCCTGCGCAATGGCAACGTTCACAGCGCTGACGGCTGGCGAGATGTCCTCGACCCCGTCATCGCACGCTATGCTGACCGCAACATAGGGGGCCGCTTCTTCCGAGCGGACGCCGCCTATGCGATCCCTGCGATCTATGCGCGGCTGGAAGAGGCGGGCTATTTTTACGCCATCCGGCTGCCCGCCAACAACGTCTTGCGCGAGAGGATCGGGCATTGGCTGACGCGGCCCGTGGGACGTCCGTCGCAGACCAAGGTCAAGCGTTTCCATGAGGATTTCAAGTATCAGGCGCAAAGTTGGGACAAACCACGCCGGGTGATTGCCAAGATCGAGTGGCACCCGGGCGAGCTGTTCCCCCGCATTGGCTTCATCGTCACCAACCTGCCGATGGATCCAGACTGGGTGGTGAGGTTCTACAATCAGAGGGGCACCGCCGAGCAGCACATTAAAGAGGGCAAATACGCCTTCCGCTGGACGCGCCTGTCGTGCAAGCGGTTCCGCAACAACGAGGTGCGGCTGCAACTTCACGCGCTGGCCTACAACCTCGCCAGCTTTCTGCGCCGCATCGAACTGCCCGAGGAAATGGCCGACTGGTCACTGACCAGCCTGCAGCTGAAGCTGATCAAGATCGGCGCCCGCGTTGTGCGCCACGCCCGGACCATCACCTTCCAACTCGCAGAGGTCGCCGTCACGGGCCCGATGGTGCGCGCCATCCTTGCCACCATCCGCCGACTGCGAGCCCCTCCGGTATGCGCCTGACAGCGGTCCAACCCCAAACTGAACGAAAGCGGCAGGACAGGACTGTCCAACGCGCTGAAAATCCTCGCCTCCGGGCCAGCACGGCACCGGTTCGAAGCATGAGGCACCCGCCTTCAGGCGTTTCCGCAACTCCGGAGACCCTCAGAGGAAAAAGATACTTGATCCGAAGGCCTGATCAGGCGATCTTCGCATCAGATGTCACGCCACTTGGGGAATGTCGGCTTAATGGATTTGAAGAACGTTTCAACCATGGAATTGTCGTAACAATTGCCCTTACCACTGATCGAAGCCTTGAAGCCGTGCTTAGATAGGCGGCGTTGATACTCGTTGGAACAATATTGCGACCCGCGATCCGTATGGTGAATGCAGCCTTCGGGCGGCTGTCGCAAAGCAACGGCCATATCTAACGCCCGGATCGCCAGATCCCGTTTCATGCGGTTACTGACCACTGACCGGCAGTCGATACAAAGTATCGATGAGAAGGGGCCCATCCGATGACGCGACGGGAGTGCAAATCAAGGATGACGGCCAGATGCAGCCACCCTTCACTGGTCCAGATATAGGATATGTCGCCAGCCCATTTCTGGTTGGGACCATCCGCTGAGAAATCCTGATCCAGCAGATTAGGCGCCATGTTGAACGTGTGATTGCCCCATACAGTCCTTTTTCCAATTACCGACATTCGCTGCGTTTCGGGAAATTGGTAGTTTGTCTCTTTGCGGACTTTCGCTGTTTCCTCATAGGATCTTTATGTTGAAGGTTCGCTTCTTCTTGAGCCGAAATCAGGTTTTGCACCCGCAGCGAAAGTCCGCATTCCGCCCTTGGCGTCGGCGCTGGCATTAAAGCCAGTCCAATTTCGTAGTTGCAGAGAAAGTCGGCAATGAACCGTTTCACCGGAATGCTGGACCGTGCGCCCAAACAGTCATTGAATAACGTATACCGCTTATGACCGGCGTGACCTGATGAAGCGTGAAGCTTGGAAAAACACTGATACACCCCTGAGCACGATTGGCGGTGAGAATTTGAGCGCCGGGCATAATTTCCAGATTGCCACCTTCGTAGGTATCGGCACCACTTAATTGTAACACGAGGGTAAGCTTTCGTTTTCCAGAGGTATGACCGCCACCGATATCAGAGTGCCACGCAAAATGCCCGCTATTTGACGACTTGTAGATTGCCACCTGAGGACTTTCTGCAAACTCGCACAGATCAAATTCAAACCGATCTCTGTTTGATCTCCGAACAATCTCGATCAGGCGCTCCATCACCCATTCCATGCCAACCACATTATCTGTCCAGACCAACTCTGCTTTGCGAAGATTGTGATCTTTATTTCGGCCGACGAGGAGAGCTTCATCGGTTGGGGCTTCGGAAATCCTTGCAATAATCAGCTCGCATTCACTTGTAGTAAACGCATCGGGCACCGCATGTAGTGAGAGCATTCCGTTCACCTTTTCGAATGGCAAAGAGACTTCTTCAGAGCGCACGCTGGGTCGTAATCAACTTGTCAGCAGTAAAGGGCTCAGCGCCGCCTCTTAGCATGAATTGATCGCCTATGGGCGAAAGATAAAGCCAAAGATTTCCCTGTGCTGCAAAAAATAGCAATGGCGGCTTTTGGGAAGCCGCATTTCAGCGATGCTCGGCTTGGTGAACGTCCAGTACGGGCCGTGAGAGACTTAAGGCTGCCTCAGCGACGTTTTGGTCGCACTAAAGTGCCGCAGGTCCGGCCAAAACCCTTTAAACAAGCTGAAACGGACATGGACCCGAAGTGATGCGCCCTATCGTTTTCGATTGGTATTGCTGCTTAATCTAGTAATAGAAAACAATGTTTTCCACATCGTTGAAATCAGTTTTACATCACGCCAGATACTTCCCCTTGTGGTCGGCGCTGACCGCTGTCCGATGGCGCTCCTTTGACTCTCGGTCTCGTGGATTGGGCACGACATTTGAAACCGTCATGCGTTGGTTTCCGCCTGCAAGAAGCCGATTTGACCGCGAAGCCAAACGGGTTTTTCCTGATATGAAGCGCGGCGCACGCGCTAAGTTAGGCCAAGACATGGGCCGGCATATGGGGAGAACACTATTTGAGATTTATCACGATGCTGAATTTCAAATCCAACACCATAAATTCATGGCCTCAGGTCCTGGCCTTGTCGCCCTGAAAGAGGCGCAAGCGGCTGGCAAGGGAGCGATCATTGTTTCAGGTCATTTTGGTCAGTGGGAAGCTGTTCGCGCCGTGATCAAAATGCATGGGCTTGAAAGCGGAGCTGTGTATCGACCGCACAAAAACCGCCACTATGCACGCCGCATCCTTGCTGGTATTGAGGCAGGGGGGAAGCCGATTTTGGCAACCGGCCACGTTGGAACCAGGGCTCTAGTGCGGCATCTGCGGGATGGTGGCATTATTTCAATCTTGTTAGATGAAAAACATTCGGAAGGTGTAAGGATACCGTTTCTCGGGCATGACGCCCTCACATCTCTCTCGGCGGCCCAGCTTGCACTCAAATACGATCTGCCCATGATCCCTGCATTTGGCACCCGCATTGATGATGGGAACGCCTTTCGCGTGGAATTCGAAGCCCCAATCCCCCACACCGACAGTATCACTATGACGCGTGTTTTTAACGATAGTCTATCTGCGCGGATCATGGCGGATCCAGAACAGTGGTACTGGATGCTGAGACGGTGGGAGGGTGCCTGAGGGTCTTCCCAAGCCGAAGTCCGCGGCCCTGATGACCGCACTTGATCAGGTCAATGACCGCTTCGGAAAGAAAACTATGGTGCTGGCAAGCAAAGGGATGAAGGGGCCTTGGCAGCTGAGATCCAACCACCGGAGCCCCAGATACACTCCGGCTCGCCTGACCCGGCATCCGCATGCAGAACGAACACCCCATCAGCGGCTATTTGAATGTCGGCTGTCGCTGTTGACTCAATCTTACCTCGCGCTTGCAGCGGAAGTCTGCAGTCCGCCCCTCCTGCCCTAAGACGCATAAGTCCTTATATGTGCCAGCAGAGCAATCGCCCCTCTGCCCCACATTCCCTGGTAATTTTCCCCTTTTTCCATAGGATGTTAGCAGCACGGCCTTACATCTTAACGGAACCCCATGTGGGGGCAGGGCAAACGCATGAAACTGGATTTCATTGAAGCGAGGTGTTTTCGATACAATTCGCTTTTCTGGCATGAGGGAAAATGCCGACTTCTTGCCACTATTGGTGGATGTTAGGCGGGGTGGTCGGTCGCCAAGGTTGTTCATGCGTTTGCCCTGCATGTGGGGGCTGAATTCGACAACTACTGGGAGGCGCAAAAGCAAAGCGCGCTTGTCACTCTAAGCCAGGACGAAGGCCTCAAAGGCGAAGCGCTGGACAAAGTGCTTGCAAACTATCTGTTCACTGAAAAAACCCCAATGCGCGATGACGTCATTGGGATTATGGAGACCCGCCCTGCCCTACGCGAGCGCCGCAGCGTTGCGGATCGGGTGATCGAGAAGATTAAGGCCTTCGTGGAGACGTTTGTTGAGGGGGTGGATTAGGGGTCGTGCATGGGTGCCCCCTAAATTGAACAAGCAAGAAAAAAGGACTCACCTGGCAGAGGGCGGAAGCACCATCGGGTCCGTATCCAGATCAAGGTAGTTCGGGTTATCCCGGCACACCCAGGTCAAAACGGTACTGGCAGGATCCGGGGCCTGCGCAAACAACCCCGCTGCCTCTTCATAGCGCGCGGGTGACGTACTTGCTGCGTACATGCCCGCGAGGTTATCCCGCAGACCGGCAATATTTTCAACTCCAAGATCAGAGCGGAACGCGCTCGCCCCTCCATCGGGGTTCAGCACAAAGAAGAAATAATCCCGCCGCGTCAGCATCACCTCAAGGACCGTGCGCACCATCGGGCTGGCAGGGTTTACCAGGGCCGAATAAGCTTGAAAGCCGTAGATATTGAACACAAACTGGCACAGCTGCGCGCCGCGCAGATCCAGCATGCGGTGACCAAAGGCGAACCCAAGCCCAAGTATCTCGCCTGGGATCGGCGTCGCCGGTCGCATGGCCAGAAACCCTGTCTGTGCGCCATTGGCTTCAACCAAACCCATACCAAAACAGGGCGCGGGAGCCTCGGAAAAATCCTCCATGAAGGCGCGGTTCATAATCAGCTCAGGCAGGCCGGACATTCAAAACCCTCCCGGCACGAAACGATAGCCGCGTTTGCGCTTGCGCTGCGTGATATCCGCTAGGGCATCGACCGCCCGTCCCTCGTCAGGGTGGTGCTCAACCTGCACTTTTCCTGGGCTTCCTACCCGTCCCCATTCGCGGATCAGCGACGCGCCTCCAAAGAGGTCGCGCTGCACCGTCATCAGATAGAAGCGCCGCATATTTTTGGCAGGGACGTCCCGTCGCAAATGAAGCCGGTCGGGGAACACTTCAAACTGGTCCGCGTCAAAGGACATCAATGCAGCACCGGTTTTTCCGCAACATAGGTCACAAGCATTTGCGCGCGGGCGCGTTTGCACGACTGGATAGCGACGTTCATTTCCTTTTCTGCGATGATACTCAGCTCACGCACCTACTTGATCATCCCGTCCAGCTCTTTGATGTCCGTGGGCATGGTGTTCTTCGTTGCCAAACCATGCAAGCCCACCAGCATGGCGCGCATTTCGCCCAGGATATTGGTCGCGCGATGGGCCTTTTCGGGCAGGTCTATTTCCTCGTGCCCAGCAAACAGCCCTTCGATAAACCCATCAATCTCTTCGCGCCGCAGCAAAGACAGGCGCGCAAGCACCTCCCAGCTCGGTTGCGGGCTCTTCATCCGTGTCAGTTTGAAAGGGTTCGTGCGGTTTTGATACGCGCTCAGCCCATTCCAGAGGCCTCGCATCAAGCCCATCATCAAGAGTTCAGCGTCTTGCTTGGTTTCAAACTCGGGCAACTCGCCGCCCCATAAATCACGAATGGTCTGCATCGGGGAGGCCGTCATATCCGGCGTGGCGATATTGCCCATAAACAAAGCCCGCACCGCGTGAAACGGCAGCGGGCACGCATGCTTTTCAAGCAGCGCCGTGATCACCTGGTCGCTCAGCCGGTCGAGTTTAGACGCTTTAGCCATCGCAGAATCATACCCCCCGGAAAAGCACGCCTGCCAGCAGCAAGCCCCAGGCAATCGTCATCAGCCAAAAGCCGGAGATCGGCAAGGCTACCACGGCCACACCGAGAACCGGGAGCAGCTACCAGCGCGGCGCAAATAAGAGAGATCACAAAGACGATAAAGGTCGGGGCTGTCAGTCGCATAGGGGGAAATCCTGTTGTTTTATTTCAGGCAATCATGTCCCCCGTGCCACAGAAAGGCCAGTGACAAGAGCGAACGTGCGCGATCCCACAGTGGTCTTGTCACTTTTTGCCGCCACGAAAGACTTCTTCCACCGAGGGTGTCTCGCCGCATGACCGACAAGCCTCAAACACCAGATTTGACAATAACTCCCGTTCGCCACGGCCGACACCAAGGGCGGATTGCGGACCTTCGCTGCGCGCGCAAACTAAATTGGGCAACTTGAAGAAAGCGGACACTCGGGGCTGCGACTCAGTTTTTCGATGTGCAAACGCAGCTAACCGCGGCTCTGAGCCCAATCTGTTCGCTCGTCAGAGTGCAGCCAATGTCTTGTTAAGCAATGAGGTTCGTTCAATCGCTATTGGTTATAGACAGGTTTGTTGGTGCTTCATGCGCGCCGATGCAAAGACGGTGATCGCCGAGCACTTGGATAACGCGGCAATCCCCTGCTTGCCCCTTATCGTCCGCGTTTGCCATCCGCGCCAGTTCTTTGCGAAGCTGCGCAAGAATGGTCATGCGTCGGTCCACTGCCGCGAGCTGCTTTCGAGCGATCTCATGGGCGGGCGCACAATCTTCGGCAGGCTCTTCGGCCAGAGCCATCAACTCCGCGATGTCATCGAGCCCGAACCCCAGTTCCCGCGCATGGCGCAGGAAGGCCAGCCGTTCAAGCGCGGCGTCGTCGTATCGCCGCTGCCCGCCTTCCGTGCGCCCAGGTGACGGGATCAGGCCCCGGCTTTCGTAGTAGCAGATCGTCGTCACCTTCACGCCGGTCTGGCGCGACATCTGCCCGATTGAATACTCTTTCACACTTGCTCCTTGAAGCTACAGTCCCTGTAGATCGTATCTATATGAAAAGGATGCGAATCGAAAGGAGCTACCGATATGGGACACGGCCATCATCATCACGTCGACCCCGAAGCGGGCGACCGCCGCGTCTTCGCCGCCATTGCCGTCAATATGGGGCTCACAGTCGCGCAGGTCATAGGCGGTATCATGTCCGGATCGCTGGCTTTGATCGCGGACGCGCTGCATAACTTCTCCGACGCGATCTCGCTCATCATCGCTTTCGGCGCGCGCAAAATAGCGCGACGGCCACGAGACGCGGAGATGACCTTCGGCTATGGCCGGGTCGAGGTTGTTGCGGCACTCATTAACTACACGACACTGATCGTGATAGGCCTCTACCTTCTCTACGAAGCCGCAATGCGTTTTGCCAACCCTCAGGATGTCGAGGGTTGGATTATCGCGGGCATCGCTCTTGTTGTTGATGTGGTGACGGCTATGCTGACTTACGCCATGTCCAAGTCCAGCGTGAACATCCGTGCTGCCTTCCTGCACAATGTGGCTGACGCACTCGGTTCCGTCGCCGTGATCTTCGCCGGCACACTGATCCTGCTTTACGACTGGCGGCTGATCGACCCAATCGTGACGGTGATGATCGCGGGCTACATCTTGTGGCAATCCTTCCGTGAGATCGGTCCTGTGATCCGCATCCTGATGCTGGGCTCGCCGCCCGAGATCGAGACGGAAGCTGTCCTCAATACAGTGCGCGGCATCGACGGCGTGACCGGCATCCACCACGCACATTTTGGGCAGATGGACGAACATCGCGCTGCGCTGGACGCTCATATCGTCATTGCGGAGGGACGCTGGAATGACGCAGACGCTGTAAAGGACCGGATCAAGGCCGCGCTGTCCGACCAATTCGATATCGAGCACACCACGCTGGAGCTGGAATGTGCGCGCCACGCTTGCGATGACCCATCCGAGTTCGGCGGGCGGGGACACGGCGAGGAGCAGCACGGATGAGCGATATTGTTCCCGTCACGCTGATCATCGCCCTTTTCTGCGAAACAGCGTTGATCGCGATGCTGGTCTGGTCGATCTTTGCCCCTGATTGCCGCCTCTGGCCCCCTCGGCATGTGAGTTCGTTTAGCCAGATCATGGTTTGGATGCCCACCATCTCGGTTTGCGGCAGCGCCATTATCGTGGGCCTCATTCAATGGAATGCCTTGGGCTGGGCCTTGTTGCATAGATCAAGGTCAACTCGGAACGCGCCCTACCCGAGACGGAATTCAGGCGGTGCGTTCAAAACTTGGGCGGCCAAGGCCGATTATCCGGTTGAGAACCCGAACGCCAATCCTGGCTTCTGTTTTCTGATTTTCGAAGTTGCGCGCCTTTAGCTTCGGCCCAATAACTGTTTTCCAGCGGCCCATGAGAGTTTCGCCCCGGCTGCGGCGATTGTAGCCAGTGGCTTTTTGCCAGGCCATCCGCCCGCGAGCTGCGATCTCGGCTACATGACAGTCACGTTCCGTCGGATCTTTGGGCGCATTGGGGCTCAGTATTGCGTTTTTGGGAGGTGGGATCGTGACCTCGATCGTCGATCCGAACCGAGTGGCAAGCAATTCAGATGTTGGTTCTCCGTCGTAAGCTCCATCTGCGAGGAACAGATCAACAGGACCGTCGACTTGATCCAACAGGTCTGGCAGCGCCGTCGGAGAGTTATGGTGGAATTTGGGTGATGGCGTGATTTGAAAGGCGGCGTATTGTGGCAGGTGTCAAAGCCGGCCAGAACCTCACAAGGAGCAATACGCCTATGAAGAACGATACACAGATCCTGCCGTTCCACCAATCGGAAACGATCGTAGATCCGTTGACAGAGCTTGCACGGGAGGGTGCCCGCCGGATGTTGGCGGAAGCGCTGAAAGCCGAAGCTGATGCATTTGTCGCCAGCTTTGCAGATGAACAGCTGGAGGATGGCCGCCAGCGGATTGTGCGGCATGGATTTGGCCCTGAACGGCAGATCCAGACCGGCATTGGTTCTCTGGATGTCCAGCGGCCCAAGGTGCGCGACCGGCTGGCAACACCTGATCCGTCCAAAAAAATCCGCTTTACATCGAACATACTGCCGAAATGGGCGCGCCGCTCGGTAAGCTTAGATGCCTTGTTGCCGGTGCTTTATCTGAAAGGCATTTCAACGGGTGATTTTCAAGAAGCGCTGTCAGCCATTATGGGCACCGACGCGCCGAACCTTTCGCCAAGCGTCATTTCGCGACTGACGGCTGGATGGCAGGCACAATATGACACCTGGACCCGGCGTGATCTCTCTGCTCGTCACTATGTCTACATCTGGGCCGATGGCGTCTATCTTCAGGCCCGGATGGAAGAAAATGCCGAATGCATGCTGGTGATCATCGGTGCAACACCGGAGGGCAAGAAAGAATTGATCGGCTTTCAGGTCGGTCTGCGGGAGAGCGCACAGAGTTGGCATGAGTTACTGACCGACATAAAAAGTCGTGGGTTGTCCGTCGCACCGGAAATTGCGGTTGGTGACGGGGCCATGGGGTTTTGGAACGCGCTGGACAGGGCATTTCCAGGCACAAAACACCAACGGTGTTGGGTGCATAAGGTGAAGAATGTTCTGAATTGTTTTCCCAAGCAGATGGCACCGGCTGTGAAGTCAGATCTGGATAACATCCAGCACGCAGGGACGCGCAAAGAAGCAGAAGCGGCGCTGGCAGTGTTCTCTGAGAAATATGAGGTCAAATATCCAAAGGGCGTTGCATGTCTAATCAAGGATCAAGACGCGATGCTCGCATTCTTTAATTTTCCGGCGGAACATTGGGGCCATCTACGCACTTCAAACCCTATAGAAAGCGTGTTTGCCACCGTCCGACACAGAACGGTTCGTACCAAAGGCGCACTGTCGCAAAAAACTGCAAAGCTGATGGTTTTTACCCTCATTCAGGCCGCATCAAAGAAATGGTTGAGGCTCAAGGGTAGAAACCAGTTGCCAAAAGTCATCGATGGCATCAAATTCAACGACGGTGTCGAAGTGACCGGTGACACCGAAAACCACGCCGCCTAATGATGCGCGTCACCCAAATTCAAGCATAGCTCCCGTCGGATCGCCGACGTCATCCTTGGTTAGATCACAGCAGACGATCTCGCCACTGACAAGATCAAGACCGAGGTGGAGCTTGCGCCAAGAGCGCCGTTTGCGCTTTGTTTTGTGCTTCTCCTCGAGCCAGTCACCCTCGCCGAAGATTTTTAGGCCAGTACTGTCCACGACCAAATGGACTGGCTTACCGCCTCCGGGCTTCTGCGTCGCACGCAGTGTTAGCCCACTGCTCCTGCGCGATAAGGTGGAGAAATCAGGCACTGCGATCTCAACCCCAAGCAACCCCGCGATACTGCGCATCAGGCCTTGGGTCTGGCGCAGCGGTTGTTTGAAAACCACGCCCAGCGTCAGACAAATCTCAACCGCTAGGTCCGAATACTTCCGCTGGCTACCTCGGATTGTCCGAGGCGGTGCCGACCACAGGCCAAGCGCGTCTTTGCTGATCCAGACAGTCAGATCACCGCGTTGTCGCAGGCCTTCGTTGTATTCGGACCAATTGGGGTATCGTCAAGTTGACGGGGGCCGATGCCACGTTCGTGCAAAAGATCCCCCACATTCCAAAGCGAAAGCGTGAAACGAACGGACATCATCACTGCTAAACGGATAATCTCTGGGCTCGTCTTGAAGTAGCGGAAAGGGCTGTGTTTTGTCATCCTGCGACGCTAATTCCGCGCCCTGCCCGGCTCCACCGATTTTGCTTTGATAGTGCACCAAATAGAGCGGCGCTACCAATTCCACCAGCAGCAGCAATTGCCGCAAGTCCGAAACCTGGTCTTTGTGTTAGTTCATCAAAGATGTTCACAGCCAAAATGGCTCCCGAAGCGCCAATGGGATGCCCCCGAGCTAGAGATCCCCCCTCTAAGTTGACCAAGTTCAGTGGCAACTGTGCGCCTCGCTGGCAAACCAACGCCTGTACTGCGAAAGCCTCCATTATCTCTATATGGCTGAGGTCCTCTGCCGCGATTCCAGTTCGCTTAAGCAGTGTTTTTATAGCCATTATGGGGGCTTCACCCGGCATGTCTGGCTGTGCGCCAACGCTGATACCAGAAATAAATTTTAGACCTTGTAGGCCATGTTGTTCGGCGAAGTCTGCCGAAGTCATGACAACTACCGCGGCGCAATCTGCAGCGACAGCCATGTTCGCGACCGAAATACTCCCGCTTACAGACGATGCTCGATTGCACAGCGCCATGCTAAGATTTCGCGGGAATGCATCTTTAGTCACTCCTGCGACTTCTACGATCCGAGCAGTAGAGTGGGTTGATTGTGAAGCTATTGCTTTTCGATGACTCTCTATTGCCCAAGCATCTTGTTCGGCTTTGGATATCCCATATTTGGAAGCAAGTTGGTCAGCTGCAACCGCCATATCAGGATCTCGGTCGGGCCAAGGCGTGAACTGAGCCTGATCGTATTGTTCTGCCACCCGATCATCATGAAACGTCCGATACCGCAAAGGCCTTCGCGAATAACTCTCTACTCCACCAGCGATGACCACCTGATGGCTTCCCGATCTGATTAAGGCATCAGCGAGCGTAATCGCATCAAGACCTCCTGAGCATTGTCGATCAATTGTGAGACCGGCGACGGATTCAGATAACCCCACGTTCAACGCGACAATACGTGCCGGGTTCCCTCCCCCACCAAGGGCGTTGGCAAGGATGACCTCATCGACCTGTTCCATTCTAATCTGGGCATCTTCGATAGCTTGCTCCAGAACTGGTTTTGCCAATTCTTCAAGCGACAGGTTAGACAATGCGCCTCCACGTGGTACAACCGCGCTGCGGCGGGCTGCTAAGAGGACCGACGCCGACACGGCTAAACACCCAACCGATTGTGAAGTGCCAAGTAGTCTAGTTTTCCCGACAAAAGAAGCGGCATCTCGGTCACAAAATGCACCTCACGAGGTACTGAGTGTGAACCGAGTCCCAACCGGCATCGACTTACGATTGCCTCCTTGTCAATCGACGTGTCGCCTGATTGGACAAAGCACACGGGGACATGTCCGCGTCGATCATCCTTCTTCGCAATGACGGCGCAGTGATCAATACCGAAGATGGTCCCTATCGTTCGTTCAATCTCGTCCAAGAATACATTGTTGTCTGCGACGGTGATCATTCGGTTTTTTCGTCCTAGGACAAACAGTCTGCCATCGTCGTCAAAATATCCCATCTCTCCCACGGTCAAATAACTGCCAATCCGGCGGGTGTCTTGGCTTTCACCGATCTCATATGCATCGAACAGAAACGGGCTTCTAACCCAGATTTCCCCAACTTCGAATGGAACGGTTGCCTGACCGTCGCCAATTCTAACATCTACGCCGGGATATGGTCTCCCAACCGATCCTGAAGGGGTATTGAGGTCAGAAATGGTGATGAAACTGGTCTCACTTGCCCCATAGAATTCATAAGTGATCGCGTTTGAGAAAAACATGTTCAATTCGCTTCGCAGTGATCCAGTTAACTCGCCCCCTCCGCAAAAGACGTGGGTGACGGTATTAAAACCAGTTGTTTGGTTGGTTTTTGCGCCCTTCAACAGCAACTTTAGCTGTGTGGGGGTCGCGTAAATGACCGAAACTTTGTGGTCATCAATCAAACTTGCTTGCCGAGCTGGGCCAACATTAGACAAACAGCAGAGAGACGCCCCGATGCTCATTGCTTCAACCGCTGCATAAAGCGTCAGCGAATGGCCTAACGATCCAAAAGTTGCATAGATGTCAGTCGTTTTGATGCCAAAATGACTGCGGGTGATATCAAAGGACTTATTCCAAGATGACGGGCTTCTGCGGATAACTTTAGGGGTTCCCGTTGATCCTGATGTTTCACAGATTAGCCATTGTCGTGACGCTACCTCGATGGCAATCGACCTCTGAGCTGTCTGGCTTGCCCAAATCGTCATCTTTTCTCGCAAACCTGCGATAAGCGCGCCTAATTCCGGCGTCAGTGGGGTGAGCACCTCGAAGTCGTCGTGTAAGATGAATTCGCCAAGGTTGGTCATTTTCGACCGCCTAACTGCTCAATGCTCAATGCCTCAAATATTGAAATCCGCTCCATGACGCGCTCGCGGCCTAATACCTGCATAATTGAGTACAGGTCCTGAGAGTTTGGACTGGCGGTCACGCGTGTGACTGCGGCATCATCATCAAGCTCTCGGGACGGAAACTCAGCTTCTAGCTGATCGAGGCTTTGAAGGGAGTTTGGGAAAACCCTGTTGATATTGTCGGTCGTGATCATGCGCCTTGCTTCAACTCAAGCTCGACAAAGACCATTTTGGCCTTCCCATCGTTGACAACATTGTGCCGCACACCCGCTTTGCGAAAATAGCTATCGCCTTGCTCTGTACTTGCGTTCTGTGGCCCATCGTCTGTTTCAATGAGCATGGTGCATTCTGTAATGGCCGTGACTGTGTAGTCCATGAGATGACGGTGCCATCCTGTTTCTTGGCCGGGTTCAAACTCATATCGTGTGACCCGCACCTGTTCATTCTCAATGAGAACGGTGGCGGTCGCTTCGGCTCTATTCGTCACGGTTCTTCCTCCTCCAAAGTGTTGAAGCCATAAAAATTTGAATATTCAGCAAGCTCGGCTCGATCCGTCCGAAACTGGTTGATCGGTGCGACTATGTCGGGAAGTCCAAGCGCAATTCCACAAACAATCATCTCGTC
The DNA here is from genome assembly GCF_000155735.2 of Octadecabacter arcticus 238. GTDB lineage: Bacteria > Pseudomonadota > Alphaproteobacteria > Rhodobacterales > Rhodobacteraceae > Octadecabacter > Octadecabacter arcticus. The sequence continues at coordinate 4,531,848 of NC_020908.1, forward strand.
TTCCGGCAAGCCCAGCTGTCGGTGCACGACAGCTCCATAGTTTGCGATGGCACCAATTCCGGTAGCACCAAGCCCCGCATCTTCAGCGGCAAGGAGAAACGTCATGACAGCCATTCCCATATCCATGAAACAGCCCTTGCCCATGTTGCGGTCAATGGTGACGACCACCCCAACAGGGGCGTTGAAAAAAAGGTAGTTCTGCGCAAATTGCTCTCTACGGCCCTTCACGTCTCGCCGTTCAATCCCTTGGGCACCATAGAGTGCGTACCCTGCCGCCCGTTGGCGATCCTTAAGCGCGGCAGGCATAGGTTCAGGAAAGTAGGAATATTCCAGATCGATCTCTTGGCCGCTGGTGTGTGCCAACGTTAGCTGTGTTTTGAGCGCATCCAAGTTTGTTCCTGTCAGCACATGAAACTTTCCGGGCTGCAGGTTTGCACCACTTGGCGCACGTCGTGCCGTGGTGCAAATTTTCTCCAGCGTTCGACGGTCAACAGGATCATCCAGAAACGCCCTGATTGAGCGTCTTTGCAGCATAAGTTTTTCGAAGCGAGAAATCATTGGATTTCGAGCCCGCCATAAACCTTCAATGCATCCCCAACATGGTCGATGCCATCGTGAGCAAGACTGGTGAACGACGAGATGAAGCGCCAACTGGGCGTAGGCTTAGGTCGAGCATACCAAGCACCGTTAACCCAGTACATTTTTTTCCCAGTCTGATTGGATATGCTCTAGATCAAGCGATCGACTGTCTTCTGACATCAGTTCCAAAACGCGTGGAGGCGTTAGTGGCAACTCATTGACCTTCTTACCCGTCGCGTTGGCAACGGCACATGCTATCGAAGCTCCTACGTTAAGAATTGGAACTTCGCCGGCACCCTTCGTGCCTAAAGGGCCCGCTGAAGGCGCACCTTCAAATAGATCTAGATCGATCGGGAGGACGTCTCCAACACTGGGTATTTTGTAGGTTTCAAAGCCGTCCTGATCGATGCGCCCTTTATCATTGATCGTTATTTCTTCACTTAACGCATAGCCCATACCTTGGACCACACCACCTTGAACTTGGCTGCGAATGGCCCGCGGGTTTATGGCTCGGCCCACGTCTTGCACCACACGATAGCTGAGAACAGAAACCTTTCCGGTTTCTTTGTGGACTGCTACTTCGCAATCGTGGACTGCAAAAACAGGAATATCGATCGCGTCAATGAAATGACCCGCAGCACATCCTGGCATTGCCGGTGTTCCGGGTGCCGTGAACGCTCCACTGCCCGCAATGGGACCATTACGAGCTTCGGCTTCTGCAATTACCGATTGAATGGGCATTCCCGATCCTGCCATGCCTGCAATCTCGACGCGCCCATTCACAAGAACAAGTTTATCGGTTGCTGTTTGGAGCAATTCACTAGCAATCTCGAATAGCTTGTCACGCACCTCAGCGCATGCAGCCGTACTGGCTGCCCCAATGGACACAGTTGTACGTCCGCCCCCAACTCCAAGATCTCGTCCTGACGCATCTGTGTCTGCTGTCTTCACGATGACATTGTCAGGATGTATGCCCAGTTCGGCCCCCACCATTTGAGGCAATGACTGCATCATCGTACCGGAGCCAATTTCAACTCCAGAGGTTACCAGCGTTGCGCTACCGTCTGCATTTAAGTTTACAGTGGCGGCGGACGGGCCAACAAATATGAACCAAGTGCCGACCGTAGTCGCCCGTCCATACAGATATTCGGACGTGTCAACCTCAGCAGGGCTATCCTTCGAAATGAGTACATCCATGCGGTCTAGCATCGGTCCTAGCACATCACCCTCAAAGACCTGCCCTGTCGCCCCAAGTGATCCGTCGCCCACGACATTCAATTTTCGGAACGCAACAGGGTCCATGCCGATTGCTTTGCAGATCTCATCAGTATGCCGTTCTAGAGCGAAGGTGTTGTAGACACCGTTGCATGCCCTAAAAGCGCCATTCGGAGGTGTGTTTGTATAAACAGCCTGACTAGAAATCTTGGCTGCACCTAACCGGTAGTTTCCACCTAAGGTGTGAGCAGTCATAGTTGTCAGGAATACTTGCTCACCGCCGTACGCGCCAGCGTCCATTAGGACAGTCCCTTCGCGCGCGACGATTTCACCGTCCTTTGTAACAGCGGACTTAAGGCGAATTTCTGCGTTTTCTCGACACAAACACGTTAGCATCTCTTCTTCTCGCGAATTGATAAGCGAGACCGGTTGACCCGTTTTTTTCGCGAGGATGGCGGCGTATGGTTCCAGAGAACAGTCGAATTTTAGCCCAAACCCACCGCCAACTGGCGGCACGGTCACGCGAACATGCGATTCAGGAATTTCAAGCACTTTTGCAGTTACATGTCGCACGGTCCAAGGCACTTGCGTCGAGGTTATGACGTGGAACCGTCCATCTTCAAATGAGGCAATGACAGCCCGGGGTTCAAAGGAAACATGATTTTGTCGACCTACGCGGTAGCATCCTTCAACAACAGTGATGTCATCTCTGTCGAATTCTGCTTGCGTATCCCCACGCCGCACCGTGGCTTCCCAAGCGATATTGCCTCCGCGAGCCGCGCCGTCGTAGAGAATTTCGTAGTCTTCCCAGTCTGGATGAATAAGACGGGCATCTTTTGCAAGCGACTGAGCCATTGTTAAGTTGGGTTTAGACGCTTCAATCTTGACGACGACTTTCTTCGCAGCTTCCAATGCTTGGCGTCGTGTCTTTGCGGCAATCGCAGCTATCGGTTCTCCGTGATAACGTACATGACCATCAGCAAAAATTGGATGATCGGCTATGCCAAGTCCGTGGGAACCGGGAGCATCCACCGAAGTCGCTATTCCCCGCACGCCTGGCATCTCTAGCGCAGCTTTTGCGTCTAGTTGAATGATTTTGCCTGACGCTACCTCAGAACGTACTAGGACAGCATGGAGTGTTTCAAGACCACCTTGGTCCACCGTGTATTTGGTTCGGCCCCGCAACTTATCCGAGGCGTCTCTTCGGGGGTAATCCATGACGGCGTTATTTTGTGCTTGTAGATATGTCATTGAACCAGCCCTCGCTCATCAGCAATCGAAGCCAAAGCATCCACAATTAACTCGTAACCAGTGCATCGACATAAGTTCCCTGTCATTGCTGACTTGATTTCAGCGCGTGAGGGATTGCTGTTGGTCTCAAAAAACTTGCTCATGGTCATCACCAACCCCGGAAAACACATGCCGCACTGTACGACGTCATGTTTCTCGAGCGCGGCTTGGACCGCATTGAACGTGCCCATCGGGGACAGGCCCTCAATTGTGGTAACTTCGGCTCCCTCGAGCATACCGATTGGACGAAGACATGCAGGCAGTGCTTCACCATTGATATGCACGTTGCACGTTCCGCAAAACCCTTCACCGCAGACGTCCTTAGCTCCAGTCAGGCGGAATGTGTCTCGCAGGACCTCCAATAGGCTAGTGCGTGGATCGCCGTGAAAGACCTGCTTTTCCCCGTTTATAGTTAAACGTATCGCCATCACTACCCCCCCCTTTTTTGATTGAATATAGAAGCTAGGGCCGATTGAACGAGGTGGGGGAGTACACTCACCCTATATGAACCTGGAGCGTCGACAGCATCACGGCCGTTAAAGTCTACAGACAAGTCTCTGGCTTGAGATTTGCATTCTTCCGGTCGAAAAACTTGCCCTTCGAGAGCATCCTCTAAAGCAGTCCATCGGCGCGGTGTTTCTTCTACCGATCCGATGGCGACTCTTAGGTCACTCAGAACCGATGTTGAACTGATCACAGCACCAACACTTACGATCGCAACAGGATAGTCTCCCGACGACTTCATCGTCAGTCGTACATGAGAGGTTGCGCCAGCCATCCGAGGAAGCATCACCCTGACGAGAATTTCATCCAGCGGTCTCTCTTTTCTACTGTTTAGATATTCCGAAAGGGGCAAGCTGCTCGTGCCAGAGGCACCAGCAACCTCAACTTGAGCATCAAGGGCCAGCAATGCAGTCGCAATATCTGGCGAATGAAAGCCATCAGTACAGATATTTCCGCCAACGGTTGCGAGGCGACGAACACCGGGCGTTGCTGAAATTCGTGCGGCATCAGCAAGACCAAACAATTCTGGCGATCCTTCAAGTGCGACGCCAAGATCATGATGTGTTGTTAGAGCGCCGATGGAGATTTGGTTCGACTCCATATGAAAACCGCGAAGCTCAGAAACATTAAATAAGGCAAGGAAACCCGGCGCCAAGGCTTCTTTCCTCTTTTCAGACCTCATCAGCCAGGTCCCACCTGCAATAGGCACGAGACTTCGTTCTCTATCCGATAGGATTGAAATTGCTTCGTCCAAACTGTTCGCAAAATAAACTTCGCCGGTTTCTTCTTCGCGCATATCCTCTAAACCTTTCGTACGATACTTGTTTTCGCGAGCGCTCGACGATCAAACAAATCGTCCAGAAACGCGCTGATTGCCGGCCTTTGCAACATGAGTTTTTCGAAGCCAGAGGTCATCAGATTTCTATGTAACCGACAAAACACTGGCTGGCCGCGCTTTCGCTAATGCGGCCGTCAGCATCCCTGCAATCACAGCTTTAATAACATCACCAGGTACGAACGCAGCTACCAACCCTGTCGCTTCCAATAGCGATTTTTCTAAGGCAATAGAAAGCCCCGCGATGCCAAACACGTACATCACAAGAATGCCTCCGATCACTGAAGCAACACCCGCCACGACAGCTAGTGAGTGGCCGCGCCATTTTTCAACAATCATGCCAGTTACAAAGGCTGCCACAGGCCAGCCAATCAGGAAGCCAGCTGAAGGTGAAACGAACAAGCCAAGCCCCCCTCGTCCTCCAGAAAGAAGCGGCAGCCCTACTGCCACGAGCAAGAGCAACAACAAGACGGACATTGCTCCGCGCTTTGATCCCAATATTGTTCCACACAGCATGACACCGAGGCTTTGCGCAGTGATAGGTACGCCGAAACCAAGCGTTAGTTTCGGAATGAGGCCAAGTGCAGCGATTAAGGCTGCGAACAAGGCGATTAGAGCAACATTTTTTTCCATTGGGTTTCCTATTAGCTTTCGAGCCCACCACGTGCCTTCAATGCATCCGCAACGTGATCGGTGTCATCGAGAGCAAGGATGGTGAACGGTAAGATGATGCGCCAGCTCGGCGCGCGTTCAGATCGTGCGCGCCAAGCATCGGACAATTGACTGCCTTTGCTTACGAGAACGGGTGTTAATCTTATCACCAGTGCGATGGCAATTTCGACAACTTTCGGTTTCAAGCCTAAGGCATGAAGGGGCCGTAAAATGACACTGATCACATCAATCATGTCCGAGAGCTTTGTCGTCATGGTTACAAGGTTAGCAAGCGCAACAGCGCTGACGAGGCGAACGACAATGACACCACCGTCTACGAAGCTTCCGATCCAAACATGCCATATGCCAACGATCAGGATGAACGGCCACAGCATCCTAAGTTGGCGCAAGCCGTTTAGGAAGAAAACCTTCCCAGGCAATGCATAAGTCAGCATCACAAGTGTGAACACGGATATGAGGACCCAAATGTCTTCGATAAGGAAAAGAAGAGCTGTCGTTATACACAATGAACCGAGCTTGAATGAGGCTGGCCAGTCATGTGCCTTAGTTCTAATCGGAGAGGTCAGAGATATCATCTGTTGCTCCCCATTTTTTCATCTGCGCCTTGTACTGCACCAATACGTCATCGCAGCTTCCAAAATCAACCAGACGTCCGCCCTCTAGCCAAAGCGCAAAGTCGAACTCTCTGAGGTCTTCGGGATTGTGAGTAATGTGAATCAGGTTTCCAGGGTAGCCCGAGAAATACTTCTGAAGCTGGATGCCCGTAGGTATGTCGAGGCCTGATAGAGGTTCATCCAGAATAACTGTCTTCGGTTGCATCGCTGAAATTGCCATCAAGCAAAGCAGTTGCTTTTGACCTTGTGACAATGTGCTGACGTTAGCATCGATCCAATGGGACTTGCCGAAGCGAGCCAGCATCCGCTCAGTTCCCTGCGCTGCTTCGTCTCTAGTTTGACCAAGCTGTCGTAGACCGAAGGCAATCTCTTCCTGCACAGTTGGAAAGATAATCTGGTGGTCAGGGTTTTGGAACAGAATACCGACTTCTGTAAGTGCTGCTTTTCGGTCCTTTGCAGGCGAGATTCCGTTCACCAAAATAGAGCCTGATGACGGTTTGATAAGACCCGCAATAAGACGAGATAACGTCGATTTTCCAGAGCCATTGCGGCCAACAATACCTATTCGCGCTGATTCCGTTCTAAGAGAAAGGTCCTCAAGTATCTGCCTTCCGGCGACCTCAAAGCAAACGCCCTCCAACGACAGTCCAGAGAGGTCTGTTTTTGCATTTCGCACTTCAATCCTCTCCATTTTCATTGGTTGATAATCCCTTGGAGGTCTGTGCCCTATCTCGACAAAAGATCACACTAGATTTTCGATGCCATTTATCTTTGCGCAAGATCGCTAGCTGATCTCGCCAAAGCACATGTATTTTAGCTCAAGATAGTCGTCGGCACCGTACTTGGAGCCTTCACGTCCCTGCCCGGACTGTTTGACACCGCCAAATGGCGCGACCTCGGTAGATATTAGCCCTGTGTTGATACCAACCATTCCTGTCTCTAACCGTTCTGCAACACGCCAGACTCGTCTGATGTCATTGGAATAGAAGTAACCAGCCAAGCCAAATTCTGTGTCGTTTGCGAGTTCGACTGCTTCATCCTCAGTTTCAAACTCGAACAAGGGTGCTATTGGGCCAAAAGTTTCTTCGTGAGAAACGAGCATATTTTTTTTCATGCCTGTGACGACGGTCGGCTCAAAAAATGTCCCGCCCAAACTATGACGCTTACCTCCTGTCGCCAGAGTAGCACCCTTTGCAATGGCATCAGAGAGATGAGATTCAATTTTTGCCAAAGCAGCTGTATTGATCAGAGGACCAACAGTGACCCCTTCCCCAAAACCATCGCCAATAATGAACGCGGCCACTCGTTGGGCCAGCTTCTCGGAGAACTCTTTATAGACACCTGATTGTACATATATCCGGTTAGCACAAACGCAGGTTTGACCAGCGTTTCTGAACTTTGCAATCAATGCACCTTCAACTGCTGCATCGATATCGGCATCATCGAACACAATGAAAGGTGCGTTTCCCCCCAACTCCATCGAGACTTTTTTAACGGTTGCTGCCCCTTGTTCCATCAAAATTTTGCCAACTCGGGTTGAGCCGGTGAAAGTGATTTTGGCAACTTTCGTGTTTGCGCAGAGTTCTTTACCAACAGCGGAAGAGTCACTGCTCGTAATAACACTGAAAACACCGCTCGGTATCCCAGCACGCTCACCCAAGACTGCCATTGCAAGGGCTGACAATGGTGTCAGCTCTGCAGGGCGAGCAACAAAGGTACAGCCAACTGCGAGCGCCGGCGCTACTTTCCGCGCGATCATTGCGTTCGGAAAATTCCAAGGAGTAATGGAACCCACGACACCTACTGGCTGTTTGAGAACAACAATGCGTTTGTCTGGTTGATGGCCCGGAATTACGTCTCCGTAAATACGTTTGGCTTCCTCGGCAAACCACTCAATGTACGACGCACCGTACATGATCTCACCCTTAGCTTCTGCTAAAGGCTTGCCCATTTCAGCGGTTAAGATTGATGCCAGATCGTCAACGTTCTCAACCATCAGATCGTACCATTTTCGTAAAATGGCACCTCGCTCTTTACCGGTCTTCATTCCCCACGCGATTTTGGCATCGTATGCGCCGTCAATAGCATGGCTGACATCGCTGATGGCTAAATCAGTTACATCAGCAATCTTTTCGCCAGTCGAAGGATTGTGGACTGGAAATGTATCTCCGGTTTCAATCCATTGACCATTTACGAATGCACGGGTCTCAAGGAGAGATGGATCATTAAGTTTCAGCATGTCCACTTCTCCCGCGCTGCGACGATAGATTCCTCAAGAATGTCGAGCGCTTCAGCCATGATTTCATCTTGGATTGTTATAGGAGCCAAAAACCGAACAACGTTGCCGTAGATGCCACATGTCAAAAGGATGAGCTTGCGTTTGAGAGCCTCAGCGCGAACTTTTTGCGTAAATTCTGGACTTGGCGCAGACCCATCTGGTGTGTTGAATTCAACGGCAACCATGAAGCCGGGGCCACGAATATCCACAATCTCAGGGGTCGTTGAACGGATGGATTCCAGTCGCTGACGCAAACGCGACCCAAGCTCATTTGCGCGAGCGCAGAGATTTTCTTCCTCAATAACGTCAAGGACAGCATGTGCTGCTGCTATGCCGAGTGGATTGCCGCCGTAGGTTCCGCCCAATCCGCCAGGGCCCGCCGCATCCATGATTTCAGCTTTACCGACCAAAGCCGCAAGCGGCAGCCCACCAGCGAGGCCCTTAGCCATGGTTGTTAAGTCAGGCGCTACGTCGTAACCGTCCATCGCAAACAGATTTCCAGTTCGCGCAAAACCAGTCTGAATCTCATCTGCAACCATCACAATGCCATGTTCGTCGCAAAGCGAGCGTAATTCTCGCACGAGTTGTGCTGGCGCAGGGTAGAAACCACCCTCTCCTTGCACGGGTTCGAAGATGATTGCCGCAACACGTTCTGGATCAAGATCGGCCTTGAATAATTTTTTAAACGCATTCATAGAGTCTTGAGTTGAGACCCCATGAATTTCGATTGGAAACGGCACGTGATAAACATCAGGCATCATTGCGCCAAAGCCCTGCTTGTACGGTGCAACTTTGCCAGTAAGGCTCATACCCATGAAGGTACGACCGTGAAAACCACCACCAAAAGCGATGACCGCAGGCCGACCTGTGTACGCGCGAGCAACTTTGATGGCGTTCTCAACCGCTTCGGCACCAGTGGTAACAAAGACGGTCTTTTTCTCGAAATCACCTGATACCGCAGCATTTAGACGTTCGGCCAAGCTGATGTAATTTTCATAGGGCAACACCTGATGGCAGGTGTGCGTGAACCGCTCCATTTGACGCTGTACTGCGGCCATCACTTTGGGATGACAATGCCCTGTATTCACAACCGCAATGCCTGCGGCAAAATCGATGTATCGGGTTCCTTCTACATCCCAAATTTCTGAGTTTTTTGCGCGATCTGCATAGATCTGGGTTTGCATACCTACCCCGCGTGAGATCGCTTTATCTTTTCGGATGTTAATTTCTGAATTCAACATTCGTGTTTCCTTCCTGAACTCAGGTTAATGAGACATGGGCCGGAAATTTCCCAGCCCATCATTTATTGCTAACTGGGCCGAGAACTAGGTGCCGTTCATGATCATTCGGTAGCGCAGCTGATCAAAGATCACAGCGAGAATCAGCAACGACCCCAGCAAGACCATCTGCATGTAGGAACTGACCTGTGCCAAATTCATGCCGTTTTGAACGAGGATGATGAAAAATGCGCCAAGCACGACATTCTCGACACGTCCAATACCACCCCGAAGCGATACACCGGCGATAACGCAGGCTGCGATAGATTCCAGTGCGATGGATGCGCCCAGATTGGCTTCACCAGATTCCACTCGTGCCGTCAGCAAAAGCCCTGTCAAAGACGCGAGGAGCGCACAAATTATATAGGCCAGCATCAGTGTCTTTTTGGTATTAATCGCTGACAGATGTGCTGCTTTGATGTTGCCACCAACCGCGTAGACTTGGGTTCCAAGTCGTGTACGCGACATGAATACCCACATGGAAATGATGCAGATAAGGGCAACAATCACTGGGACCGGTATGCCCCATAGCCTACCAAACCCAAATGTATCAGCGAAAGCATACGGCATGCCACTGACAGGAACGCCTCCTGTCAAAAAGAGTGCCATTCCGGCCCCTACAGAGGAAACGCCCAAAGTCATGATGAACGGAGAAACTTCAAAGTATGCAACTCCAACACCATTGATGGCACCAATCAAAAGAGCTGCGCCAAAACCCATCAATGCTCCTAGAGCGATAGCAAGCCAGATCGCGTCTGGAAAAATCGTTGCCATCCACACCATACCTGAAGCTGAAACGACGGAGGTCAGAGCGATCGCAGTACCAACCGACAAATCGAACCCACCCGAGATCAGAACAAGCATCTGGCCCATCGACACCAGAACCAAATACACCGACTGCCTTGCGACGTTGATAAGGTTTTGACTTGTTAAGAAATTTGATGAAAGCGCTGTGAAGACAACCAGAGCAATTGCTAGAAAGAATGGCAGTACGCCAACCCGCAAGAAAATCCGTTTGATCAGTGTGAAAACTGCATTGTTTTTTTTGATTTCAGCACTCATGCCGTTGCTCCAGTCTCGTCAAAGAAATATTTTAGGACCTGATCTTCGGACATGTCATCACCTGACAGCTCCGCTGTGATTTGCCCGTGGGCGAGCACCAGAATACGGTGCGAAAGATTTAAGACTTCGGGAAGGTCTGAAGAAATGATAACAACAGCCTTGCCTGCCTCTGCCAAGTCTTTGATCAACAAGTAAAGGGCGGCGCGTGTACCCATGTCCACACCAACAGTCGGTTCATCAAAAATGAAAAGGTCGATGTCTTGACCGAACGCTTTCCCAAACAGGACCTTCTGCTGATTGCCACCAGATAGCTGAGAAACTAGTTTCGGTCGGTAGTCCTCCTGCAGTTTCACCGTTTCGGAAATTGCATCTGTCTTTTGTTTGATGGACCTCCAATTGACAAAGCCTTGCAGCTTCTCGCCCAATCGGGCCATCATTGGGTTTACACCCAGATTGTCATTTGATGACTTGGCCAGATCGAGTCCTTCATGCTTTCGATCAGGAGACAAATAATAGACGCCAGCCTGAATAATAGCACGGGTGCTTGCATTACTAATGTCTGCTCCACGATATGTAATCGTGCCACTCTGACGCGGGTATAAATCCATGATCGTTCGGAAAAGTCGGGATTTGCCAGAGCCTACCAGCCCAGCAATGCCAAGTATCTCTCCTGCCTTCACATCAAACGACGAGGAATGAACACCGGGTGCACACAATTCGTGGACCTGCATGAGTGTTTCACCGTCTTGTTTCTCAATGTATGGGTAGATTTCAGAGATGGCGCGGCCGGTCATCATCTCAACAAGTGCGCCGTCGTCGATGTCGGACATGTTAACTGTCCCGATCTTAGCGCCGTCACGCAGAACTGTGATTCGGTCTGCTATCCGAGCGAATTCCTGCATCCGGTGAGAGATGTAAATAATCCCGACACCGCTTGCCTTGAGACCTTCAACAAATTCAAACAAGTGATCCACTTCGCGGTCGGTAAGGGAGGCCGTTGGTTCATCTAAGATCAAGACAGAAAGATCACCATGGAAAGCCTTGGTAATCTCGACCATCTGTTGCTGCGCACGAGACAGGCTTGCTGTGATGGCGGTCGGATCAATGTCAAACCCGAGGTCCTTAAACATCTTCGCCGCACGTTTGCGCATCTCTTTGTGATCAATAAAGGGCCCTATCATGGGCTCCCATCCAAGAAAGATATTTTGTGCAACTGTGAGAGTAGGTATGAGAGAAAATTCTTGGAAAACCGTGTAAATCCCAAGAGACTGCGCGTCGGCAACATTCTCAAAGCGGACGTTGTCACCATTATGGTGAATTTTTCCAGAACTTGGCTTGATAGCCCCCGCAAGCATAGAAATCAAAGTAGATTTCCCAGCTCCGTTTTCACCAAACAAAACATGGACTTCGCCAGCTTCAAGGTCAAAATCGACCCCGTCTAGAGCTAGAACACCGGGGTACCGCTTTGACAAGCCGCTTGTTTTTAAGAGGATATTAGTAGTCATCATTTGCTCCAAAAAACATGGGCCGAGCAGGAAGCACCCGGCCCATGTGAGTTACCTCGACGAGGCCTACTGGTTCACAGAGAACACTGGGCTGTACCCGTCAGGCGGGAGAATGTCTGTGCGTGGCACATCGGCAATGTTGGAAGAATCAACAACGAAGATCTCTGGACCAACGTGCTTAATGTACTCTTCACCTTCTAGAATGCGGACCGCTTGGTCGATAGCAATCCGTCCTTGGACAACCATTGAGTCAGCTGGAGCTGCAAGGATAAAACCACGTTCGATACCAGTGTAGACGCCCGGCGTCATGTAGAATGCCAAAAGGTCTACTTCACCTTGCAATCCACGTTCACGGATCAAACCTTGAGCCGCCTCTGCAGTTACCGCAGTACCCGCAAGATAGCGGACGTCCGGGTTTGCTTGCAGAACATCTTCAACCAGACCCAACTGCACTTCTTTGCCAGTGTCACCAAAGCGTGGCTCGAGAACTTCTACAGCGGAACCTTCGACGGCTTCCATGAACCCAGCGTGAGCTGCTTCAACCCAACCAGCACCAGCCGGACCAGGAAACCAACCAACTTTTACTGGATCGCTGCCTGCAGGGTGCCGCTCAGCCAGATATCGTCCAGTTTCCGCGCCCATTGTTCTGAAAGAAACCAATGACTTCGCAGAAATATCTGGGGAAGACACACCGTTGATCACATCAATCACTGGAATACCGGCTCCAGCAACTTCGCCGATGACATTGTTAAGGCCATCAAACGAGATCGCTCCGATAACAACCGCGTCGGCACCACCTGCTACACAGTTCTCGATCTGACTGATCTGATTGGCTAATTCGGTATAGCCGCCAGCATCAACGTTATTCATGTTGACGCCGAGACGGGCTGCTTCATCAGCAACACCGTAGTTCACGCCGAGCCAATAAGCGTCTTTCATGTGCGGAAATGAAACGCAGATGTTCCATGCTTTTTCAGCTCTCTCAAGCGGTGTGTAAGTTACAGCGCTTACTTCACCATCAGCGGAAAATGCAGGCGTAACCTCTTGCGCTTCATAGGGATACCAATTTTCTTCTGCAAACGCTGCAGCTGGGATCGCTGTCGCCATCGCTAGGGCCACCGTTGTTTTTAAGAATTGTTTCATTAGTGTAATCTCCTTGTTGTTTATTTTTTTGTGCGGATTTCCGCGTTCTGTTTGTCCCTTAGGTGAGATCTTTTCTAATTTTTTGTAAGGCTTCGCGACGACTCGTCCTCGCAGCGAGAGCCTCATCCATGTCAACCTTCACAAACCTCACCGGCGTGTTCGGTTGAAGTTGCCCAATGAAATCCATGTCTGCTGATATAATCGCTCCAAGTGTGAAATAGCCCCCCCCCGACACCGCATCGCGATGTAGAACGATAGGCTCTGTTCCACCTGGCACCTGAATGGAGCCATAAGAATAGCAGCCATCCACGATATTTGAAGGATCAGCGCCAGCACCAAAGGGCTGTTCGCGATCGACGAATTCCAATGGACGTCCACCCTTGAATCGGTAGCCCATACGGTCGGCTTCTGGTGCAACTATCCAAGTATCCTCGAAAAACCCGTTCCCAGCAGCCTCGGTCAAGCGGTTCCAATATAGTCCCGGCAAAACACGAAGCTCGGCTGGATTTGTTGGGCCACGACGCAAGTCAGTTGGAACTGATAAACCAGCTTTGCCAACGATACCTTGTCCGGAAGGAATGACATCTCCCTGAGCAATTGGACGTCCGTCAACGCCACCCAAGGCACCGATTGGATAGGTAGAACGGCTACCTAGGTCTGGGTCGGTCGCAATACCACCAGAAACAGCAATGTAAATCCGTGCTCCAGTTTTCAGAAATCCAAATGCAAGAGTTTGGCCTGACTTCACTGTAAAGGACGTCCATCCCTCGACTGCTTCGCCATCAATCGTGATTGGCATTTCAGCCCCGGTAACAGCGACAATCGCATCTTCCGTGAACTCGATCTCCGGGCCCATAAAGACGGCTTCCAATCCAGCTGCACCCTCTGGGTTGCCGACCAACATGTTTGCGGCCCTGAGAGCGAAGCGATCCATAGCACCACTGATTGGAATGCCCAGATGAAAATATCCGGGACGACCAAGGTCTTGAACTGATGTCGAAAGGCCGGGTTTGTTAATTTTAAGCGCCATTGAGAGCCTCCATCAATTTCGCATTGGTACCCGCCATATCGGCGTTGAACTCCTCAAGGTCGAAATCGACCTCCGCGATACGGGGGGTATAGGTACCCGCCTCTACTGCCGCTGTAACGCGGTCGTATTCAGCACGATCAATGGGTTTCCATTTCACGATGTCACCCGGCTTGAAGAAGACCAAGAAGTCCTTGAGGTAGCTCACTTGTTGTTCGGGATCATAGATCGGCATGGGTGAGATTCCGAACATCTGATAACCCCCAGCGCCGCGCACAGAGTACAAACAAGAGAAACAACCACCGTACCCAACGGTTAGTTTAGGTGTATCCGTCCTTGGGCGGAGATATTTTGGGACTTGAATCTGCTTTTCTCGCTCAACCAACTGATAGAGAAATGGCAGACCAGCCACAAAGCCGACCATTGACACAAACCAAGGCTGCGAATGGTGCGCTTCAATAAACGCTTCTACGCTGTCATATCCGTTTATCCGCGCGGCATAATCAAGGTCGGTCCCAGAAGGGTCCTGATGGCGTTCGCGAAAACGCATGACACATTCTTGGGTCCACGGATCTTGATAGTAGACAGGAATTTCAACAATCCGAGTTGAAAGACGCTTCTCCGCACTGTCGGCCATGTGCTCAAGTTCTTTGACACGCTTAAGCATGTCTTCAGGATGCGTCACATCCGGATCGAACTTGACTTGGAAGGATGCGTTCGCCGGACAAATCTCTGTCACGCCTGGGATATTGGCGTCTCGGACGGCAGTGCTCATGGAAAGTGACTTGAAAAATGCGTCTAGTGACATCTCCTCGTCGATCTCCACGTAGATGTGCTCGTCACCCCCAAATGTGTAACGTGTCTTCACGATGCACCTCCTGTTTGCTGCGTTTTCGTTAGGTTGCCCGCCTCCAACCATGGCTCCAACCATTGAGTGTGGAATGCGCCTTCTTGAACCGAAGGATCATCTGCGAGAGCAAGATGAAGCGGGATGGTTGTTTTGAGACCGGCCAGTTCAATTTCCTGCAACGCGGCTCTAAGCTTTGAAATGGCCTCAGGCCGCGTTGGGGCATGAACAATAACTTTGCCTAGAAGTGAATCGTAGAAGGGTGGGATCTGATATCCTTCGTAAAGGAAATGATCGAATCTGATCCCCTCCCCTTCAGGAATGCGCATTGCCCCTACTTTGCCCGGCCATGGCATAAATTGCATGAATGGATCTTCAGCATTGATGCGGACTTCGATCGCATGACCGTTTCGCACAATCTCATCTTGAGTCATGCTGAGTTTTTCACCACCACAAACTCGGATCATCTCTTGGACAAGATCAACACCAGTGATCATTTCACTAATTGGGTGTTCAACTTGGATGCGTGTGTTCATTTCTATAAAGAAAAACTCATTGGTGGCCTCATCGTAGAGGTATTCCAGTGTTCCGGCGCCGCGATAGTTTACCGCCTTTGCTAGAGCGACGGCTGACTTACATAGCGTTTGACGCGTTTCCTCATCAAGACATACAGCCCCAGCCTCTTCCCAGACCTTCTGTCGGCGGCGTTGAAGCGAGCACTCACGTTCGAAACAGTGAACTGCGTTTGTGCCATCGCCCAGAATTTGAACCTCGATATGACGCGGTGATCTAACAGCGCGTTCAAGATATAGCCCACCATCGCCGAACGCGGCTTCCGCTTCAGCTTGCGCTTGCGGCGCGAGGGACCGCAATTCCCCCTCATTGTCAGCAACGCGAATGCCTCTGCCACCGCCACCTGCAGCAGCCTTGATCATGACCGGATATCCGATATCGCTCGCGATTTGCGCTGCGTCGTCTACAGTTTCTATGCGACCTTTGGATCCGGGCACAACAGGAACGCCCGCCGCTTCTGCAGCCTTTCGCGCTTCAACTTTATCACCCATCCGCTCAATGGTCGCAGCCGTCGGACCTACAAACGTAATCCCAGCTGATTCAATAGCATGTGCAAATTCCGGACTTTCAGACAAAAAACCATATCCAGGATGAACGGCATCTGCGCCGGAATCCTTGATCGCTTGCATCAAACGTACAACATTCAAATAGCTGTCTTTGGATTTTGCAGGACCAACACAGATGGCTTCATCTGCGAGTTTGACGCTCAACATCTCGGCGTCGCCTTCGGAATAGGCTTGTATCGTTGTGATCCCAAGCTCCTTGGCAGCACGAATAATACGTACGGAAATCTCACCACGGTTGGCGATAAAGAGGCGCGAAATCGTCATACTCAGTTACTCAATCTTGCA
This sequence comes from Octadecabacter arcticus 238, assembly GCF_000155735.2. GTDB lineage: Bacteria > Pseudomonadota > Alphaproteobacteria > Rhodobacterales > Rhodobacteraceae > Octadecabacter > Octadecabacter arcticus. Next base: position 4,548,120 of record NC_020908.1, read on the forward strand.
AGAGTATCGCCAGCAGAAACGGGTGACCCGTCTTCGGCTACATAGTTCTCAAAAGTACCCTCGACTTCAGATTTGATCTCGATGAATGTCTTCATCACTTCAATCAGTCCAACAGTATCGCCGACAGCAACAGCATCGCCAGCGGACTTATAAGTTGCTTCATTCGGCGATGGTTTTTGATAAAATGAACCTGGAAGTGGTGATTGAATTTCGGCCATGATTGAGGTCCTTGTCTCTTATTTAGATTGTGCCAATACGGTGGATGCTGATGCGATGCTGATACCTGCATTCAACAGTGCCGAGCGGATAGCTTTTCCTATTTCGAGTGCGCCCGGAGTGTCGGAATGAAAACAGATTGATTCAAAACCAATCTCCATTTCGGCACCTTCGACGGTTGTCACTTTGCCAGTTTTGCAAGCCTTTAAGCATTTTGCCGCAATCGCTTCTGGATCAGGTCGTCCGACCTGCCGCTTGAAGACAATGGCACCGCTATTGTCGTAGTCACGGTCTGCAAAAAATTCGCGGACGACAGGAAGTCCATGTTGCTTGGCAAGCTCGTAAGTCTTCGATGTTTCCATACAGAAAAGGATCGTTTCGCCACTGGTTTTGGCGAGCATGTCAATAATCATTTGTGACAGCTCTTCGTTAACGGCCGCCTCCATGTATAGGGCGCCATGTGGCTTCACATGTTGAAGTGAAATTCCGTGGCGTCGGCCAAACTCTCGGATTGCACCGATTTGGTACACGATGTCGTTGACCAGCTCATCAGAGCCCATTTTGATATAGCGCCTGCCGAATCCTTGTAGGTCGCGATACCCGGGATGTGCGCCTAGCCCAACACCATATTCTTTTGCCAGCTTAATGACGCGATCCATCGAGTTCGGATCTCCCGCGTGAAAACCGGCAGCGATGTTTGCCGAGGAAATCAATGACATGATCTCTTGTTCAGGTGCTTCGCCCAACACCCATTGGCCGAAGCCCTCTCCCATGTCGCAGTTCAGGTCCACGATTTCCCGTATCATATTTACATCCTTGCGTAACAGCTTCGAATGAATGGTGGCTTGATCTGAAAGCTATGTAAAATATCTATTTCAACTAAAGCAATATAACTATTATTGATAACGCTAGGTTGCTAAAGGGACAATTTTCTATATTTACTTTAAAAAGTGAGGTATTGCCAGTTTTAGCATGCATTTGATTTTTCGATAAGTCTACACATAGAAAGAGATACAGGTGATTTTATGAACTTCCGGCACCTAAAGTTTTTTGTTGCAACGGCGGAATCCGGGCAGGTTAGCCGAGCCGCAACACAACTGTCCATTTCACAATCAGCAGTAACCAGTGCCATCAAGGAGCTCGAAGCAGAACTAGGCACGTCTCTGTTTTTCCGGACAGCGACGGGTATGGAAATGTCCGAAGCTGGCCGTGACTTCCTCGCCTCTTCCCGTGAAATTCTGGAGAAACTAGATCAAGCTAAGCGTATGGCTCACAAACAGTCGCCGGTAAAAGGATCAATCTCAATAGCCGCGACCTACACTGTTATCGGCTATTTCCTTCCTCCTCATTTGGACCGTCTCAAACAGAGGTTTCCAAACCTCGACATCCGGATCAGCGAGCTTAATCGCGAAAGTATCGAAGAAGGCTTGCTGTCAAACAGGTTCGATATGGCAGTTGTCCTGACGTCCAACATTGCCAACTCCGAGTTGGAAACTCAGACTTTGGCGAAATCATCGAGAAGATTATGGGCTGCAAACGGCCATGAGATATTTCGACAAGGCAAATCCACATTTGAAGAAATTGCAAAACAAGACTACATCATGCTCACCGTAGATGAAGCCGCACACACGACGATGCGCTACTGGTCTAATAGTGCGTACCAACCGCGCGTAACACTACGCACCTCCTCTGTTGAGGCCGTTCGTTCGATGGTGGCCAATGGCCAGGGCGTCACAATATTGTCCGACATGGTCTACCGTCCTTGGTCATTGGAAGGGAAGCGCATCGGCACAGCAACTACCGACCTTGAGATTCCGTCTATGGACATTGGACTGGCTTGGCGAAAAGGTGTGGAGCATTCTAGAGCAGCAGCGTCTGTTATTGAGTATTTTAACCAGACGTTCCTTGCTCCAATTTGACCTCACGTGCAGCAACATTGCTGCACCCGGTGCTGTCACAGGAATGCGAACCAGCCGAGCTATGACTGAATCTGGTGTTTGAGTGGTTTGAAGGTTGGCGGCGTATCTGGTTGAATTGTTGTTGGAAGACAGCAGCCCAACCAAAGGAGATACACCACCATGGGAACTACTAACATTGTTGATTTTGCGCGTCGAGACGAGATGACGGACGCGTTGACGGAGTTGCTGAAAACGGGAGCACAACAATTGATCGCGACAGCAGTTGAGGCTGAGCTTGTCAGTTATTTGGCGCAATTTACCGGCTTACGCACCGATGCCGGTCACGCGGCAGTCGTGCGTAATGGACATCATCCGGCCCGCCCGTTTCAAACGGGCATTGGCCCTGTGAGCGTGCGCATTCCAAAGGTTCGGTCCAAGGACGGCACACCGGTGACATTCCGGTCTGCCCTGGTGCCGCCCTATGTGCGTCGCACGAAGACGCTGGAAGCGGCCTTGCCATGGCTTTACCTCAAAGGGATCTCCAGCGGCGAGATGGCTCCCGCCCTCAAGGTTCTTCTGGGCCCAGATGCCGTTGGCTTGTCGGCTAATACGGTTTCGCGTTTAAAACGCGATTGGGCCAATGAATACGAGGCTTGGAAAGGCGCTGAGTTAGATGACGAGCCCATCGTCTATATCTGGGCCGACGGCGTTCACAGCGGCCTTCGGGGCGAGGATGACAAGCTCTGTGCCCTTGTTATTATTGGGGTAACTGCCCGTGGCAAGAAGCGATTTCTGGCAATTGAGGATGGGGTGCGCGAGTCCACGCAGAGCTGGCGCGAGGTTCTGCTTAACCTCAAAAGCTGAGGCATGAATGCGCCCAAACTGGCCATCGGGGACGGTGCCATGGGGTTTTGGGCGGCCATGGACGAAGTCTATCCTGAGACCCGCCATCAACGCTGTTGGCAACACAAAACGATGAACGTGCTCAATTGTTTACCCAAGCTGTCTCAGCCAAAAGCCAAGGCCGCGCTGCACGACATCTGGCAGGCCAAGACCAAAGTCGATGCAGAAAAGGCGTTCGATCTGTTCATCAAAACCTACGAACCCAAATACCCCAAGGCCACACTATGCCTGCAAAAAGATCGTGAGGAACTCATGGCATTCTTCGACTTCCCGGCGCAGCATTGGCAAAGCATCCGCACTAGCAATCCAATTGAATCGGCCTTCGCGACGATCCGGCATCGTACCAAGCGTTCAAAGGGCTGCCTGTCACGCGATGGCATGCTGCACATGATGTTCAAACTGGGGCAATGTGCTGAGCAAAATTGGAGGAAGCTACGCGGCTTTGACTACCTCGCAAAAGTCATCACAGGCGTCACGTTCAAAGACGGAATCGAAACCACAAACCCCGACCAGATCACCGCATGACCAACAATACTCAAACACCAGATTTGACAATAACTCGAACCAGCCTCTGCAATGACAGCAGCGCTGCCCTTATGCCGAGCCAAGTAGGCGCCACTCAGGGAGAGCGGCGGTGCGGTTTAGAGGTGGTCCTAGTTTTTCGACCAGTTTGCAGGGCGTTGTTGCATGGACCCCAGCGGGTCTGCTAGACAGCCAGCTTGCCAACGACTTGGATATTAATGATGCCGCACAAATTCAACGCTTCTCGCCGCCACAAGTTTGAAAAGAAGCGACAGAAGGTCACCAACTGGCGAGTGTACAATGAAGGCCTGCGTCAGCGTGGTGATGTGACAATTTGGTTGAGCCCTGAGGTTGCAGATAAGTGGCTTGCCGATAAACGTCAGACGCCAGGCGGCCAACCCACATATTCTGATATGGCCATATCAGTATGCCTGACGCTGGGTATGGTTTTCAAACAACCTTTGCGGCAGACGCAAGGATTGGTCGGCAGTTTGGCGCGGCTTATGGGGCTGGATGTTCCCGTTCCGGATTTCTCGACCCTCTCGCGGAGAGGTGCGGGGCTCAGCATGCCAGAAAAATCTAAAGCCCAAAGGGCTGGCCCAATCGAATTAGTTGTGGATAGTACGGGTCTGAAGATATTTGGTGAAGGCGAATGGTTGCAGAACAAGCATAAAACAAAGGCCAAACGTAAGTCGTGGCGCAAGCTCCACCTTGGACTGGATCTCACAACTGGAGATATCGTTTGCTCCGATTTGACAAAAGACGACGTGGGCGATCCAACTGCTTTGCCCGAACTTCTAGACCAGATTGAGGCTCCTGTTAGCCGCTTTTTGGCGGATGGCGCCTATGATGGCGATCCTACCAGCGATCTGCTTGTGGACCGTTTTGGTGAAGCTATAGAGATTGTAATCCCGCCTCCGATCACGGCCGTTCTCAGCCTCGATGCTGCCCGTAATCCAACGCCCCGAGATAAACACATCGCGGAGATTAGAGACAAAGGGCGCCTGGCATGGCAAGTTAGCAGCGGCTACAATCACCGGAGCCGAGGCGAAGCACAAATAGGCCGCTGGAAGATGGTCATCGGCCCCAAACTGAAAGCTCGGAACTTTCCGAACCAAAAAACTGAAGTCAGGATTGGGACAAACATTCTCAACAAAATGAACGGGCTTGGCCGTGCCAAGTACGAGGCTGCTGCATGACCTGAATTATGGGTAAGGGCAATCTCGGACCTCGCCACATCCATGCAACACGGCTGGAGGAAGGCATTTCGGAAGCGACGCTTTTCTCCTGGCGTGCTGAGGCGCGCAACAAGGGGCAGCTTTTGCCTGACGCTGATGCGAGCCCTGAGGGCTCAGGGGAATCGCATGAGATTTAGGTGTTAATTATTTCGGCGAGGAAATCATCATCCCATGATGCAATGTGGCGCTTTGATCGCAGGCTATGCTTCCCCTTTACGGAGCGCAGCATGTTGCTTGCAGCGTGTTTTATGGTCGTAAAATTCGCTGGAGCATTGCCTTTTCGGATACGGCATTCATCGTCGCGAAACACCATGTCCATGACCCAATGCAGCCCGTTTTCTATTCCCCAGTGGTCACGGATGGCTTTGGCGTGATGTTCAGCATCTGATGTCATTGATGAAATGTAATAGCGGGTTTCGGCGCGCGTTTTATCCTGCAGGATGGCGTGGTACTGGACCATAACGATGCTTTTCAAACCGGGCCAATTGTGGTCCGCTTTAAGCCAGTCAATATCCGTGCACACTGTGACCCTCCTTGTTTCGATACGGCCATGAGACTTCTCTACCGTTTCGTGGTAAGTGACTGTTGTGTCGTCATAATCTACGGCCGCCTGTTCCGTCATGAATAATTCTGTGTCCTTGCGTAGGCTGCCCTGATTACCCTTCAAAGCGAGGATGTAGTCTGCTTCTTTGGAGATGATCTTCGCGGCGATTTCGCGTTGGCATCCCATAGCGTCGATGGTGACAATAGCCCCCTTCAGGGTGAGCAGTTCCAACAGTTCTGGTATGGCCGTTATCTCGTTGGACTTGCCGTCCACCTGCCGTTGCGCCAGCGTCAGATTCCATTCCGAACTCCAGGCCGAGATCATGTGAATTGCGGCCTTGCCGCCAGCTTTATCCAGGCTGCGGCGAGAGGTTTTCCCATCAATCGCGACCACTCCAGTCACCGTCTTGTTAAGGGAGGCCACCCAGTCGATAAAACAGGCCTGAAACGCCTCGGCATCCAAGGCCGCAAAGATGTTTCCAAGTTGGTCATGGGACGGTGTCCCGTCTGCAAAAGGTAGAAAACGCTTCAAAAAGCCCAGTTTCTTGGTCCCATATATCGAGATGGCCGTCCAGTCATTGGCACCTGACAAAACAGCGCATAGGGTTAAGAGGAGTATTTCCGGCAAAGGGTAAGTCACTTTAACCTCTTGACGTGAATCGCTTATATCTGAAAAATGCGTAAGAAATTCAATGGGATGGATCTCAGGTGAACTTGGGGTTGGCATGGCATATGACCTCGTTAAAACAGTAAAGATCACCCATCGAATCAGCCTCTACAACATTTGTCGACATCGTTATTGTTCATGCGATTGCCTTGCCTGAGGGCTGGTCTTCACGTGACAAGTTTGCGGCGGTGTTGGAAACTGCTGCGCTGAACGAGGCTGACCTAGCCGAATACTGCCGCAAACGCGGCCTTTACCCGGCGCAGATTGCCATGTGGCGAGTTGCTTGCGAGCAGGCCAACGACTGGGACCGCACGAGTGCAGCACGTCTTGTGCGTGCGACCAAGGAAGACAAGAAACGGATGAAAGATTTGGAACGCGAGCTTGCTCGCAAGGATCGCGCACTGGCCGAAACTGCAGCACTGCTTGTTCTGCGAAAAAAGGCCTCAGCGATCTGGGGGGACGGAGAGGACGCATGATCAGCACCCCAGATCGCCAAACCGCAGTTGCTCTGATCAATGAGGCCGTCACCGCAGGAGCGCAGCGCGCCAAAGCCTGTTCCGAGTTGGAAATCAGCGAACGCACTCTGCGGCGCTGGACAAAAGACGGCGAGGTTCGCCCTGATAAGCGCCCCCTCGTGCCGCGTGCGGAACCAGCAAACGCGTTGAGTACGGCAGAACGCGCGGCTGTTCTAGATGTCTGTAATTCAAAGGAGTTCTCTAGCCTTCCCCCAAGTCAGATTGTGCCAAAGCTAGCAGATCGGGGGCAGTATCTAGCCTCGGAATCGAGTTTCTACCGCATTCTGCGCGCCAATGGATTGCAGCATCACCGGGGTCGAGCCAAGTCCCCAGTCAAGCGTAAGAAGCCCACAAGCTATCAGGCATGCGCGCCCTGTGAGGTCTGGACCTGGGACATTACCTGGATGCCGGGACCTGTCGCAGGCATGTTCTTTTATCTGTATCTGATCGTGGACATCTTCAGCCGGAAGATCGTGGGCTGGGAGGTCCATGAGCGTGAAAGTGCGGATCTGGCTGCCATTCTGATCCGGCAAGCAGTGCTAGCGGAGGGCTGTCAGATGCGCCCCTTGGTTCTGCACGCTGACAACGGCAGTCCTATGAAGGGCGCCACGATGAAGGTGACGATGGAAAAAACTAGGGATCACGGCCTCCTACAGTCGCCCTCGCGTAAGCAACGACAACCCTTTCTCAGAGGCGTTGTTCCGAACCTGCAAATACCGCCCGGACTGGCCGACCAAGGGCTTTGCCACCAAGGCGGATGCTCAAACCTGGGTCCAAACCTTCGCTGGTTGGTACAATAGTGAACACCTGCACAGCGCCATCCGCTTCGTCACGCCGAATGCGCGCCACGCAGGTCATGATCGTGCAACGCTCACAAATCGTGCCAATCTCTATGCAACTGCTCGCGCGCAAAACCCGCAACGCTGGTCAGGAAAAACCCGAAACTGGCAACCAGCAGGACCCGTCTGGCTGAACCCAGAAAACGAAATCAGCGCCTCTGAAATCAGAGACGCTGCATGAAATCGGCGGACAACACCTTTGACAAACACCGCATTGCCGCTGGTTGTTGAGAAAAATCCGCGAGCCCAAAACCGCTGGCCCCAGTACCGTTTGCGCAGTTCGGGAAACTCGCGCTGTATCTTATAAGACGAGCGTCCCTTGATCCGCATAATCACCTTTGACAAAGCTATCTGAGGCGGGACCGATATGAACATGTGGACGTGATCGGTCGACAATACGCCCGTCTCAATATGCACGCCAAGTTCTTGGCATGTTTGGATAATGATTTCACGGATACGCTCACGCATTTCACCGCGCATAACTTTGTATCGGTATTTTGTTGTCCAGACGGAGTGAAATCGGTGATAAAACTTGGTATGGCTTCCTGTGGAATAGATCATAATCTTCCCTCTCGTTTTTAAGACCCTTACCGCTTCGCGGGGTCTTAAAAATGAGAGGGAAGATTATAGTACATTACGCTAAAGCGGACCGGCTGGAAGCCGGTGGCTTTAATCCCGTTTGTGGAAACTGAACGACTACCGGCTGACGCCGGTAGGTTCCCTTTTTGAATGTAATTCAAGATACTGAAGTATGACAGCGTCAGTGACATTGCCGCTGGTTGTTGAGAAAAATCCGCGAGCCCAAAACCGCTGGCCCCAGTACCGTTTGCGCAGTTCGGGAAACTCGCGCTGTATCTTATAAGACGAGCGTCCCTTGATCCGCATCATCACCTTTGACAATGCTATCTGAGGCGGGACCGATATGAACATGTGGACGTGATCGGTCGACAATACGCCCTTCTCAATATGCACGCCAAGTTCTTGGCATGTTTGGATAATGATTTCACGGATACGCTCACGCATCTCACCGCGCATAACTTTGTATCGGTATTTTGTTGTCCAGACGACGTGAAACCGGTGATAAAATTTGGTATGGCTTCCTGTGGAATAGATCATAATCTTCCCTCTCATTTTTAAGACCCTTACCGCTTCGCGGGGTCTTAAAAATGAGAGGGAAGATTATAGTACATTACGCTAAAGCGGACCGGCTGGAAGCCGGTGGCTTTAATCCCGTTTGTGGAAAGTAAATTTTCAACGACTAGGTTTTTTTCCAAACGCCACAGCAAGCACGATGATCCCACCCGCGACCATCATCTGTTCGGACACATCCAGACCCATAATGATTAGTCCGTTGTTTATTGTCCCAATCAGCAGCGCTCCAACAAGCGTGCCAATAATCGTACCTTTGCCACCGAAGAGGCTTGTACCTCCAAGAATGACCGCAGCGATTGCGGCAAGTTCGGCACCTTCTCCAAAATTATAACGAGCAGTACCCATCATGCCGGTCCAGAGCATTCCAGCCAGCGCTGCTCCAACGCCAGTTATCAAAAAGCAAATTACCTTGGTCCGATTAGTATTAATCCCCGAGTATCGAGCCGCTTCGCTGTTGCCGCCTGTGGCAAGCACTTGGCGTCCAAATGGAGTGTAGCGCAAGGCTATATGGCCCACAATCGCAACGCCCACTGCCCAGATGAAAAGTATAGGAACCACACCAATCGTGCCCGGCCCAAACACCATGTCAAAGGTTTCATTCCGAACAGCCACTGGGTTAGTATAAGTGATACGCATGTCGATGCCACGCACTAGCTGCATCATGCCAAGCGTGACCAGAAAAGACGGGATAGAAAGTCCAGTAACAAAGAATCCGTTTACAAGGCCCACCGCAAACCCACTTAACAAACCTGCTACGACGCCAGCCAGAAAACCGTATCCAGCCTGCATTACAAGGGCGGACACAAGCGCCGAAAGGGCAGCTGTTGAGCCTACTGAAAGGTCTAACTCTCCGGAGGAAATGATAAAGGTCATCGCAATGGAGATGACAGCGATCATCGCCGTGGTGCGGGAGATGTTGAACAAGTTCGTCACCGTTAGGAAACCCTTATCACCGATCGTAATAGCAAAGAAAACAAGCACACCTGCAAAGCAAATGTAGACGATATTTTCACGCCAGTTTATAGTTCCACGTTTAGACGATTTTTGCTCTAGCGTTTTATTATTGTTGGACTGCACGGTGCAAAGCCTCCTCTGATTGAATGTCTTGCCGGTTCATATTGCCGATTACGACGCCATCAGAGATGATGAGCAAACGATCACTAATGGCCAGTAATTCCTCAAACTCCGACGAAATCACGACGATGGCCGAGCCAGAATCGGCAATTTCCCGAATTTTTTTTACGAGTTCAGATTTCGCACCAATATCGACACCAATCGTTGGTTCGTCTAAAATGAGTAACTTCGGGTTGCGCTCAAGCCATTTCGCCAAGACGATCTTCTGCTGATTTCCACCAGACAACAGATAAACTTCCTGTTCTGGACCTTCACATTTAATTTTTAAATCGGCGATATGGCTTTTTGACGCTGCGCGCGCGATTTTTTTTCTTACCAAAAACATGCTCACAAAGCGCGATAGGTTAGGCAGGATTATATTATCCTGCAGCGTATGGTCGAGAACTAAACCCTGCGTCCGCCGATCCTCGGGAACCAAGCCCACCCCAGCTTCAATTGCGTCGTAGTTACTGCGCACAAGTTTTCCGTTAACGTGAACAGAGCCTCCGTCAACATTACGAAGTCCAAAAATTGCTTCGACAATCTCAGTTCGACCTGATCCGGTAAGACCGGCAAAACCAAGAATTTCTCCAGGGCGCACATCAAAGCTGACATCCTTGACATGCCCAGTAACATTCAAATTCGTTACTTGGAGAATTGGAGCCAATGTGCAATTTAATTCACGCGGTATCCACTCCAACGCAGCCGAGCTGTCAGAGCCAAGCATGGCTCGTATAAGCTCCTCCATAGTAACTTCACTTGTACTGGCTGTTAAAGTGTGGCTACCATCTCGCATCGCAGTGACGCGATCGCAAATTTGATAAATCTCTGCCATTCGATGAGAGATATAGACTATGGAAATACCTTGATTTTTGAGACGTTCGACTAGACGGAACAGACTGTCGACTTCGCTTTCGGATAGGGACGCGGTGGGTTCATCCATAATTAAGATACGAGCGTTTTTGGACAGCGCCTTGGCAATCTCTACCATTTGCTTCGCGCCAACGCTCAGTTCTTCAACTCGCATGCAGGGGTCAATATTTTCACCCAACTCCTGAAGAATACCACGCGCGCGCTGGATCATCTCGCCATCATGAATAACCAGCCCACCTCTTCGCGTCAGCTCATGGCCAAGAAAGATATTTTGAGCAACAGTAAGGGTAGAAATTAGGCTAAATTCTTGAAATATCATAGCAATTCCGGAATTTTCAGCGTCCCGAGGGGTGGTAAAAGTCACATCTTTTCCATCTAAAAAAATTGTGCCACCATCTCGCTGATACACTCCAGTGAGGATTTTCATAAGAGTGGATTTTCCAGCTCCATTTTCACCCATTAGAGCATGACATTCTCCAGTACGAAGAGTGAAAGCTGCATGCTGTAAAACAGGTACGCCACTAAATGCTTTATTGATGCCACGCATTTTCAAAACATCTGTCGCCACGGTCATCCTCCTTCTTAAGAAATTGTACGCCACGATTATCGCGGCGTACAAAGGCTAAACTTTGATTTCTTTAATATTTTGCCAAGTCAGCTTTCATTTCTTTGGGTAGAGGCTTGCGATAGATTTTCTGGTAAGCTTCAGAGAGATTAGCGCGGCTCACACGAACTGGCGGAACCGAAATATATGATGGCAGGCTTTCACCAATTAGGGCCAAAGCCCCTGCGCTAGCTTCAGTCACGCCCTGTGTATAGGGCTGTTGCGTTGAAATCCCGGCAATAAAGCTGTTTGCAGCCATTTCAGCGGCAACAATCTGGTCGAAGTTCTCATTCACTATCTTGAAATCTGCCGGACGTTTACCATTTATACGCGCTGCGGTGGCCACACCCATTGCAGGGATCGACCAAGACCCGTAAACACCCTTTAGAGTTGGATACCGGGCAAGCAGTGCTTGTGCCACTTCTTGACCTTTATTAGGATTGTCATGGCCCGCAGTAGCCACCAACTGTAAATCCGGATATTTAGTAATCAATCGGGCAATAAAGCCTATATAACGAAGGTTCACCACGTGGAAATCGTTAGCATAAAACATTGCTGCAACGTCGCCTTTGCCATCAACGGCATCATTTAACAAGTCAGCGAGGTACATACCGAGTGCGAGGTTATCAGAAGAAATCACAGACACATAATCTTTACCCGGCTGCATTTCGTCGGCGGCCTGGTCAATAAAAACGATCTTAGATCCTGCCTTAGCGAGGCGTTGGTAGGCCGATGCAGTGGTAGCCGTATTTAGCGGGATCGAAACAACCAGGTCCGGTTTTAGGACGGAAATCGCATCAAGATCCGAAATCTGGCGAGCGTCGTCCCAGTTGGCGTTGGTCTCTGCAACCACTTCAATGCCGAGATCCGCAAATGTCTCCTTCAGGCCCAAAAGTTGCTGTGAGGCCCAGTCGTCACCAAGCCAGCCCATCGAGATGGCAGCAGTAAAATTGCCAGCGCGAATTTTTTCCTTCTGCTCAGCGGTGATTTGAATTTCGGTGTATAGCACACCTTCTTCACCACGAGGCCCAAGGCTGACGACAGTGTTTGACAGATCGTCGATCTTAGCAAGTTCCAACGTCCGTTCGGTCGGTGCTTTGTACCATAGCGGATGGCGCACATCGCCAATGTTATCTTGCGAGAAGGCAGACAAGGTTGTTAGTAAGAGCATCGCGACAGACGTACCGCCCGCTAAAAGCATTCTACAATTAGATTTCATATTTTTCTCCTTAGGTTTAAAGTCGTTCGTATGCGATGTAAGCACCGTTCAACGGTTCAGCATAAATTCACGCAACATTTGGGCTAGCCGCTCCTCAGCTTCAAGAGCTATGGAATGCCCACATTCTTCGAACACAGCCGCCCGTTCAACGCCATTTGACAGTCGCACCATCTGTTCTTCGACCAGTGGTCCAAAAAATTCGGGAGCCCCAACGGTCATAATGGGTAGTGTAAGTTTTTCGGTCCGTAGCTCGCGCACAATTTCTGCATTCTTGAAAGCTGCGCGATAAGTTTCCAATGTTCCACGTAGGCCACCCGGTGACTTCAGGCATGAAACCCATTCATTCATGGCTTCATCCGTGATAGAGTTTGGATTCCACGTCTCGGCTTTTATCCAAAATTCCCAGAACTCACGTTCTTTGCCGTTGATCAGCATCTCGGGAAGATGAGGTATCCAGAAAAACGGGATGTGCCAAACCCAAACACCACTTTGACGGAATTGAGCGGTGATGTTTTCGAGGTTAAAGAAAGACGCTTCCTCAAGACCTTCACCAGACAACAACATTTCACAAAAAGACAGCGTTTTGACCCTATCACGTTGGGTTGCAGCCAATACATATGCGAATTCTGCGCCGCGATCTTCGCCGTGGACATGGAAAGTTTCGTGACCTAGATAGGACATCAGTTCGGCCAAATCCGTTGCATTTGTTCTGCTATCATAGCCTTCGCTAACCGGTGGTTTGTCAGTGTAACCGAAACCACGTAGGTCAGGCGCAACAACGGTAAAATACTCGGTCAGATACGGGATCAATTTATGCCAGTAGTAGTTTGTTTTCGGCGTCCCGTGCAGGAGGAGTAAGGGTTCGCCTTGACCCGCAATAACGTAGTGCATCCGGATACCGTTCACCCTTGCGCGCCCATGTTTTACCGGTAGGCCTTTGTGGTCGTAAATTTCAGCCATTTCCCCCCCTAGTTCTGTCTCATTGTTATAAGCTTGTATCGTTTGAGCTTATATTTTTTTATACCAGTATGAGATGTGCAGCTTGTCTGTAATCACGCTAACTCAGTTACACACTTGCCACGCCATCATCTGTACTATTGTTCATATTATTTTTCATATGTCAATTAAAATTAAATCTCACAAAAATTTACCTTAAGTTCATAGTACATTGATTATTTATCATTTCTACAGTGAAGCTAATGCTTTTTTTTCGAGCCAAGCTAGAACATAGTACCTACATAGTGTACAAAAGTTCAGTGAATCAGCGAAGCTAGTTTCATGATATACTCCATTCACTCCAAAACCCGAATATTCTGTTCTGAGATGATGCGGAATGTTCAGCGACAACCACTTTGTCCGGTGGATTTAGATGGAGAGCGGGCTTGCCCGTTTGTAGGTCGGGTTCACCGGACAAGGATCTATTTTTGGTTTGAGTACTGGTCGTTGTGAATGTGTAATTGTTGGGGGTTTCGTTTCAAAGGGAGGCCCTGATTGCCCTTTAAATTCATCACAGACCAACAAATGAGGTTGTATTTAGCGCGACAATCTAGATGAGAAGAGCGCGTCAATCAGGATGAGAATCCGTGGTCGCGACATTTTTGATGTTGGTGGGTTTTTCCGCCACGATCAAGGTTTTTGTGGTTTTTGATTGTCGCTTCGCGTCAATCAGGTTGCGTGTTGACGGATGCCGCTCTTTGAGGCGGGCGTCCATAGCCCTTAACTTGCTCGGCGGCCCTACGCCGGTAACTTTTGACGTTCATACCAAAGATGGTCGCTTGGTGAACGAGCCGATCGACGGCGGATAACGTCATGGCAGGATCAGGGAAGACGATATTCCATTCACCAAAGGGCTGGTTGGCCGTGATCAGGGGGATGTCCGGGACGATGTTGAAATTCGCACGAGTGGCGCTGCTTGATTGATGGTTAGGCGACGTCCTTGATTTGGTCAAGCGTTACGTTATTGCTATGCAGGGGAAACGCATGAGATTTAGGTGTTAATTATTTCGGCGAGGAAATCATCATCCCATGATGCAATGTGGCGCTTTAATCGCAGGCTATGCTTCCCCTTTACGGAGCGCAGCATGTTGCTTGCAGCGTGTTTTATGGTCGTAAAATTGGCTGGAGCATTGCCTTTTCGGATACGGCATTCATCGTCGCGAAACACCATGTCCATGACCCAATGCAGCCCGTTTTCTATTCCCCAGTGGTCACGGATGGCTTTGGCTTGATGTTCAGCATCTGATGTCATTGATGAAATGTAATAGCGGGTTTCGGCGCGCGTTTTATCCTGCAGGATGGCGTGGTACTGGACCATAACGATGCTTTTCAAACCGGGCCAATTGTGGTCCGCTTTAAGCCAGTCAATATCCGTGCACACTGTGACCCTCCTTGTTTCGATACGGCCATGAGAATTCTCTACCGTTTCGTGGTAAGTGACTGTTGTGTCGTCATAATCTACGGCCGCCTGTTCCGTCATGAATAATTCTGTGTCCTTGCGTAGGCTGCCCTGATTACCCTTCAAAGCGAGGATGTAGTCTGCTTCTTTGGAGATGATCTTCGCGGCGATTTCGCGTTGGCATCCCATAGCGTCGATGGTGACAATAGCCCCCTTCAGGGTGAGCAGTTCCAACAGTTCTGGTATGGCCGTTATCTCGTTGGACTTGCCGTCCACCTGCCGTTGCGCCAGCGTCAGATTCCATTCCGAACTCCAGGCCGAGATCATGTGAATTGCGGCCTTGCCGCCAGCTTTATCCAGGCTGCGGCGAGAGGTTTTCCCATCAATCGCGACCACTCCAGTCACCGTCTTGTTAAGGGAGGCCATCCAGTCGATAAAACAGGCCTGAAACGCCTCGGCATCCAAGGCCGCAAAGATGTTTCCAAGTTGGTCATGGGACGGTGTCCCGTCTGCAAAAGGTAGAAAACGCTTCAAAAAGCCCAGTTTCTTGGTCCCATATATCGAGATGGCCGTCCAGTCATTGGCACCTGACAAAACAGCGCATAGGGTTAAGAGGAGTATTTCCGGCAAAGGGTAAGTCACTTTAACCTCTTGACGTGAATCGCTTATCTCTGAAAAATGCGTAAGAAATTCAATGGGATGGACCTCAGGTGAACTTGGGTTTGGCATGGCATATGACCTCGTTAAACCAGTGAAGATCACCCATCGAATCAGCCTCTACAACATTTGTCATCGTTATTGTTCATGCGATTGCCCTGATTCCAGCAGACTTACGACAAAGCCAGCAGTCTGCCTCAAAGGCAAACCCAACAGTACTTTGATCGTCAGGCACGTTTGGGTGGCCGCATCGCTATACGTCTGCTGACGGCCGCGTTGGCCTGAAGGCTTCGCCCCCCACTCCATCTCGGCATCAAACCAAATTGACAAAGACCCGCGCTGCTTCAGCGTATGCGACGTCCACGTCCCATTGATTTGGTGTCTTCCGTCAATCTTTAGTTGGCTTGATATGTTTTCCATTGGCGCTGTTGGAGGATGCTATGGCGGATGGAAGTGGACTTGTGGGTCGGCTGGATATTGTTGAGCCGCGTCGGGGTAACCGGCGTTGGCCTGATGATGTGAAGGCCGGGATTGTTGCTGAGAGTTTCCAGCCCAGTGCGCGCGTTGTCGATGTCGCAAGACGCCATGACATCGTCCCACACCAGTTGTCTGATTGGCGACGGATGGCGCGTGAGGGCAAATTGGTTCTGCCTGCGGATGTCATGACATCGGTCTGTGATGCAACCCTGTCAGCCGATAAGCCTGAGCCTGCCTTTGTGCCGTTGGAAGTTGCCATGACATGGCAGGGCGCTGGCAGTATGTCAGGGCACGGTGAACGCGACGAGACATGTGGCGAGATAACGATCGCGATTGGGTCTGATGTCATGATCCGCGTTCCGGCCAGTGCCGATGTGGCGCGTGCGGCTGAATTGATCCGTTTGGTGCGAGGGGTCTCGTGATTGTCGCGGGGCAGCGGCTGCCGATTGTGATTGCGACCAAGCCGGTGGATTTTCGTCGTGGTCATGACGGGCTAGCAGCAGCGGTGCAGAACGAACTGGGGCTTGATCCGCATTCCGGTCTGACGGTGGTGTTCCGCTCCAAGCGGGGTGACAGGTTGAAGATTCTCCTATGGGATGGCACCGGACTGGTACTGATCTACAAGCGTCTTGAAGTTTCCAACTTCGTGTGGCCCAAGATCCATGACGGTGTCATGCAGCTTTCTCGGGCCCAGTACGAGGCGTTATTTGAAGGTTTGGATTGGCTGCGAATGACGCCGAAACAGGTTGCCCCGCCGACTGCGGCAGGGTGACATGTAACCTGATTTTAGCGTTATTTTATTGGCTATTTCTGCCGCTTTGGGGTAGGAATAGTCATGTCAGAACCATTCGATATTCACCAATTTCCTGCCTTGCCACCCGAGGTCGTCAAGGCTTTCGAGGCGCAGCAATTCGAACTGGTTGTGGAGCGCGCGGCGCGTCAGCACCATCAGGCTGAAGCCGAAGAAAAAGGCGCGCTGGTGGTCACGCTGACCGCACTGGTCGAGAAGCTGGAAAGCCAGGTGGCCGACTACCGGCGCACGAAGTTCGGGCCAAAATCGGAAAAGCTGACCCCTGATCAGCTGGAATTGGCGCTTGAAGACCAAGAGGCCGCCATCGCCGAGACGCAGGCGGAAATCGAGAACGTTCAGGCCAAGCTTGCAAAAAAGTCAAGAACGAGAACAATGCCCCGCGCAAACCACGCAAGCCCCGCACCCTTCCAGAAGGGTTGCCCCGGGTCGAACGCGTGATTGAACCCGACAACATCGTTTGCCCATGTGGCTGTGGCGATATGGGCAAGATTGGTGAGGATCGCTCGGAGCGGCTGGATGTCATTCCCGTACGATACCAAGTCATCGTCACTGTGCGCCCAAAATACGCTTGCCCCAAGGGGCGCACTGGGGTCGTCCAAGCCAAGGCACCTGCGCATCTGCTGGAAAATAGCTGGCCAACCGAAGCCTTGCTGGCTCAAATCACTGTAGCCAAATTCTGCGACTTTAACCCTTTGAACCGGCAATCCGTCGCCATGGCCCGCAACGGGGCCCCTATCGACCGCGCGGTCCTGTCGGACTGGATGGGGCGCACGGGCGCGCTGATTGCCCCGGTCGTCGATCACATGGCTACGGTGCTGCTCAATGGCAGTACGCGACTTTATGTCGATGAAACCACTGTGCCAGTGCTCGATCCCGGTCGCGGCAAAACCAAGACCGGCTATTTCTGGGCCGTCCTGCGCGACGATAGAGGCTGGGCCGGACCATCTCCGCCGGGTGTCGTGTTCCACTATCGGCCCGGACGAAAGGGCGAATACGCCCAAGAAATCCTCAAGGGCTTCGATGGCACGATCCAAGTTGATGCCTATGGTGGCTATACTGCATTGGCCACGCCAAAGCGGGTGGGTGGCAAACCCTTGAAGCTGGCCTATTGCTGGTCACATGGAAGACGGGCCTTGATTAAGGCCCAACCCAGAGCGGGATCGCCGATCGTTGACGAGGCACTGCTGCGGATCGCAGCCGTCTATAAGATCGAGGCTGAGATCCGCGGCTTGCCCCCAGAGCAGCGTATGGCCGTCCGGCAGGACCGCTCACGCCCGCTGGTCGATCAATTCTTTACCTGGCTGAGTGCCCAAGCGGCCCGTGTCTCGCGAAAGTCCGAACTGGGCAAAGCGCTGGCCTATATGCTCCGACGTCAGGCTGGCTTTTGTCTGTTCCTCGACGATGGCCATGTCGACATGGATTCCAACCTGGTCGAAAACGCGATCAGAAGCCCAGCCATGACACGTCGCAATACACTTTTTGCAGGTCACGATGACGGCGCCCGGTGTTGGGCACGCTTCGCCAGCCTGATCGGAACCTGTCGCATGAACGGCGTCGAGCCCTATGCGTACCTGCGCGATCTGTACACAAAGCTGGCCAATGGGCATCTCGAAAAGGACATCAACGCTTTGATGCCCTGGGCTCATGCCGTCGCCACGCCCTCAGAAATAAGCTCGCCCGGGACTCCCTGACGTGCGCGCAAACGCAACACACCGAACAATGTCAATCGGCCAAGGCTGAAAACATCAATGGGACGGGGACTGCGCTTACGCTTCAGCGCTCGGTTATAACTCGACCCGTTCTTGGTCTTATACCAACGGCCGAATTAAGTGACCCTTGCCCATTCTCGATCTGTGATTGAACTTATTCGCTCTGGGTCGTTCGCAAAGAAGTTCCAAGCTTGTGCACATTTGTCGAGTATTTCGTCATAGGTGTCGAAAACTGTGATTGCGAGTTTATTAGCTCGCAGATAAGCCCAGACGTTTTCCATGGGGTTCAGTTCGGGTGAGTATGGCGGCAATTTCATGAGCGTAATTTTATCTGGCACCTGTAAACATTTTGCGCCATGCCAACCCGCCCCATCAACAATCAGCAAGGCATGTGAGCCGGGTGCGACAGCTTTTGCGATCTCATCAAGATGCAGCCCCATAGCCTCGGCGTTGACGTAGGGCAGGACGAGACCTGCGGCGGTGCCACGTGCGGGACAAGCGGCACCAAAGATATAACTCCATTTGAAGCGTATATCACGGGGTGCGCGCGGGCGAGTTCCACGCTTGGCCCATTTACGGGTGAGTGTCCCCTGTTGTCCAACGCGGGCTTCATCTTGGAACCATACTTCAAGAGGCTTCCCCTTTGCATGTTCTGGCAGAGTATCGTTTACGAGGCTGGTAAAGTTTTTTTAAAAGTCTGCTGCGCTTCGCGATCAGTTTTCGGATGCTCTGGACGCACAGACAGGCGGCGAAAGCCATGCTTGGTTAGATATTTCCCAATCGTACGCACATGCAGTTTCACGTCGAACTCCTCTTCAACACGAGCCTGCAAGTCGACACAACGCCATCGTACTACGCCATCTTTTACTGGGTCGGGCCCGGCCTCCACCCACGCCACAAATTGCGCCTGTTGCTTGGGCGACAACCGTGGTTTTGCCCCCTTGCCATTCCGATCCGATAACCCCTCAATGCCTTCTGCGTTAAAGCGATGCGCCCAATCCCGAAGTGTTTGTCGATCCATACCACTGCTGCGGGCAGCCGTTTCACGATCCACCCCATCAAGCACCAGCGCTATGACCAGTAGTCGCCGTACAACCCGCCCATCCTTGGTTCGCTTTGCCGCACGGCGCAAATCTTTCGCAGACATATCCGTGCGCGTAATTTTTATGGCTCCACCCATGAGCACCTCCCAATCTATGGAGGTTATTGATTCAGAGTTTACCAAAACTTAAAACCAAATAAATGAGTCAGATATTCTGGCCGCTGGTATTATACGCGGTAGGTGTCCAGCTGCTCATGAGCCAAGGCTATCACTCTGGATTCTTTATATGAATCCCTGAAGACGATTTGTGCAACAAAGCCCCACAAACGCGCAGAACGAGAGGCACGCGCAGCCAGCCAAGGCTCCGATATTTGAGGCTACGCCCTGTCAGGCTGCGCTACCATCAGCGCCCAAGGTGATATTTCAACTTTGTGGGTAACTCCCAAGGACCCCATCGGATATCGGGTTTTGTGTTGCCCTTGCGACGTTAGAGCCGAGCGATGATCTGTTGTGGTGATAGGGTGAGTGTTTCGAGGATATTGCCCCCGTGTTTTCTGACCGTCGAGATGACGGATCTGATGTCAGCGAAGACCTGCGCGCCCTCGAGGGTGCGGAAAGTTCCCGAGATTTTCATGCGCAACTTCATCATGCGCAGGTCCCGTTCGGCCTGATTGTTGGTGAAGGGAACTGTGAAGTCCGTAAGGAACCTTAGGACGTCATCACGGTAGTCGCGCAAGCGGACCAGAAGGTTATGGCCTGGCCGCCTGGCTTTTCGGCCTCGCGCACCAGTGCGTCTAGCCAGTGGGTCTTGTCGCTCATGGAAGGCGAGGCCCTCGGTGAGGATCGCCATGTATTTGGTGAGGATGTCGTGGTGAACCGACGTGGGGAGTTCGGTCTCGCCTCGCCCCTGAGCCGCGCACTTGAGCTGATTGGCGCTGTTGAGCAGCACGCTCATCGCGCACGCCCACGGCTCCTTTTCGATTTCTTCGATGGCCTTGAGTTCCCGTAAATGATGCGCCCCGCACAGGGCGTGCGCGTCCACCCCACTCATATGGGCGTAATAGGACTTCCAGTGGTCATGAACAATTGTCCCGCCGGTCAGGAAGGATGGAACAGCACCGCGCTTGGCGCTGATGCGATAATGCGTGAAGGCGAGATCGCTGATTGAGTGCAGCCAGTGCAGCTTACCATCAACACGAAGTCCGGTCTCATCCAGATGCCGAACGCCGCCTTCATTGAGCCGGGCCAGAATGTGTTCGACGACGCCACCCAAGGTACGCGCTGTGCCGTTCACCCAGTTGGTCACGCTGGCCGCGCATAGGCTGGTGGCACCAAACAAATCACGCAGGAGTTGGCAGACCCGATCCTCGGGGATCAGCTGCTGAACATTGCAGTAGACCGCCGCCGCCCGAATGCGCTTACCGTATTGCACGTGTGCATTCACGCCATCGGGAAAGGTGGCTGTCGTCGTGGCTCGGCAATGGCCACAACAATAAATCGCTGCCTGATGCTCTGTGACCTCCAGACGCGGCACCGGTATGTCATAAACCTGACGCCTCTCCACCGCCTTGATCATCCCAGCCGTCAAGCCATGCTGACAGGTGCCACAGGCCTCAGCCTCATGTCGCTCCACAAAGTCAGGCGTTGCTGTCTGACGTAGGGTGTCGCCTCGGTGGCCAACTTGGCCACCACTTTTCTTACCGGACTTACCACGCAGGCTACGCGGTACCGGTTTCTTCAACCCATCACTCGAAGGCGGCTTGCTGCTATTACTGCTGTTCTTAGCCAACTGACGCCGCAGATCCGCATTCTCTTGCGCCATGCTCGCCAACGCGGCTTCCAACTCGGCGATCCTGCGCAGAGCCGTGGCGAGGAGTTGTTCAAGAGAAGTAACTTGGTCCATTCCACCAATGATTCAGAGAAATCGTCACAGCGCCACGAAATTCAGACCACAACAGAAAATTCATGCGCCTAATAGCCAAGGAGACTCACATCAAAACTGACAAAAACCCGTTATCGGCTGGGGTGCTTGGGAGTTACCTTTGTGTTTACAAAATTGTACGCGGGCACATTTTATACTGAGTTGCACAAATCCCCTATCTTGCTGGAAAGCAAGGAGTGAATGGCCGCTTACGTGCCTAAAAGCGGCTCAAAACCCTTTAGATACGATCCCGCCCCCAGCCGGACTTGATGGGGTGGGTGCCCCCTCCACGAACGGCATCGTAATGTGCCATGGTGGTTTACACACCACAAAAGAGAGGAAGCATCCATGAATAAAGACGCGGATTCAACTTGCCAGTGCAACATGCTGTTTGGGCCCTAGGAATAGCTGATTTGGCGTTTTAAAGCCAAGGCATTTTCTGGGCCGGCTGTTAATCTTTTCGATGATCTTAGCCACGTCCTCATCACTCAGATCATCAATATCTTTTCCCTTTGGGATGTATTGCCGGATCAGACCATTGGTGTTTTCGTTGAGGCCCCGCTCCCAGGAGTAATAGGGGTGCGCGAAGAAACCCTCGGCAGTCAGCTCGCGGGCAATCTCTTCATGGTAAGCAAATTCTCTGCCATTGTAGTAGGTCAAGGTGAGAACCCTTTCCTGATGGGGCTTAAGGTGTTCACAGATAGCATCCGTGACAGCCCGCGCTGTTTTATTGACTGCCTTTAGGCAAGGGTAAATCGCGTCTTGCGCTCAACCAGTGTCACAAGGACAGAGTGTCCCTGCTTGCCGATCATGGTATCTGCTTCCCAATCCCCAACGCGGCTGCGCAGGTCGACGATTGCAGGGCGTTTCTCAATGGATACTCTATTCTTGATCTGACCGCGCCGCTCGGTACTGCCATAGCGCTTGCGCCGTTGCTTTTGAGATCTCAGATGGGTGTGAAGGTCGCCACCGTTACGCTTGTCTGCATAGAGATGCTGGTAGATCCATTCTGGGCTGACGCTTGGCTCACCAATATCTTTCAGATGACCTGTAATCTGCTCGGGGCTCAATTCCTCCCGGATCATCTTTTCAATCCCAGTCCACGCCGCATCCGAGATACGGGTCCGGCAAATTTGTGCCTGCCGTGAGCAAGCCAGACGATGCGCCTGCTTGGGGCGATATCCGCGCAGGCCTGTGTTGCGCGTAAATTCCCACGAAATCGTCGATTTGTTCACGCCGATCTGATCCGCAATGGCATATTGCTTCAAACCTGCTTTCTTCAACGCATAAACTTGGTTACGCTACCCCTCAGTGAGGCGGGAGCTATGACTGAATCTGGTGTTTGAGTGGTTTGAAGGTTGGCGGCGTATCTGGTTGAATTGTTGTTGGAAGACAGCAGCCCAACCAAAGGAGATACACCACCATGGGAACTACTAACATTGTTGATTTTGCGCGTCGAGACGAGATGACGGACGCGTTGACGGAGTTGCTGAAAACGGGAGCACAACAACTGATCGCGACAGCAGTTGAGGCTGAGCTTGTCAGTTATTTGGCGCAATTTACCGGCTTACGCACCGATGCCGGTCACGCGGCAGTCGTGCGTAATGGACATCATCCGGCCCGCCCGTTTCAAACGGGCATTGGCCCTGTGAGCGTGCGCATTCCAAAGGTTCGGTCCAAGGACGGCACACTGGTGACATTCCGGTCTGCCCTGGTGCCGCCCTATGTGCGCCGCACGAAGACGCTGGAAGCGGCCTTGCCATGGCTTTACCTCAAAGGGATCTCCAGCGGCGAGATGGCTCCCGCCCTCAAGGTTCTTCTGGGCCCAGATGCCGTTGGCTTGTCGGCTAATACGGTTTCGCGTTTAAAACGCGATTGGGCCAATGAATACGAGGCTTGGAAAGGCGCTGAGTTAGATGACGAGCCCATCGTCTATATCTGGGCCGACGGCGTTCACAGCGGCCTTCGGGGCGAGGATGACAAGCTCTGTGCCCTTGTTATTATTGGGGTAACTGCCCGTGGCAAGAAGCGATTTCTGGCAATTGAGGATGGGGTGCGCGAGTCCACGCAGAGCTGGCGCGAGGTTCTGCTTAACCTCAAAAGCTGAGGCATGAATGCGCCCAAACTGGCCATCGGGGACGGTGCCATGGGGTTTTGGGCGGCCATGGACGAAGTCTATCCTGAGACCCGCCATCAACGCTGTTGGCAACACAAAACGATGAACGTGCTCAATTGTTTACCCAAGCTGTCTCAGCCAAAAGCCAAGGCCGCGCTGCACGACATCTGGCAGGCCGAGACCAAAGTCGATGCAGAAAAGGCGTTCGATCTGTTCATCAAAACCTACGAACCCAAATATCCCAAGGCCACACTATGCCTGCAAAAAGATCGTGAGGAACTCATGGCATTCTTCGACTTCCCGGCGCAGCATTGGCAAAGCATCCGCACTAGCAATCCAATTGAATCGGCCTTCGCGACGATCCGGCATCGTACCAAGCGTTCAAAGGGCTGCCTGTCACGCGATGGCATGCTGCACATGATGTTCAAACTGAGGCAATGTGCTGAGCAAAATTGGAGGAAGCTACGCGGCTTTGACTACCTCGCAAAAGTCATCACAGGCGTCACGTTCAAAGACGGAATCGAAACCACAAACCCCGACCAGATCACCGCATGACCAACAATACTCAAACACCAGATTTGACAATAACTCGTGAGGCGGTGATAGGCTCGCATTTATGTTCCTTTACTTTAGACGGTGAGAAGCACTTGGGCATCGCTGCCTCACGCATCATACCGTGGGTAAAGTTGCACTGGCGAGTTGAATCCGCGAGATATTATCATCGGCGTCGATTTGACAAAGAACGTATTTCAGGTACACGGAGCCTGCGGATCTGGGGAGGTTCTGTTTTGCAAGAAGCTCTCGCGCACGCAGTTCCATAAGTTCATGGCTGCACAGCCAAATTGTCTGGTGGCTATGGAGGCTTGCTCTACATCATATTACTGGGCCCGTACGCTCTCGGAATTGGGCCACGAAATAAAGCTCATTCCCCCAATCTATGTGAAGCCATTTGTTAAACGACAGAAAAACGACGCAGCAGATGCTGAAGCAATTGTTGAAGCCGTGCTTCGCCCGAACATGAGCTTTGTCGAGCCCAAAAGCGCCAAGAAACAAGCACTTTCGATGATGATGCGAACACGGGATCAATTGATCGACCATCACACAGCAACAGTAAATGCGTTGTGAGGGCATATGGCGGAATTTGGTCTTATCGTTTCAGTCGGGATCAAGAATCTCGTCAGGCTAAAAGAGCTGGTTGAAGCCGATAAAACGTTGCCGGCTCTGGCTACAGAGATGGCAAACATTCATTTTGACCAAATTATGCATCTGACTTGTAAGATCGATATTTTGACTGGGAAAATTAAGACATACGGCACATCAAGTCCCAGGTTGAAACGTCTGCAAACGATGCCAGGCGTAGGCCCAATTGGAGCGATGACTATCGAAACATTTGCCCCTGACATGACAACGTTTAAAAGTGGGCGCAATTTTGCTGCATGGCTCTGGCTTATTCCCTTACAGAAATCGACTGGAGGAAAATCGAGGCTCGGGCAAATCACAAAGATGGGCCAAAAGGACATCCGGCGGGCACTTGTCATTGGGGCAATGAGCCGAATAGCAGGTCATGCCCGACAAGGCAGTCGCGCCGAACCTTGGCTCCAAGACAAGCTCGATCGAAAGCCCAAAATGGTGGCTGCTGTCGCATTGGCTAACAAGATGGCACGCCAAATCTGGGCAATGATTACCAAGAACGAGGTCTACAAAATAGAAAAAATTATCGTTTCGTAAGAATCCGATGCGTCAAAAAGATACGTATCGGTAAGCAAGGAATGCTCTGGAAAATATGGACGTCGATTGAAGTAAAATGATCGGGAAAACCAGATAGAGGTCGGGCGCTCAAGCCCGTGGATTCGAATTGGACCTGATCAGCGAACTAACCATACCGGCCCGCGGCGTGTGAAAAGCCGCAACATGAGGCCTAACACACGACCGCAATCAATCTTGTTCCATTC
This sequence comes from Octadecabacter arcticus 238, assembly GCF_000155735.2. Lineage (GTDB taxonomy): Bacteria > Pseudomonadota > Alphaproteobacteria > Rhodobacterales > Rhodobacteraceae > Octadecabacter > Octadecabacter arcticus. The sequence continues at coordinate 4,573,502 of NC_020908.1, forward strand.
CCTCAGAAAAGCCTTGCAAAACTGGGGGCACCCACACACGACCCCAGACTGTACGAATTGACCGAAAACCAACGGTAACTAGGGTCTGTGGATATTCATCTTGTGCGAATGATTGTTGCTCCAATGTGTATCATGGCTTCGAAGCTGGTATCGGCTTTGCACGCACGCATTGCTACGCGTTTGAATTCTTTGAGTTTCTGAAAGAAATTTTCCACGAGGTGCCTCCACTTGTAGATCTCCATGTCGCATGATGCTGGATTTTTACGATTGGATTTTGGTGGAATAATGGCCTCAATGCTCCGTTCAGCCAATAACTCCCGAAGCCAGTCCGCATCAAAGGCCTTGTCAGCCAAGAGACTGTGGCAGCAAACACCTGCCAGTAATTCACGAGTTTTTACCAGATCATGCGCCTGTCCGGGCATCAGCCTGAAGTCGATCAGATTGCCAAGGGCGTCTGTCAGGGCAAGGATTTTGGTGGTCATTCCGCCCCTAGATTTCCCGATGGCCTGATTTAGAGTCCCCCTTTTGCGCCCTGTCCGTGACGGTGTACTTTGCAGATCGTGCCATCAATCATCGTATATTCGAAGTCGCTGTCTATGGATAAGTCTTTGAACATAATATGAAAAAAATCTCGTTTAACCCAATATCTAAACCGCTTGAAAACTGAGTTCCACTTGCCAAATTCAGCCGGCAAATCGCGCCACGGGGCACCTGTCCGAGCAATCCACAAAACGGCCTCTATAAATAAGCGGGCATCACTACCACTCCGACCCGGATCGCTCTTTTTCCCAAGACAATGGGGTTCAATCAACTCCCACTGTTTGTCACTAATCATAAACCTGTCACTCAACATTCGCGCCTCCAAAGCTTATCCCTTTTAGTCCGGTTGCCCCACATGTTGACGCGGCGCAGAATCTTGCCCTTGTGGCTTTAGAGGCGGATCGGATCAGTTTGTAATGTCTGGTGGGTTTATAGGGCGTGGCTTTTGCCGTGAACGAGGGCCTTCAGGCGCGCTGTTTAACAAAATCACGATATGTCGCTGGCCCGAGACCAACACCGATCCCTAGCAGCGTGTCGAAGCCGCTTCGCATGTGTCGCCGTCGGTTCCAGCGGAACACGAATTAGTCAAGATAGCGTTGCAGATGGCACTTTCTGAGGCCGTGGAAGACGCCTTTTGCCCGCGTTTTCAGGTTGGAGAACACGCGGTGGACCCAGTGGAGTATGTCGCGTGCCTTTTTGCCGCTGACGACCTTCGCCTCATGCGTGTTTGCAGGCGGATTTTCGTAACCGAGCCAGCCGTCCGTGATGATGTGAGCGCCAGGCTCAACAGCCTGACCAATGAACCCGTGCAGCGTCTTTGACGCGCCGTCGGGAATGTGTTTCATCCTGATACGGCGCGGATGTCCGTCACTTGATAACTCGACGGCACAGACGACAAACATCTTTCCAACCGGGCTCCGCCCACCCTTTGGCCGGTCCTCGGGATCATGCCGGGACCGGAACGGCATCTCTGTTTCATCGATTTCGACAAGGTCTTTCAGGGGGTTGCGGTCAGGGTTGACCATCGACCGCCGCAGCTTTTGCAAGAGGAGGTCGCCGAGAAGCGCCATCGGTCCGAGCGACGATGGCGACCCGTCTTGTAGCTGCCAAGGCCAAGTTGCGCCTGAAGTTGCAGCGCTGACATGCCGTTGGAATGGCTGGTGATGATGTGCGCGGCAAGAAACCAAATTCGCAACGGCAAATGGCTGCTGTGCATTACCGTGCCAGCCGTCACGGATGTCTGCCGTGCGCAACCGGCACATTCCCAAGTCGCGCGATTTCGCTTTAACGGCCAGCCCTTGCAGGTGCCACAGGAAGGACAGACGAAGCCCTCAGGCCAACGATGTTCCACCAGATAATGCGAACACGCTTCCTCATCAGAAAACCTGGCGTCGAACGCGGGGCGGGACATGGGTTTGTCGTTTTTCCATCTGGCTGGCATGGGAAGAACAATACCAGAACATTCTAGATTGGCAAGCCGCTTCGCACTACATCAGGTGCCGCCGGAGCAAAGGGGATAAGCCTTCGCGCCTCCCTTTTGGAAGCTTGAATCTGAAATTATTGGAAAAGGGAATCGGTAATATCAACAGGCCCTAGTTGTTTTATATAAACGTAATTGGTAGAAAGACTCACCGCTCGTGTTATCTCGAAGGACAAGTTTCATGTCAAAATCGAATCAGCAACTTGTCATCTTCGACTTTGACGGCGTGATCGTCGATAGTGAGACAATTTCCGTCGGCTTGCTGATCGCCGAAATGTCGCAACACGGCTTAGACCTGACGGAAAATCAAGCTTATGGTGCATTCCTCGGGAAGCAGATCGCGAAGGCCGATCAATCTGTGATGGCTGCATTTGGCATTGAAATTCCACCGCTTGATGAAGCAGCGTTCAAAACGAAACTATTTCAGCTCTTCGATGCACAACTGAAACCAATTTCCGGAATTCTCGGTGCCTACAATGCGATCAAGGGCCAAAGATGCATCGCGTCTTCAAGCAGTATGGATCGCATCCTCAGATCACTGGCAATTACAGGATTAGACAATGTCATTGATTGCACCAAATTTGGCGCAGGAACCGTGTCACGCGGGAAACCTGAACCAGACCTGTTTCTACACGCTGCGGCTCAACACTGTGTTCGGCCAGAAAACTGCATCGTTGTCGAGGACAGCCCCGCAGGCATTTCTGCCGCGCTCGCTGCAGGAATGAAGTGTATTGGGTTTGTTGGCGGGTCTCATGCGACACCGGCAAGTCTGAAATTAAAATTGGCAGAACTCGGACCCAATTTGATCATCGAAACTATGTCTCAGCTCCCCGAAGCAATCATCAACCTGAGCAGGTAGAAGACAAGTATTTATTGAATAATGGTAAGTAATTTCGAATGAATGTACGGAGTGTTTTCGATCTGTGAGGATGTGCCTTGTTTGATCAACACATCATTGCAAACATCGAGGAGACACAATAATTCGCCACACAATGTCTATGGTCTTACAACAAGGCTCAATTCGCATTAGCTATGCACTCCCCAATGATATAGAACAAAAAGTGAACGCAGGAGGCGCGCATGGACCATCACGACTATCTGGCCTGGCTATCTGAGATTGATGATCTGTCCTCGTACCAGCGGATCGCAACGGTTCGGTTGCTGGCTGGTCAGCCGTCGCTGGAAGCCGTGATCGGACTGTTGGAGGAGCGGATCGGGACGGCACGAAACTGTCCGCATTGTGCGGCGGGCGGGGCTGTGATCCGAGGCCGCTCTAACGGGCTGAAGCGGTATTTTTGCAAGATCTGCAGCAAAACCTTCAACGCCCTAACTGGGACGCCGTTAGCTCGGCTGCGACACAAAGATTGCTGGACGGAATTTGCTGGGTCATTAAGCGATGGCGACACGGTGAAGACCTCGGCGGCCCGCTGCGGGGTGGCCAGCAGCACGGCTTTTCGCTGGCGTCACCGCTTCCTGCGGGCTGTGACGGCTGGCGCGATCAAACTGCGCGGTATCGTCGAGGCCGATGAGACGTTTGTCTTGAGCAGTCGTGAAGGCGAACGAAACCTCGATCGCAAGGCCCGCAGGCGCGGCGGCAAGGCGTCCAAACGGGGGGGTATCCCCCTCTGTCAGGGATGTTGTCCGCTGCTCTATTTTTCTCTAATTTTCAGGTGAGCGGATTAGGACAATGACATGGGATATTCACTGGAACGAAAAGCAGCTGTGCTGAAACGGATGCTTCCGCCAAACAACGTGACCATTCGGCAGCTTTCGCAGGAGGAAGGGATTTCGGAGGCGACGCTTTTCTCTTGGCGTGCATACTACACGACTCTTGTGATTATGGGTGGAATTAGTATCCACGGTGAGACAGCGGCGTTTGGGTCTGACCTGAGCAGTTTACGGAGCTGATCGAAGCCAATTCGAAAGAATGACTTTGCAAAATATCCGTGTTTTTTCCGCTTCATTTTCCCGCCTCCAATAAGCTTTGTGGCGGTTTTAGATGCCCATGCAACCGCGAGCGCAACGAGACCTAAAAGAAGCTCAAGTTTTTTGGAGATGGTCAGTCGTGTGTCTTCAAGATTGAAGCCGCGTGTCTTTGTGTCGCCAAAGAGGCTCTCAATGGCCCATCTTTTCTTGTAGGTGGCGAGGGCCCGATGTGCGGGCCGGTTAGAGACGACGATCAAAAGCTCACCCCCCTTGATGCGCTTTGCAGCAAAGCTAAACCACGTGGCCTCCCCCAAATTGTTGCCTCCAAATCGGGCATCAAAGTTGCGCTTACCGCGACAGGTGCGCAACAAGGTGCTTAGATTTTGCGTTTTCCCGTCCTGTGTGGTCACAAGTTGGTTTGCTTTGATACGGATGACAAATGGGACGTTGTTTTTATGAAGAAAATCCAACCATTGTGCTCCAATGAATTCCCGGTCCGCTAACAAGAACTTGATGGTGGAGACCTCAAACACCGACAGATAACGTTTCATCAAGGCAATGCGCTGAGCAGTATCGCTGTTCCCTGCACGCCCCAAAACGCTCCACATCAACGGAATACGGTGGCGGCGTGTGACAAGGGCTAAGACCAAGAAGTTGACATGGCGTTGGCCAATTTTCCAATTTGTTCGGTCCAAGCATAAATGCCAGGTGGGGCCAGAACCAATCATTTCAACAAGCAAGGGGGCCGCCCAATCCGAGCCAAGATCAACATGCTGGAAAAAGCGTTGTAGGCGACGGTAGGTGCTTTCAACCTTGCTATCGGTAGGAAACTCACAGGCCAGATGGCTCAAATTTACCGTCCGGGCATTCACCATTCCCATGATCAAGAGGCACATCGTTTTGAATAAGTTCAGATAGATGTGAGTCAAAATTTTGTTGCCAAGATTTAGGCGACCTCGGAGACTGAGAATTGAAAGAAACCAGCTCACGAGGCCAATATGCAAATCATCGGACTGCACAAGAACGTTTATAAACTTTATGCTTGGGCGCGGACACAAGAATGTTTGGACGTGTACCGTATCAAATACGAAGGTCAGGTTCGGCAATGGGACGACTTACGTACAGAGGGCGTTTCTCTATCAAAGTGCGCTGAATTCGTCGGCATCTCGCGCGCGACATATTACCGTCACAAGCGTATTTTGAAGGATTTGGCGCAGGCAATCATACCGCCTTCAAAGGCTCCCAAACGCTGCAACAAGTCACAGTGGGGCGAGGCAGAAAAGCAATTGGTGCTTGAGGCCCGCCGCGACAATGAAACCTACGGTAAGGAGAAAATAGGGGCCATCTTGCGTCGCGACAAAAAGCAAACCATGAGCGATAGCACCGTGGGGCGCATTTTGAGCTTTCTAAGGAAAAAAGGCCTGATCACACGATCAAGATCTGCGCCCCAAAAGCGCAAGCGTAATTTTTCCAAGGGGCATGCCAAGGGATGGAAATATAGGGATTACAAAGATATTGTGGTTGGCGAGCGTGTGCAGATCGATCATATGACTGCCACGAAGAACGGCGTCACGTGCAAACACTTTCAAGCCTGGGAGAGGTGTAGCAAGCATATCCACGCGCAAGTTTATTCGAATGCCACGGCACGCTCTGCCAAACGGTTTTTGCAAGAACTCGTGGAAATAGCTCCCTATAAGATCATCTCAATTCAAGTCGATGGCGGGTCTGAGTTTATGGCCGATTTTGAGACAGCGTGCGAACAGATGGAGATCCCGCTCATTGTGCTGCCGCCAGCAAGGCCAAAATACAACGGTGGTGTCGAGCGCGGTAACCGCACCTTCCGCGAAGAGTTCTATGCATGTCGTGATCTCATTGCCGACAGCATAGGAGCGATGCGGTTTGAACTTCGAAAAGCCGTCGATAAATACAACACATTCAGGCCTCATCATGCCTTGAAAGGCAAGACACCAATGGAGTACATTCGAATCACTCAGGCCAAAGTCGTGTGAGTCTCAAAACACCTGAACCTATACACTTTCAAGGCGACTGTTGCTCAACTCTAAATGGGGGGATAACCTCTTCTTGAGGGTCGTCAGGGCTTTCGTGATCATCAGTGGAACCTTTTTTAGCGATAAGAGTCCGCTCCTAAATCACCTTCTGACACCCTCAACCACCCTACTGTCGTGTAGTATGCTTGGCGTGCTCAGGCGCGCAACAAGGGGCAGCTTTTGCCTGACGCTGATGCGAGCCCTGAGGGCTGGTCTTCACGTGACAAGTTTGCGGCGGTGTTGGAAACTGCTGCGCTGAACGAGGCTGACCTAGCCGAATACTGCCGCAAACGCGGCCTTTACCCGGCGCAGATTGCCATGTGGCGAGTTGCTTGCGAGCAGGCCAACGACTGGGACCGCACGAGTGCAGCACGTCTTGTGCGTGCGACCAAGGAAGACAAGAAACGGATGAAAGATTTGGAACGCGAGCTTGCTCGCAAGGATCGCGCACTGGCCGAAACTGCAGCACTGCTTGTTCTGCGAAAAAAGGCCTCAGCGATCTGGGGGGACGGAGAGGACGCATGATCAGCACCCCAGATCGCCAAACCGCAGTTGCTCTGATCAATGAGGCCGTCACCGCAGGAGCGCAGCGCGCCAAAGCCTGTTCCGAGTTGGAAATCAGCGAACGCACTCTGCGGCGCTGGACAAAAGACGGCGAGGTTCGCCCTGATAAGCGCCCCCTCGTGCCGCGTGCGGAACCAGCAAACGCGTTGAGTACGGCAGAACGCGCGGCTGTTCTAGATGTCTGTAATTCAAAGGAGTTCTCTAGCCTTCCCCCAAGTCAGATTGTGCCAAAGCTAGCAGATCGGGGGCAGTATCTAGCCTCGGAATCGAGTTTCTACCGCATTCTGCGCGCCAATGGATTGCAGCATCACCGGGGTCGAGCCAAGTCCCCAGTCAAGCGTAAGAAGCCCACAAGCTATCAGGCCAGTGCGCCCTGTGAGGTCTGGACCTGGGACATTACCTGGATGCCGGGACCTGTCGCAGGCATGTTCTTCTATCTGTATCTGATCGTGGACATCTTCAGCCGGAAGATCGTGGGCTGTACATCCATGAGCGTGAAAGTGCGGATCTGGCTGCCATTCTGATCCGGCAAGCAGTGCTAGCGGAGGGCTGTCAGATGCGCCCCTTGGTTCTGCACGCTGACAACGGCAGTCCTATGAAGGGCGCCACGATGAAGGTGACGATGGAAAAACTAGGGATCACGGCCTCCTACAGTCGCCCTCGCGTAAGCAACGACAACCCTTTCTCAGAGGCGTTGCTCCGAACCTGCAAATACCGCCCGGACTGGCCGACCAAGGGCTTTGCCACCAAGGCGGATGCTCAAACCTGGGTCCAAACCTTCGCTGGTTGGTACAATAGTGAACACCTGCACAGCGCCATCCGCTTCGTCACGCCGAATGCGCGCCACGCAGGTCATGATCGTGCAACGCTCACAAATCGTGCCAATCTCTATGCAACTGCTCGCGCGCAAAACCCGCAACGCTGGTCAGGAAAAACCCGAAACTGGCAACCAGCAGGACCCGTCTGGCTGAACCCAGAAAACGAAATCAGCGCCTCTGAAATCAGAGACGCTGCATGAAATCGGCGGACAACACCTTTGACAAACACCGGTATCGCATGAGCAAGTTCCAGTTTTGGTGGCCGCCGACCGCTCCGGCGCGACCGTCAGCGCCATATTGCCGGCGGTGTCTGCCGCTCATTTGCAAGCGGTTTTGCAGCCAGTTCTTGATCAGGACGCCCTACTGGTCACTGACGGCTGCACCAGTTATCCGCCCTGCGCCACCGCGATGGGCATCAGCCATGAGGCGCTCAACCAAACCGCTGGCGAGCGCGTCCGGGGAGAACTGCACATCCAGACCGTCAACAGCCGCCATGAGCGGCTCAAGTCCTTCCTTCGTCGCCATCGTGGCGTCGCCACCACGTATCTCGATAGCTATCTCAGATGGTTTCATCTCGCAGTGCTTCCAAGGCAGCCAACACCACGCGCAGTCCTCGCCGCAGCAGCAGGTATCCTGCCGGTTAGACCATGTGCATAGCTAATGCGAATTGAGCCTACAACAATGACCGCCCGAATATGGGCGCCGGCGGGATAAAACCCCCGAAACTGAAAATAGCCACATAAGTTCTACAGCCGCACCCATTTAAAAATGGGGGGATTACCAGTTGTCCAAAGTAGTCGTCGATTTAACCTTTTGAAAGCAACATTGCCTTCGCGGTGAACTCATCAGTTATAAACACGGTTGGTTTTACCAACTTTACGCAACCAAGCATAACTTTGACTTTCTCCTTGCCTCCTGAGATTAGGACTCGGTCGGTGGCATTTTTTAATCGGTCAATACCAACAGAAATACCTCGCGTGTTCACATTGTGATCAACAAGCTCCCCGTCTTCTGAGATGAAATTGTATAGAAGATCGCCCACTGCTCCAGCAGCTATCAAGCTTTGTCTATCTGCTTCATTTATATGGCCTAAACGATAAGATGTCGTGATCCCCTCAATACCTCCAGCACTCAGGAATGCTACATCAAGGTTATCGGCAAGTTCGAAAATCTGGTTTATTCCACAACGCTCAAGCAATGCGTGTTTGGTTTCTGGACTGTCCACAAGAGCTGGAGCGGGAACCAAATAGCCTTCGCCGTTAAACAACTCAGCAAATTGCCATGCAAATTCCGCAGGGTTAAAACGCTTGGCCTGAGAGATTCCGCCAAGCAGGGAAATAACCCTTACTTTTTCTAGTTCCCTACCTTGAATGTGCGGCAGTGATGAGTAGAGGGTCCTACCCCAACCAACGCCAATTTTCATATCTGACTGGACATAATCCGAGATGAACTGGCCTGCCACAAATGCTATCGCTTTCGTGGGGTCAAGGTCTTCGTTGGCCATAGGCGCTACGATAACTTTCGAAATTCCAAACGCTTGTCCAACGGCCCGTTCCGTCTCGATGATTGAAGAAATAGAGGTGTTGATGCGAATATCGACCTCACCCCTCTTTAGAGCCTCCGCGAGTAACCTTGTCACTTGGACCCGGTTGATGTTGAGAAGCTTTGCGGTTTTTTGCTGAGTCAAGCCTTCGACGTGATAGAGCCAAGCAGCCCTCATGCGAATTTCACGGCTTGAGTCCGAGTTGCCGCGGCGTCGTTCAACGACCCTGTGATCTGCTTCATGACCCAATGAAGTGTCTGTCATTGAATTAACCTGCCTTAGCTTCTGCCGCCTCTAAAAGCTCTGGATTCGAGTCTTAGATTTGGTGTTGTTAAAGAAAAGGCTGCTCAGCCGACCAAGGCTTCATTTATGCACTTCTCAGAGAAAAAGATCATAGGTCTCGCAGCGGGCAGCCTGTTGCTATTGTTGATCCTAATGGAATCCATCTCATACGTCTACATCGACCGTAGGATTTTAAGGAGGTTACGGATATATCTGGCTATGTGGGTTTTGCAGCCGTCTCAACGATTTGGAGCTTTTGTCAGACCGTGCGTCCTTCAGCCATATTCAGGCCAGTTATGAGGAAAATTTGCAAGCTACTGAACCAAACAGCGCCGCTGTTTGGTTGCTTGGGCGTATGCCGCACTATAAAAGGATCAAGTGTCTCGGCATGAAGATTCTCTCAATAACGTTTTGCCATTTCGGTCAGCGCAACGGGTTTGATTTTTTGGGCGTGGCCCGCTGTTCCAAACTGCTCATACCGTTCTCTGCAAACCTTCGACATCGCTTCGCGTCCCGGCATGAGATATTTTCTTGGATCAAATTCAGAGGGGTTAAGGGCAAAAGTCTTTCGAATCGCCCCTGTCAAAGCCAAGCGTAAATCTGTGTCCACATTCACTTTGCGCACCCCTGATTTGATGCCCAACTGTATTTCTTCTACTGGAACACCCCATGTCGGCTCGATTTGCCCTCCCGCGTCATTGATAATGTCCTGCAACTCCTGCGGTACAGAGGATGAACCGTGCATCACAAGATGGGTGCGCGGGATGCGTGCATGGATTTCTTGGAGCCGATCCATGGCCAGAATTTCGCCGTCGGGTTTGCGCGTAAATTTATATGCCCCGTGGCTTGTTCCAATGGCGATAGCAAGTGCATCGACATTGGTTAAAGAAACAAATGTTTCAGCTTCCTCGGGGTCGGTCAATAACATGTCCCGACTAAGACTGCCCTCAAAACCATGCCCGTCCTCAGCTTCACCTTTCCCTGTTTCAAGTGAGCCAAGGTGTCCAATTTCACCTTCAACTGAAACGCCGACCATGTGCGCAAGCTCAACCACTTTGCTTGTTACCTGGACGTTTTCTTGAAAATTTGTGGGTGTCTTTCCATCGGCCGCCAAAGACCCATCCATCATGACTGAAGAATATCCATGGGTTATCGCAGAAAGGCACGTCGCAGGGGAATTGCCATGGTCTTGGTGCATGCAAACGGGGATATGTGGATATAGCTCGATGGCCGCTTGAATGATGTGGGATAATACGATGTCATTGGCGTAGCTTCGCGCACCACGGCTGGCCTGCATAATGACAGGACTGTCAGTACTGTGACCTGCTGACATGATTGCCAACATTTGCTCCATATTATTCACATTAAAAGCTGGGATCGCATAGTTGTATTCGGCTGCGTGATCAAGCAACTGGCGAAGAGAAACGAGAGCCATTCAAGAACTTCCTTTTTGTGCGGAACATCCGCGATTACTGTTAATGATATGACTCAATCAAATTCACCTCGTCAGCCGACCCTAGTATTACAGATGTCCTTTGATGCAGGCTCTTTGGGGAGATACTCAGGATATCCTCATCCCCCGTCGAAGCGCGGCCAGCAGCAGCTTTCACAATAAAAGCCATTGGGTTGGCTTCGTAGAGCAACCGAATCTTCCCACCAGTTGATTGGTTATTCGTGTCTTTAGGATAGAGAAAGACACCACCACGAACCAAAATGCGATGAACATCTGCGACCATCGAAGCCGTCCAACGCATGTTGAAATCTTGACCCCTTGGTCCCGCTTCTCCAGCTGTACATTCGCTAACGTATCGACGAATCGGTGACTTCCAAAAGCGGGCTCGTGAGGTATTAATGGCGAACTCGCTTGTCGATTTGGGGATTGTCATGAACGGATGGGTGAGGATGAAATCGCCAGAGCTGACGCATAATGTGTATCCTTGGACATCTCGGCCTGTGCTGACGACAAACATCGTCGAAGATCCGTATATAGCGTAACCTGCGGCAAGTTGGTGTTTACCAGAACGTAACACACATCTTGCATCGCTTGATCCGACCCGTGTTATTGAAAATATCGAACCAACCGACAAGTCCACATTGAGATTAGAAGACCCATCCAATGGGTCAATATAGAGGATGAAATCATCCTTTTCAGGTTCTTTGAGCCATAGCGGTTCCTCAACTTCTTCGGACACGATGGCAGCGAGCTTAGGGTTGGCACTACAAATCTTGACGAACAGGTCGTTCGCCTTAAGATCCAAAGTTTGTTGAGTTTCGCCTTGGACATTGATTATGCCGGTAACACCAAGATTGCCCTCCAACGCTGAATTTTTCACCTGATTTGCGACGCCGATGCAAGCATTTGAAATAGCAAGGATGAGAGAACTAAGGTCC